>WHSP01000146.1 GCA_009380025.1 Gemmatimonas sp. | reverse complement strand
CGATCGTCATGTGAGAGGCCAACTCCACCCCGTAGCGCGCGAAACGCTTGGTGTAGCCGTGCTGGCCCTCTGCGAAGCTCACTTCGGCCTGCCGCACCGCCCCGCATCGTTTGCACTCCAGGCGCGGCACTACCAGCTCGATCCAGACCGGCCGTCGCCCGATCGGGAGCCCTCGGAACCGGCGTTCCCGGCCGCCTCGACGGATCACCTGACGGCTTCCGCACCCCGAGCAGCGAAGCTCTGAGGAGGGTTGTTCCATGACGAAGTGGATCTCGCCTCCCTTGTACTGCGTGCGCTGGTAGACGTAGCCGCGCACACCGAAGCCGTGATACATTAGGCTCGTGGACATGGTGGGATCCTTGGGTCGGAGAAGAGTTTTGCCGCTTAACTCCTCCAAGGTTTCCATCATGTCCACTCTTCGCTACCCTCCTGCGCGCGGCCCTCCTACCTGGAGCCGGCAAACCTCGCTTTCCCCGCCTGATCGGAGCCCCCAAACGAGCCGGTTCTCTCCAACGAACCAGCCCTCAAAGCCCAGCCCCCTCTTGCCCTGGCAGGGGCCCCCTATCACCCTCCCACGGACGGAAACAGGTGAAGACCCTTAATTAATTGGAGCGCCGAGAGCTCAGCGAATGGTCGCTACCATCTGGAGAATCGATTCGACGACACGATCGACGGAGGAGGACGGGGCGAGGTAGTTGTTGGCGATGATGGAAAAGACGAAGCGTTCACCGCTGGGTGCAGTGAGATAGCCCGAGAGAGCTCGAACACCACTCAACGAGCCTGTCTTCGCGAGAACACGATCGACGAGCGGGGGATCCCGCATCCGATCCTCGAGGGTGCCATCGCGGCCGGCAACCGGAAGGGATTCCAGCCATAGATCTCGATACGGGCTCGCGTCCATGTGAGTGAGGAGCTCGACGAGGAGCTCTGGCGACAAGAGGTCGTACCGCGAAAGGCCGGAGCCGTCGGCCATCCGGAACGTCTGCTGGTCGAGATTCCAGGCGGAAAACAGGCTATCGATCACGGCAACGCCACCGGAGGCCGAGCCCTCTCCACCGATCTCACGCCCAACCGTTCGGAGCAGTGTCTCGGCGATCTGATTCTGACTGGGCTTCATCATTCCCGGCAGGATCTCCGATAGCGGCGGGGAGAAGTACGAGAAGATCTCCGTTGCAGTGACGAGTTGCTGATCGTCGATGCCGATGGCGCTGTAGTGGATCGCGGGTCCCTCGACTGCAATCCCGCTTTCGCGAAGGGTCTCTCGGACGACCGACGCGAGGTACAGGCCCGGGTCGCGAACGGCGACGGATCGCGACTCGCCCGTGTCGCCACTCGCGATCTCGCCGCGGACGATGATGCCGGGGCCCGCTTCCTCGCGCTCGATGCTGAGGGTGGTGACACTTCCCAGCGGAAGAGTCCGCGTATCGTTCATGACCCTGACGTACTGGGTGGGAGGCGTCAGAACGATGACGGCCGGCTCCAGAGTGGTCTGGCTCGGGAAGAGGTCGACGTCCACGATGCCTTCGTTGAACTGTAGGGCCCCGAACTCGGCTGAGGAGCTGGTAGTGAGGTCGTCCCACATCCAGCCCGTGCCGAGAGGTGGATCGACGAAAGCGGTGTCGACGCCGATTACGGCTCCCGCCACCCGGGTCACACCGCGGGCGCGCAGGCTGTCGGCCCAGGCACGAAAAGCGTCGCGAGAGTCTGCGAGAAAGCGGGTGCTGAAGGTGGGGTCACCGGTTCCGGTCACCACGAGAGGTCCCTCGATCGCTCCGTCGCTAATGGGCCCGCCAGCCGAGAGGGTCGTGCGGTACCGATACTCCTCTCCAAGGGTTTCGAGGGCAGCGGCACCCGTGACTAGCTTCATGTTCGAAGCGGGCACGAAGAGCCTGTCCGCGTTCCTCGTGTAGACGACCTCTCCGCTCTCGAGGGAACGAATCACGACACCCCAATGGGCATCCTCGAACTCCGGAACTGCCAGGATGGCGTCGATTTCGGCGGCCAACACACCCGGAGCGGTTGCCTCGGGGCTTGCCGTCGAGCCGGAGCCCATAAAGGGTGCGCAGGCCACCGCGCCGACAAGGCCCATCCACATGACGAGGGCGACGCGACCGGTCCGGCCGATAGCCAGCGAAAGTGACGGAAGGGGAGTGGGCATCGATTTCATGGGCATGCTGGCGCCGAATCCTCTGCGGGTTCGATGGGTTCGTCGTCTGAATGTCTCGGCGGCATCGCGAGGACTTCGGTGTCGCCGCTGCTGCCTGCGGCATCCAGAACGCGATGGCGATAGCCGAGGTCGTCGAGGAATCCGATCACATTCTCGTGCAGTCGGTCTTCGTGGGTGGCGACCAGGATCACGGGTAGCTGGTCGCGGATCATCTCCGCGCCACCATTCAGTACGTCGACTTCACCGCCCTCGACATCGATCTTGAGGAAGCCGACGCGGGACAGGTCGCCGCGGTGGAAGAAGTCATCGAGGCTCACCGTCGGAACGGTGAGATCGCCGCCCTCCGCCAGTCGGCCAGTACCCGTTCCGAAGCCGGTATCGAACTTTGCCGTCCCTGACCGATCGGCAACGCCGGCTTCGACGATCTCGACGTTGTCGAGGTGGTTGGCACACACGTGCTGCTTCAGGAAGCGGAGGTTCAACGGCCGGGGCTCGAAGGCAACGACCTTGCCTTCGGCGCCGACCAACTTCGCCGCAAGGGCGACATAGTACCCCACGTGGGCGCCGACGTCGACCGTCACCTCTCCGGGTCGGATCACGTCGAGAAATACACGGGTCTTGTACGGCTCGTAGGTGCCGCTGATGAAACGCGAACCCGTCGCTGCTGCCCAGCGGTAGCCTGCCAGTGGGCCGCTGCGGATCGGGACGGAGATCGGCGCGAGCAGCCACTTGAGGCCGTGCTTCAGTCGGCGGATCCAGCGTTTCATTGGCGGGGCTCTGGCGGCCCGTGGCTCGGTGCTCGTGCAACGTCGGTCGGAACGGTCCCGGCGTTCGAACGCTCCCACAACTTCGCATATTTCAGGAAGGTGTAGTATGCGTTGAGTGTCGAACGAATCAGGCCGGGTCCCCCGAGAAGGAATTCACCCCCGGCGATATAGTCGCGAAAGAACCTTCCGAACCCCCGGAGTACGGCAGCAGGGGCGGACGAGGTCCTACCGGAGGACAAGCGCATATCGACCATCGAGGTCGAATAGCGGTTCATCTTCTCGACAGCGTGCGTGAGGTCTCGGTACGGATAGTGGAGCAGGGCGCCCGACAGAGTACCGATCGGGCCCTCGACCCGCGCACCTTCGTGGATCGCGCGGCCATCGAATGCACCCCGGTCTCGCCTGAAGAGCCTCACCTTCCATTCCTTTCGCCAGCCGCTGCGACCGAACCATCGACCAAGGAACCAAGTGTGCAGCTGCATTCGGAAGCCCGAACGACCACCGGGTCCCCGGACGGACGAGAGGATCGAGTCCCTCAGCGCCGGAGTGACGATCTCGTCCGCGTCGATGTAGAGGATCCACCCCCCGGTCGAAAGCTCGTAGGTTCGCTGCCGCTGGATCCCATGGCCCTCGTAGGGCAGCACATAGAAGTGTGACGTATAGCGTCGTGCAATTTCCTCCGTCCGATCCGTGCTCCCGCTATCAACGATCACGATTTCGTCCGCCCATCGAACGCTTTCGAGCACCCGATCCAGCATGCGCTCCTCGTTCAGCGTGATCACCAGCACGCTGATCGTCGGGCGGTCGGTGGTGCTCATTCCGCCAGGGCGAGTAGCTCGGCCGGATGGATCGCGCGCCGCCCGTCGCAGAAGTCCTTGATCTGGGTTCGGCAAGAGAATCCGGGAGCGACAACGAGATCGTTGCCGGCCCGCCGCACGGCCGGGAAGAGAACCCGTTCTCCTGCGGCGCGCGAAACCTCGAAGTGTCCTTCTTCATAGCCGAACGAGCCCGCCATTCCGCAGCAACCGGAGTCGAGGATTTCGAACTCCAGGCCATCGACCTTCTCCAGGAGCCTTCGAGTCGGCTCCATACCGACCAGGGCCTTCTGGTGGCAATGGCCGTGGACGACGGCTTTCCGAGCGAGTCGACCCGGGGCGAAATCAGGTTGAGCGATCAGGAACTCTTCGAGGGTGAAGCTGTTAGCGGCGAGGGCTTGCGCGCGCGGGTCCTTGACGAGGTCGGGAAGCTCATCGCGAAACGTGAGGATGCAGCTCGGTTCGAGGCCGACCACGGGAACGCCCGCGTCGATCGCCGGACCGAGCACGTCGAGAGCGGCTCGGTGCGCGTCCTTCGCCTCCCTGAGCAGTCCCTTCGAGATGAGGGGCCTGCCGCAGCAGACCTGGCGAGATGGGAGCTCGACGTCGAACCCCGCCCGGCTCAGCACCTGGACCGCCGCCCCGAGCGGCCGTGGGTCAACGTAGTTGTGGAAGGTGTCATCCAGGAGGATCACCTTCGGCTGCGACCCGGGGACCGACTGTGACAGCTGAGTGCGGAGCGTGGGCGGTCTGCTTCCCTCCCACGCGCGGCGGAAGGGGCGTCGCGCCAGCACAGGGAGCGAGCGACGTGGGTCCACGTGCGATATCCTCTTCAGCAGCGGTCCCGCCATCCGGTTGCCGAGGTTCGCAAGGGGAGGCGCCATGGACCCCATGCGCAACAGGTCGCGGACGCGTCCGAAGAAGAGGGCCGAAGCGGGCGTTCGCCCGGTCGCGCGGTAATGCTGCGCCAGGAATTCCGATTTGTAACGGGCCATGTCCACCCCGACCGGACACTCGGTCTTGCAGGCCTTGCACTCGAGACAGAGATCGAGCGCCTCCAGTACCTCGGTGCTCTTCATCCCCGGCAGGTTCCCCCGCATCGCCTCACGAAGGCTGTTCGCCCGGCCCCTCGTCGTATGCTCTTCCTCCATCGTCACCATGAAGGAAGGGCACATCGTTCCTGCATCCACCTTACGACAGACTGCCATCCCGTTGCACTTCTCGACCGCCTTGTCCCACCCGCCATCATCGGAATAGTCGAAGTGAGTGGAAGGCGGAAATGCCCGATAGGCCTCCCCGAACCTCAGGCTGTCTGCCATGGGAGGACCGTCGACGATCTTGCCCGGATTCGCCCGGTTGTTCGGGTCGAAGAGATGCTTCACCCGGCGGTGCAGGTCCATGATCTCCGGCCCGAACATCGTGGGCAGGAACTCACTTCGCGAAAGGCCGTCGCCGTGCTCGCCGGACAACGAGCCACCGAACTCGACGACCAACGCGGCGACGTCCCGGGCAATCGCCTGCATCCGCTTGACGTCCTCTCCCTTCTTGAGGTTCAGGTCAACGCGGATGTGGAGACATCCCTGGCCCGCATGGCCGAAGAAGCCCAGGGTCGTGCCGTGGCGATGGACGATCTCCTCGAAGCGGCGGGTGTACGCGCCGAGCTTTTCCGGCGCGATGCCGGTGTCTTCCACGAACTCTTGCGGCTTGATATCACGCGAGGGTGTGGTGCGGTAGAGCAGACCCGTGGCGACCTGACGGAGCGACCACGCTGCCGTCTGGTCGTTCGGGGCGAGGAACACGCCGGCGGTCGGATTCCCGGGAAGCGAAGGTGCCCGGCTAGCGAAATCGTGGGCTCGTTCGGCGACCTGTTCGGCTGTATCGCCTGAGAACTCGCAAAAGAGGACGCCGAGCGCGTCGGGGGCGACGAGGGCAGCCGTTGGTCGATACTCAAAGAGCTCCCGGGCTCCCTGCAGCACCCTCGAATCGACGATCTCGAGGGCAGAGAGGTCCGGTTCCGGGAGGATGGCGGCGATGGCGTCCATCGACGTCCAGCGCTCCCGGAATGAGAGGAGGACGAGGGAGCGAGCTTCCGGAACAGGTACCAGCCCCAGCTCCGCTTCCACAACGGTGGCCAGCGTTCCCTCGCTTCCCACGATCAGCTTTGCGAGGTTCAACTCCTCGTCCTCGATCATCGAATCGAAGTTGTAGCCGGACACGCGCCGAGGCACCTTCGGGTATCGGGAAAGGATCCGATCCCGTTCAGGTTCGAGGATACGGAGTACCTCGCGGGCGAGCTCGCCTTCGCGACCTGGCAGCGTGGCGACCGAGTCACGCGGCACGGACCGGAGGTCCACGCACGTCGAATCGGGGAGGAAGCATCGCAACGCGTGAACGTGGTCGCCCGTTTTTCCGTAGATCAGCGAGCGCGCCCCGCAGGAGTTGTTGCCGATCATTCCGCCGAGAGCGCACTGGCGGATGGTTGCCGGATCGGGTCCAAACTGCAGCCCGTACGGAGCGGCGGCACGGTTCAATCGATCGAGGCGAAGCCCCGGCTGAACACGGGCGACCCGCCGTTCCGCATCGATCGCCAGAACGCGATTCATGTACTTGGAGAAATCGATGACGATCGCGGAGGCCACCGTCTGGCCGGCGAGTCCAGTTCCACCGCCACGCGGCAGTACAGGAACACCCTCCTCCGCCGTGATTCGCATCAGCTGAGCGACATCGTCTGCGCTCTTGGGCAGCACGACGCCGAGCGGTAGAATCTGGTAGAGAGAGGCGTCCGTACTATAGAGCAGCCGCGACTTCTGGTCGAATCGCACCTCGCCCCGAACGGCTTGGCGTAGGGCGCCTTCCAACCGGTCCAGGCCGCTGTCCCGGTGCATATCCATCACTGGCAACATGAAGATTCCGGTTGTAAGAGAATCGTGTGCCAGTAAGATAGGGGGGAGGGGGGAGCACGCCAGAAGCGGCTGGGAAGGCCCTCCCGGGGCGATAGGAGGCTTCCGTCACTCCGCACCGCGGAACACGAAACCGCCCGGACCATATCATAGGGAACACCAGGGACGATAGAGAGCAATGCATGTATACTTGAGGGAGGACCAGGTCCGGCTGCGGATGGAGGAAGTCGACGGTCAAGGGCTGGTGCCCGATGGCTCTGACCTGGTTCCGACGGCGTTCTTCGCCGCGAACAATCCGCACCCGAGCTTCCGTGCCCTTCTCCCGCCCGATACCGTCGGCGTGCTTCGGGATGCTCTCGGCGAACCCGTCACGTTGGGGGTGCTGGCAGAGGAGCCGGAAAACGATTCGATCGAGATCCGAGCGATGGTGGGACTCGCCGTTCCGATCGATGCGTCGGAGGCCCTCGAGGCGGAAGAGGGAGAATCGGAGCCGTGGCGAGCCAGCATCGGCGACAGCGACGCGTGGCGAGGCGACGAGACCGGTGAGTTCGAGGATACCGAGGTCCCCCGGACGGCCCTGCTGGCCTTCGCGCCGCTCGTTCGCATCAAGCGGCGCTTCCCCGCGGACTTCGGGGAGGAGCTCGCCGATCTTCTCGAAACGGCTCTCGCAGGCGTCACTCGACCTGCGCTCGAAGCGCGGGTCGACCAGATGCTCGACGATCTCTGATCATTCCCTGACCCCTGCCCTCGATTCCTGCGGTTGCGCGGTCGCTTCGCTCCTAGCCCCACTGGCGAACTTCACCTCGGCAATGCTCGCACTGCGCTACTCGCCTGGCTCCAGGTTCGTGCGGCTGGAGGCCAGTTCGTCTTGCGGGTGGAAGACCTGGATCCGACGAGGTCGAGGAGGGAGTACCTGGAGGGGCAACTGGAGGACTTGCGGTGGCTCGGGCTCGATTGGGATGAGGGGCCAGACGTCGGCGGTCCATTCGGTCCGTACCTCCAGTCACGGCGACACGAACTCTATCGGAGCGCACTGCGGTCGCTTGCTTCCCAGGGCTCGCTCTTCTCCTGCTTCTGCTCCAGGAAGGAGATCGCCGCGGCTGCCGCAGCACCCCACGCAGCCGATGAGGAAGGACCGGCGTATCCCGGTACTTGCCGTGACCTCACTCCCACGGACCGCACCGGCTCCCGTCAGGCAGCTCTCCGCTTCAAGGTCCCCGAAGGCCAAGTCGCCTTCCGTGATGGAATCTTCGGGGAACGCCGCTACCTGCCGGCGGTCGAAACCGGCGATTTCGTGGTTAGACGAAAGGATGGGGTCGCCGCGTACCAGCTCGCCGTCGTCGTCGATGACGCGGCAATGCAAATCTCTGACGTTCTCCGAGCCTCGGATCTCCTCTCATCCACTGCCCGTCAGATCCTCCTCTACCGGGCTCTCGGTCTCCCGGAACCCCGCTGGACCCACGTTCCCCTGCTCCTTGCCGCCGATGGAGAACGACTCTCGAAGCGCTCCGGAGCCCTTTCCCTTCGCGAACTGCGGGAGCGGGGTACTCGACCCGAAATCCTGACCGGCTGGCTCGCCAGCACCTGCGGTCTGGCGACCCCGGGCGAAGTCATCAGCCCGAACGACCTCATCCGGCGCTTCGGCCCCGCTCGACTTCCGAACGACGATACCCGCGTCGCAATCCCTGATTGGCTTCGTCGGGATGGGGCCGACAACCGCAACCCCTGAGAGGTCCGTGCTTGTCATCCCCGCACTAGCCGGCTGCCGCTTGCGGGAGCCCACCAAAGCGGCGGTCGCGCTGCCGAAACTCCCACAGTGCTTGGCCGAGCCGATCCACGTCGAAGTCGGGCCAGAGGCACGTTTCGAACATCAGCTCCGCGTACGCGCACTCCCAGAGAAGGAAGTCGCTCAACCGCTGTTCGCCTCCCGTTCGGATCAGCAGGTCGACTTCGCGCGTGGGCAGTGAATGCGTAGCCTGCGCGATCAGGGCGCTGAACTCCTCTCGTGTCCCGCACCTACATCCCAACATCGCCGCCCCGATGATCGCTTCGCGCGCCGAGTAGTCGATCGCGATTCGAAGAAGCAGCCTCCCGCAGTCCGCCGTTGCCGCCTCTGCCGCGTCGATCGCCCGCAGCAACACCGGGGGAAGACGGTCCCGGCGACCGATGATGGAGACGCGGACCCCGTTCTGTACGCACCGCGCCGTTTCCGCTGCCAGGTACGCACGGAACAGTCGCATCAACGCCGCTACCTCCCGACTCGGCCGTTTCCAGTTGTCAGCTGAAAACGCGTACAGCGTGAGCACGTCGATCCCGAGATCAGGCGCCGCTTCCACTATGCTGCGAACGACCTTTGCCCCGACCCGATGCCCCGCCACCCGCGCCCGTCCCCGCGCAACGGCCCATCGGCCGTTTCCGTCCATGATCATCCCCACGTGGAGCCCCGGAGGCGTCCCGATCCCGCTTTGTTTCATAAAGTATAGAGGCGTGAAGAAAGGGTTCAGGTCTCACGTACGGCTTCGATCAACGCCTCCATGTGATCCAGGTACCGCTCGAATGCGCGGCGGCCGAGGGAGGTGAGGCGGAAATCGGTTCGAGGTACGCGACCGTTGAAGCTCTTTCGGCATTCCAGGTAGCCGGCTTCCTCGAGCTTACGGGCGTGAACGCTGAGGTTGCCATCGGTGGCGCGAAGCATCGCCTTGAGCTCATTGAAGCTCAGGCAGTCGTTGACTGCGAGGGCACTCACGATACCGAGCCGCATTCGTTCGTGAATGAGGCGGTCGAACGCCACGGGGCCGGCCTCGTGCGAGCCGCCGGGTTCGCTTCGCAGGTTGGACTCGGGAGCGGCATCGGGCGACCAGCCGCGCGAAACGGCTCGTTCTTCAGCCACCGTGCCTCCAGGCTATGAGGAGACCGTAGAAGATGTGGAAGCCTCCGAAGCCGAGGCCCATCAAGGCATTTCCCCATGTGCTCGGAGCCAGCAGGGTAAAGATCCCGAGAAGCATGAAGGAGAGGCCCATCACGGGCACGATGCGAACCGAATAGGCGCCGGCTGCGACGACACCGGTGCCGAAGAGGAGGAGCCACATCCCGGGTAGCGGCGCGAGTAGCGACGCATCGAACAGTACAGCCGTCAACATCGCCCCGGCAAACAGCGGGGGTGCGAGGCTGAGGGCCACTTTGCGGCCCGGTCCATACAGCAAAGGAAGGCCGGCCAGGTAGGCTTTCCTCGCGACGGTCCACCCCCCGATGGCGAGGGCGACCACCGCTTCGACGCTCCACACCGTCAGCCAGCGCTCGGGTGCCGGCTGTGCGGCGGCGATCCCGGCCGCGAGCAGGGCCGTGAGACCAATCACCACTTGACCGCCACCGGAAACGGCGGTGAAACTCCCTGCTCGCTCCATCGTTTCACGGATGAAGCGCAGGTTGTCCATCGCCCGATCGTGCAGCGCGACGTGTTCCTGTCCGCTCTCGCGGCGGATGCGGTGGACGGTTGCCATAAGCCGTAAGTCTGTCTAAGGAGTACCCATTCTGTCAAGCGGTTTGTAGCACAAATTGTCAAGCACGGATAGAAGTGTCCCCCGAATTCAACGAATAGAAATGTCCCCTGGTTTCGAAAGGTGAGTTTTCCACGCGCTGCTGCGAAGAGCCCCTTGGGATCGCTCGCAGCAGCAGCGTGTGGAAAACTCGGGCGCCGCGCCCGGGATTTCACAGGCGCAGCTCCGCTCGCGTCACGACCGGGCGGCGCCACGGGTGATCCGCCGCCGGCCGGTGGGCTTTCCTGGGCGGCTTCGACTCCGTTTGCGCGAGCGGGGTCGGGACCTCCGATTTCTTCCCGCGCGCTGCGGCAAGACTCCAGCGACACTCGCGCTCGCCGTGAAGCCGGCTGACGTGGATCACCCGGAGCTCGCCGTCCTGGGTCTCCCGGACGATCACCTTCGAGCCCGCCGGAACGCGGCCCCGCGCCGCACGATCGAGCTGCAGGCCTCGCTTGCCAAACTGCACCACGAAGTCCTTTCCGACCGTGCGGGTATGCTCGAGGCAGAACACGTCCTCGTCGCGCAGCTCGAGATTGCGCGGCAGGTGGTAGTCGACCGGGCTGGCTGGCGCCACGGCGTAGCGTGCATTGTGGGCCGGAAGATAAACCGACTCGACGTAGGCATTCGCCGCGGCATCGTCCTCGATCCCCAGAAGCCGCATCTTCTTGATCAACCGGTCCTGTTGTGTCCCGTTGCTCCGCTCCACGCGTCCCTTCGCTTGTGGGCTCGACGCGGCGATGATCTCGATCCCCAGCTTCGCACACATCCGCCCAAAGTGCGTGTATCCGGCTTCCCCGGCCGCTTCCTCCGCCGCGGTCGGCTGCCGCTTGTAGACGTTCTTCCAATCGGTGTAGAGGGCCCGCGGC
>WHSP01000145.1 GCA_009380025.1 Gemmatimonas sp. | reverse complement strand
CTCCCACCCACACCCCATGCACCAGCGGAGCATCGCGAGCGACCTGAACGGCCGCAGCAGCTGCGAGCGGATCGGGAGGGTTTCGCCGGCGCAACGGGGGCATTCACGGCCGGACGGCAGGAAGAGGTACAACAACACAAAGGGCGAAAGCAGCATCGCCGCCCATAAGCCCGTAACGAGTATCCAGAACATGTCAATTCTCCTGATGCACCGACGAACTGAAACCTACGGGAGATCCGTTGTGGCTCGATTCTGTCGGGGAAGGCCGCCTCCCTTTGCGGAGTCTCGGTGCGTTCGACGGCACCCTTCCCAACCCCAGGAAGGAAGCAAGAACCAGACCGGGACCAAGCGTCGGACGACTCCTTTCAGCGATGACATAAGAGACTTATAAACAACATCTTACAGGCCATGTTCCGGAGTCTGTTTAACCCCTCGATATGACGACGATCCGCCTCGATCCGACGCATCCGGATCCGGAGGTGATCGCACACGCCGCACGAATCCTCCGCAGCGGCGGCCTGGTCGCCTTCCCGACGGAGACGGTCTACGGCCTCGGTGCCAATGCACTGGATCCGGAGGCCGTCGGCCGGATCTTCACGGCGAAGGGGCGGCCGTCGTTCAATCCCCTGATCGTACATTGCGCCGACCTCGCGTCGGCCCGTGCGCTGGCGGCAAAGTGGCCGCCAGAGGCGGAGCGACTGGGACGGACATTCTGGCCGGGGCCGCTGACACTCGTGGTTCCGAAACGCGGTCGGGTACCCGCGATCGTGACCTCCGGTCGATCGACCGTGGCGCTCCGTGTGCCGCGACATCCGGTTGCGGCGGCCCTACTCACGGAAGCCGGCGTCCCGATCGCCGCTCCGAGCGCCAACCCTTCGGCCCAACTTTCCCCGACGCGCGCGGAGCACGTGCTCAAGGCGCTGGGTGGCCGTGTGGATCTGGTTCTGGACGCCGGGGAGGCGCCCGTTGGAATCGAATCGACGGTAGTAGACCTCTCGGAGACCGACCCGGTCCTGTTGAGGCCGGGCATGGTCGACGCTTCGCAGCTCGAAGAAGTGCTCGGCCGAGAGCTGCTCACCCCGGTCGCGCCGTCGGGCGAGGGCGCCCGTCCATCGCCTGGCATGCTCGACCGGCACTACGCGCCACGGGCCCGGCTCGTTCTTCTCGGAGCCGATGGAGCGGATCGCCTGGCCGGGGAAACCCGGAAGGCGAAGGCAGCGGGCAAGATCGTCGGAGCGTTGCTTCTCGACGTGCAGCCGGACCCCTGGATCGACGTGCTCGTCCGGATGCCCTTCGACCCGGACGCATATGCACGGGTGCTCTACGACACTTTGCATCGGCTGGATGACACGGGCTGTGAAGTCGTCTTCGTCGAGTCGGTACCGGGCGACGGTCGATGGGCTGCAGTTCGGGATCGGCTGGCGCGGGCGGCGGCGTGAGAACGGAGCGGGTGTTTCCATCGCGAACCCCGATCGGTACCTTTCTCGCCCGCATTCAAACGACCAAAAAGACCGCATGAGCACAAGGACCGCACTCGTCGAGCACCTCATTGCTCGGTTTCCCCACATCCCGCGCGAAGCGGTTCTCAAAGAGGATCTGCTTCGGACCGGCATCGCATTCGATGTCGCCGGCCTTAGCGAGAACGAAACGGGAGACGTGAAGCCGAAATCCTATTTCATCTTCTCCTTCGATCACCGACCCCTGAAAGAGCTCGGGGAGGCCGCTCTGCGCCGACCGCCTGAGGAGGTTGCCCTGACGGGAGGGCCGCTGGAGCTGCGGCGAACGACCGTCTCCGTGCGCGTCAATCCGGAATCTCCTTACCGAATCGAGGCAGGCCCGGACGGCAGGCTTCACCTGGTGCTCGAGCAATCGCCAGTCGCCGATGTCGAGCTTCCCCCCATGCCCGAATACTACAGGCATCGGCTGTCGAATGGAAAGTCCGTGATGGAGATCGCGCCGACGATCCAGTGGGGGTATCTGATTTATCTGACGGTTTTACGGCTCTGCCAGTACTTCGGCGCCAAAGAGGAGTGCCAGTTCTGCGACATCAACCACAATTGGCGGCAGCACAAGCAGGCGGGTCGTCCGTACACGGGCGTCAAGCCGGTCGACGAGGTGATCGAGGCGCTGGAGATCATCGATCGATTCGACACGACGCGAGCTTCACACGCGTATACGCTGACCGGGGGTAGCATCACCTCGCAGGTCGATGGCCTCGGGGAGGCCGAGTTCTACGGCCGCTACGCTCGGGCGATCGAGGAGGCCTTTCCGGGTCGTTGGATCGGCAAAGTGGTCGCGCAGGCGCTGCCGAAGGAGCAGGCCGCGGTCTTCAAGGAGCATGGAATCCGGATCTACCACCCGAACTACGAGGTCTGGGACGAGGCGATCTTCGCCCGCGTTTCACCCGGGAAGGAACGCTACGTCGGTCGCTCGCAGTGGCACCGGCGGATCCTGGATGCACGCGAGATCTTCGGGGCCCGTTACGTCATCCCCAACTTCGTCGCCGGCGTCGAGATGGCGAAGCCGTACGGCTTCGACGGGATTGACGAAGCGATCCGCTCGACTGGCGAGGGGCTCGACTACTTCATGTCGCGGGGCGTGACCCCTCGTTTCACCACCTGGTGCCCCGAGCCGACGACCCCACTCGGCAAGGCCAACCCCGACGGGGCGCCCCTCGAGTACCATGTGCGATTGCTCGAGGTCTATCGTGAGACGCTGGAGAAATACGGACACCAGGCACCACCCGGCTACGGTCCTCCCGGAGCGGGCAACGCTGTCTTCTCGGTGAGCTCGTTCATGGACGTACTGGCGCCCGACGAGGAGTACGAAGGTGACCTCCCAACCGGCGCCGCGGGAATGAGCACTGGGGGGATGGCCTGCGATGGTCAGAGCTCGGCATCGTCGGCCGGCCTCTGATAGCGGATAAGCCGATGGCTCTCTCACCGGTGCCGTGGCGGAGGCGCAGACCACCGCGTGAGAGGTGGCGGCAGCTCGTCATGCTGAAGGCGGTCGAGCAGCGATTCGAGTCGAACCTCGGTGTTACGCACGAGGTTCGCGTAGTAGCGGTGCCCGATCGCCATTCCGCCACCCAGGAATGGCACACCGATCAGAGCTGCGGCGGGATCGATCGCGATGCCCAGGACCGTTGCGACCGCCGCCGCCGCCGTCCCGCCCCCCAGGATTGAGCTCGCCGCCGTGGCGGTCCGGTTGGACTTGAGCGAAGCCGCTAGCGCGACGTGCGAGTACCCCTCCTCCAGACCCCGCACTGCCATCTCCAGCTCCTGGACGTCGAGGAGCGGCGAGCGGCGAAGCAGCTGACTGCTCATCCGACCGAGGCTCGCAGCGACCCCCGTCGCACGCGTCAACACTACCCGATCCGCAAACCGGCGCTGAACGGCAAGGAATTCCCGCTCCAACAGATAGCGTTCCAGCGATCGGGCGAGCTCCGCCGGATCACCGATCACCGTTCGACTGGCGCGAACCATGGTTGGGCCGTAGAGGGTGACGAGGACCCCTGTCTCCCCGGCAGGAGCGGAAGTCTCTGCCAGTGCCTGATTGAGATGACGGGTCGAGAGGCCGAGCTCGCGCCCGATCCTCATCGCTTCCCCCTCGCTCAGGCCCTCGCCTGCCTCGCGGTCCGCCTCGCGTGCTTGTAACTCGGCCGCGCGCCGGATCACCGTCTCGAAGTCCTCTCTCGAGAGGACGCGGTCGGGGACCGGTGCCGGTAGCGGCCGCTCCGGCAGCTTTTCGCTCATCCCGTCACCCCCATCCGACCCATTCATGGACCTCCGGAATCATACTCTTCACGTGCCTCGCACACTCTCCAGAATGGCTATGACCTCCGCATCCGTCGTGCGGTCGGAAGCGTTCCGACCGACGTGCTTGAAGCGGACGATTCCGAGGCCATCGAGCACGTAGGTTGCGGGACGGGGGACGGCTCGTTCTGCGGAGATGGCGCCCCAGGTTCGGAAGGTAACGGAGTCGACGGACACGAGCGGGAAATCGAGAGAGACGTCGTCGATCCAGGCGCGGCTGAGGTTCGGTGGATCGAGCGTCACCGCCACGAGCGCGGCATCCGCGCGGTCGTACGCCGCCTTGTTGTCTTGCATTTGCTCCAGCTGCACCCGACACAGTCCGCATTCGATACTACGGTAGAAGACCAGGACAGTTGGGTTTCCAGGGGGAGAATCGACACGCAACGAGTCACCCGAGGGGAGCTGCCCGCGAAGAACTGGGGCTTGTTGCCCGATCTCCGTCCCCGGGAGCGCGAGTGGCTCCTCCGGCTCCGTTCGCTCCTGGCAGCCGCCGAGCAGAAGGACCGCCAGGATCGCACGTATCGTCGGCTGCATTCGTCGTCTGCTTCTCGTCGAGATCGGAGCATCGTGGACCGCACGCCCCAACGCCGGCGGGCCTCTCACCGCCTCCGGCGTGCGACACGGTTCAGCTTCCGGACAACTGCGCGTTCCGACACAAGCGGCACGGGTTGCCCGGCGAATGGATGAAGAGACCGATCGCCGGAGCCTCCCCACGACGAACACCCGACCGCGGACTTTGGAGCCGGCGGAGTCACGGCCAGCGAACGGTCCACTCCGGAGGAACGAACGAAGCAGTTCTTGGAGAGTATGCTTCGCCGCCAAACGGCGTCAAGCGCACTCTTCCGGCGAGGGTTGCTCCTGCTCCGACCGGCGGCGTAGCTTTTCGGCGCTTCCGCTCACCGCGCAAGATCGTTCACGACAAGACCTGTGCCGACACTCTACCCAGTCGTACGCTCTGCCCTCTTTCGCCTGCCACCGGAACGCGCACACGAGCTCACTATCGGTATTCTCGGGAAACTCCCGGGATGGGTCCGTCGCGTGCTTCGAAAGAGCAGCACGGTATCGGACCCGCGCCTCGTGTCTAGGCTCTGGGGGATCGACTTCCCGAATCCAGTGGGCCTAGCGGCCGGCTTCGACAAAGGGGGTGGGTCGTTCAATTCGCTCGGCGCCCTCGGCTTCGGTTTCGTCGAGATCGGAACGCTCACGGCCCACGCACAACCGGGGAATCCACGTCCGCGGCTCTTCCGACTCCCGCAGGATGCGGCCCTCCTCAACCGGATGGGTTTCAACAATCCCGGAGCCGAGGCCGCAGCCAATCGGCTGGACGGAACGCCGATCGAGACGGTGCTCGGCATCAATATCGGCAAGAGCAAGGTGACGCCGCTGGCGCACGCCGTTGAGGACTATGTCCGCAGCCTCGAGCTGCTGGAACGATTCGCCCACTATCTGGTCATCAACGTGAGCTCCCCCAACACGCCGGGCCTGCGCGAGCTCCAGGACGCCGAGCCGCTCCGGGCTCTGCTGCGTGCCATCCGCACGCGCAATCGGCCTGAACTCGCACGTCCGCCGGCCCCGATTCTGCTCAAGCTTGCCCCCGATCTGATGGACGAACAGGTGGACCAAGCAGTCGAGATCGCCATCGAGGAAGGAGTCGCCGGAATCGTCGCCGTTAATTCGACCACCTCGCGGGCTGGCCTCGGGACACCGGCTACCGCAGTTGAACGGCTCGGCCCGGGGGGCATCAGCGGCGCCCCGCTCAAGCCGCGTGCGCTCGAGATGGTGGCGCGGATCTATCGGATGACCGACGGCCGAATCCCGATCGTGGGAGTCGGTGGGATCTTCACGGCCGATGATGTCTGGAAACGGATCGAGGCGGGAGCAAGCCTCGTACAGCTCTACACCGGCTTCATCTACCGCGGGCCGGGCATCGTCCAGGAGATCAATCGCGGTTTGCTCACGAGAATGGAGGCCGGGGGGTTCGAATCGATCGCCGAGGTCGTCGGGACAGGAGTGGCCGCCTGAGCATGCCGCGTGTCCTACGCTTCCTGCGTTCGTTCGTCGGCCACTCGGTCCCGCACGTCGACGATCGGCGGGTCACGCTCATTGTCGACGACGCCGAGGTCCCGGCCTCTTATATCCGGCCACCTGGACGATGTCCGCTTCCCGGCTGGATCGTGCTGCACGGGATCACCGTTCCTGGGCGCGAACATCCGGCCCTGAAACGCTTCGCGTATGCGCTAGCTAGCACAGGGGCGGCCGTTCTGATCCCGGAGGTCCCGGCCTGGCGTCGGCTCGAGCTCGACCCGTCGGTAGGCGACGCCACCATCGAGGCGGCAGCGAACCACCTCACTTCGAGCGACGAGGTCGCCGGTTCGAACCTCAACCTCGTGGGCTTCTCCTTCGGAGCGACGCAGGCGCTGATGAGCGCGACACGCCCTAAGATCGCGAGATCGGTTCGTGCGATCGTCGCGTTTGGCGGCTACTGCGACCTCGGCCGCACGGTCCACTTTATGACGACGGGAGAGCACGAGTGGAAGGGCGACTGCCGGCGCATCGAACCCGATCCGTACGGTCGGTGGATCGTCGTCGGGAACTATCTGACCGATGTGCCGCAATTCGCCCATATGCGCGAGCTCCAGGAAGCCGCGCGGGAGCTCGCCATGGAGGCCGGCCGGCTCGGGACCTACGCCGCTGATCCCGTTTACGATCCCGTCAAGTCGAGGCTACGTTCGCGGCTTCCCCGAGAACAGCAGGAGATCTGGGATGTCTTCGCTCCCCCTTACGGCATCCAGGCACCGCTCGAAGAAAGCCGCGCTCTGGCGGTGAAGCTGTTTGAGGCGACTCTTCGCCGGCATCCCGGGCTCGACCCTAAAGCCGTCCTCCGCGGCGTCGACCAGAAGGTCGTCCTCATACACGGCCACGACGATCGGCTGATTCCCTTCACTGAGACGCTTCGCCTTCGCTCACACCTCCCGCCGGAAGCTGCCGTCACGTCGTACGTCACGTGGCTCTTCGCCCACTCGAGGGAGGCCGAGCGACTCGGTGCACTCGAATATCCCCGGGAGCTAGCCAGGATTTGCGGCACGCCGAAGGTCGTCCGCCGAATCTCGACCTGGCGGGCGAGCTCGGGCTGCTCCGGTGCAGGCAGCGAGGGTCCCGCGCCGAAACCGGCGCATCCCGTCAGGAACGCGAGCGTAGCGACGGCAACGAGCACGGCGCGAAGCACGGAACAGGACGTCGGGGCCAGCTTCTGCCGACCCCGTTTCAAGTGGGCGATCACCGATGCCATGCCGAGGTCAAGGTCGTCCGGATCGGAACTTGGTCAAGAATCCTCGGGGTCGGTCGCGGCCTTGGACTGCCGAAGCCTCTCCATGTATTTCTCGAAGAAGTAACGCTGCTGGTCGACCATGTCGATCTCGCGGCCCTCGATGTAGGCCTGCTCGAAAAGGGTCGAGTACTCGAGCGGACTCCCGGTGGTGATGAGAAGGGTCGCATCCTTGCCGACCTCGAGTGAGCCGACACGATCATCGAAACCAAGGAACTCAGCCGGATAGAGTGTGACGGCCTTGAGCGCCTCGTCTTCGGGCAAACCAAAGGCGACGGCCGTGCCCGCCTCGTGCGGTAGACGATATTCGTAAGCCACGTTCGAGCCGCCAACGATGGCAAACCTGACGCCCGCCTCAAAGAGCTGCGCGGGCAAGATGTACTCGGAGTCGTACGGCTCCCACTGGCGGGAGGGCGAGGTGAGCACCGAGGTGATCATGACCGGAATTCCCTTGGCCGCCAGATGATCGGCCACGTACGGCGCATCGCGGCCGCCGCGGATGACGATGCGAACATCCTCCTCCTCCGCCCAGGTCAACGCATCGCGAAGCTCCCGGATCGAGGACACATACTCCCCCTCCTCCTCCTCGTTGGGAGACGGCCAGTTGACAATCATCCCTACACCGGACTCGAGGGTCATTTCTTCCCACGTCCAGCCGTCCAGCATCATCGCCGCGGCCTGCCCCGAGATCAGACCGCCCTGCGGGGAAGAGACCGTGACCAGCACGCCGTGGGACCGGGCCACCCCAATGTGGCGGCTCTCCGGATTCACGGCGACCTCGGCTCGCACGTTCGGGGTGATCGTCCCGAGCTCATCGAGGTCGATGGTCACGTCGAAGCCACCGATCTCGAACAATCCCATCGCACTGTTGCCGTCGACCATTCCGGGGTAGACGTGGCGGCCTGACACGTCGACGCGCTCCGCATCGGAGGGGATCTCCACATCTGTGCCCACTGCGGTGATGATCCCGTTCTCGAAGACGATCGTGCCGTTCGGGATCACGCCGTTCGTGACGGTGTTAATCGTCCCGCCCGTGAGGGCGATCGGATGATCCTGCGGGGGCGCAGGGATCTGGGCTTCAACCGGACCGACTCCGAAGGGTAGCGTGGACACCATCAAGGTCGCGGCCGAGGCGATCGTCCGCGCGAACGCGATTCGAATGAAGCGGTATCCGCCGTTCATGGCTGCCCTTCTTTCTCTGAAGACTCGTTTGAGGAATCGTCGAGGATCACCTGGAGAATCGCGGCACGTTCGCGCTCGATCTCCTTGCGCACCCGGTGATCCTCGTCGATATCGTAATACGGCGTGCCGTCGATCCAGGTCTGCTGCGGGACCGTGAACGCCGACAGCGGGTGACCGTTCCAGATCACGAAGTCCGCTTCCTTGTCCGGCTCGAGTGAACCGATTCGATCGTCAACCTTCAGCAACGTCGCGGGGTTGATGGTGACGAGCGCGAGGGCATCGACCTCGTCCATTCCGGCGCGCAACATCTTGGCGGCCTCCCAGTTCATCCGCGTGGCGATCTGGCTATCGTCCGAGTGGAGCGAAGTCAGCACACCCGCTTCGGTCAGGATCCGCGCATTGTAGGTGGTGTTGTCGTACGCCTCGATCTTGAACCCACCCCAATCGCTCCAGACCGTGGCAGCGGCGCCGTGCCGGGCCAGATCGGGTGCGACCTTGTACGCCTCGACGCTGTGCTGGAACGCCGTGATGCGGAAATCGAACTCCTCGGCGAGCCGCATCAGCATCAGGATCTCGTCCTGCCGATAGGCGTGCGAGTGTACGAGGATGTCTTCGTTGAGGATGTCGACCAGCGCTTCCATCCGGAGGTCTCGTCGCGGCGGCAGGCCCTCGCCGGTGCGCTCCCACTCGGCCCACGTTCGCTCGTACTCGCGGGCAGCCTTGAAATGATCTCGGATGATCTGCTGCGTCCCCATACGGGTGTCAGGATACCGACCCTCGCGCCGAACGGGGTTCTCGCCCAGTGCGAACTTCACGGTTCGCGGGGCGCCTTCGAACTTCAACTCCTCGGGCAACAGACCCCATCGCAGCTTGATGAGTGCGTTCTGACCGCCGATCGGGTTCGCCGATCCGTGCAGGACGTGCGCAGTCGTCAGACCGCCGGCCAACTGGCGATACATCCAGATGTTGTCGAGCGTCAGGATGTCGCCGATGCGAACCTCGGGGACGATCGCGCTCCCCGTCTCGTTGATGCCACCAAAGCCACCCGAATGCAGGTGCGGATCGATGAGTCCCGGCGTCACGTGCATTCCGGTTGCGTCGATCACCTGCGCGTCGCCCGGTGCCTCGAGGTCGGTACCCACCGCGACGATCACCCCCTCGCGAACCAGAAGATCGGCGCTCTCGAGGACGCCCTGAGGGCCCATCGTCCAGATCGTCGCGTTCTGGATCAGGAGGTTCTCGGGCTGATCCGGAACGTTCTCCCGGCCGTAATCGATCGCCGGTCGGATGTCCCTCAGCTCGAGTCGGGGAAGCGAGCTCGGCGCGGCCCCGGCGGCTTCCTCAGCCGCACCCGCGAACGCCTCCACCCTCTCGCCGCGGAAATTGATGCGAGCGCCGTCTGGCAGCTCGCCCCAGCCGAAAAGCTCGTCGCCGGCAACCGTTCCGGAGAATCGGGTGATGCCGTCGAGGCCGAGTGCGTCGCCAGTGAATGAGAAGCTCAGTCGTCTCGCCTCGTCGGTGAGTCCCGCAGAGCCGAGTTGAACCTCACCTTGTCCGTCGATCGCGAAGCTCCCGGACAGCCGGTCCAGCGGGCCTTCCAGCGACAGCACACCGTTGATCGAGGTCGCGCCCGAGCCGGCCAGGGTCCAGCGGCCACGCGGGTCCACACCTGGTGCTGGGTCTACCTCGAAATGGTCCCCTTCGATCCAGACCGCGCGAACCGCCCCGTCGTCCGAGAAGAGATCACCCGCGACGACGACCAGATTAGCGGCCTTGCCCGCCTCGATGCTCCCGTGGGTCTGCTCGATCCCCAGGAGGCGGGCGGGGGTGGTCGTCAGCGAGGAAATCGCTACATCCCGCGGCAGGCCGCGCTCGACGGCAACCCGGAGATTCGGAAGGAAGTAACTGTAGTCGATCTCGTCGTCCTCGTCGTCCTCGTCCTGGTTCCCCGGCCCCCCGCCGCCCGGAATGGCCACGTGGTCCGCAGTCAGGGCGAACTCGACACCGGCACTGGCGAGGCGCGCGGGGTTTTCTGGTGCGAGATACCAATGTCGGAGCTCCGCCAGGCTCGAGCTCAACCCGTCCTCGGCACTCTCCAGCTCGGGAGCTTCGGGAAACTCGATCGGCAGGATCAGCGGGACGGTCAGTTCGCTTATGACGTCCAGCAGCCGGTACTCGTAGCCGCTCCCGCGAATCCAGATGGAGATCGGGAACTCTTCTGTGATCCGATGGGCCCGCAGGAGCTCCTCGTCGTTCCGCGTCTCGAAAAGCAACGGCTGCTCGCTACGCAGCGCGGGAGCGAGTGCCGCGAGTGCCGTGTTGCTCTCGGGACGCTGGACGCGGTTGGGATTCTGCTCGTGCGCCTCGTGGGCGCGGACGTACCAGTCGGCGTCGTGAAGTGTCTGGCGCACCAAGCTGATGGCACCCATCGCCGAGGTCGGATAGCCATTGCTCACCTCATTGTCACGCCAAAGCGTCACCGAGTGAGCGATCCCGGAGCGAATCACTCGCTCGCTCGCGTGCCCATCGCCGAGGCTGACCACTGAAGCCTGTCCACGAAACATCCCGAGCTGTGGGACGGCCAACGCGGTCGTGAAGCCCTGCGACCGGAGGGACTCGCTCTGCTCATCCGCGGGGGAGACGATGGCGGCCGCGTCCACGAACGAGCGGACCTGGGGGTTCCAGTAGACCGCGCCGCGGCTGTCGTCCTCCTCCTCGTCCTCGTCGTCCTCCTCCTCCTGCTCCGGCAGCTCGGCAGGCATCCCGACGGCGGAGTGGGCATCGATGAAGCCCGGGTATAGTGTGGCCCGTCAGAT
>WHSP01000144.1 GCA_009380025.1 Gemmatimonas sp. | reverse complement strand
GGGAGCGGCGAGGAAGCGTAACGCAGAGCTGCGCGATTTATCGAAGGCCTTTCAGCCTGCAGACACCAAGAGGGACAGATCGAGCGCGGGGGGCGAGTGCGTCAGCGCGCCGAGCGAGATGAAATCGACGCCCGTCTCCGCGACTCTTCGTATAGTGGAGAGCGCGATGCCTCCAGAGGCCTCGGTCTCGATCTGGATACCCGAGTCCCGGACCATCGAAACCGCCTGACGCAGCATCGGGATCGACATGTTGTCGAAGAGAACCCGGTCGACCGACGCGCCGAGCACTTCGCGAACCTCCTCGAGCGTCGACGTTTCGACCTCGATGGCAAGGTCCCCGGAGCTCTGTCGTCGAACGGCTTCCACCGCAGCGGAGATCCCCCCGGCAGCTCGGATGTGATTCTCCTTCACCAGCACCATGTCGAACAGTCCAACCCGATGGTTGGATCCACCAGCAGCGAGCACTGCTTGCTTCTCGAGCGCCCGCATCAACGGCGTCGTCTTGCGCGTATCGAGGATGCGGGCGCCAGTTCCAGCGATAGCGTCGACGAACTTCCGGGTGAGCGTCGCGACTCCTGACAGTCGTTGCAGGAAGTTCAGCGCGACGCGCTCGGAGGTGAGGATCGAGCGGGCCGGGCCTTCGAGCGTCGCCACGATATCGCCATCGCAGACCGTTGCACCATCGGGGCGACTGAACTCGAGCTGGACGCTCGGATCGACGGCGCGAAACGTCTCGGCTGCCGCTTCGGTGCCCGCGATCACCCCGTTTCCCTTCGCGACGATGCGGGCCTGAACGACGGCTGTTTCCGGTACGGTCCAGAGAGTCGTCCAGTCGCCGGCGCCGACATCCTCCTGGAGAGCGAGCTGAACGAGCGTAGGGAGGTCGGGTAAGCCGCTCATCCGGAACCGACCAGAAGGTAGAGTCCCGCCGCGGCCCAGCAGTAGTAGGCGAAGACGTGGAAGTTCTGGCGCCGAAGCAGGGCGACGAAGAAGCGGATCGCGAGGACGCCACTGATGGCCGCGGCGACGAAGCCGACCAGGAGTGAGGCATTGGAAACCCCAACGTCCGCGGCGAACGCCTCGGGAAGCTGGAGGACGGCGGCGCCCAGAATGGCCGGAATCGACATCAAGAAAGAGAACTCGGCCGCATCGACCGGATCGATTCGACGCCACAGCCCGGTGACTACCGTGCTGCCAGAGCGGCTGATCCCCGGGAAGATGGCGACCGCCTGAGCTACTCCCATGAGTGCGGCGCCACCCCAGGTTGGGTCCCCCACCGTCGTGCCGGGTGGTGCGGTAGCCCTCGCGACCACCATAACGATCGCTTCGATCGCCAGCACGCCGACGAACGGCACCAAGGTCTCGGACAAGAGGGAGAGCACCGCTGCGATCAAGAGAGGGATCGTCTCCGCGAATCCCGCTCGCCGGGTGCCGAGCGCCCACCGGCTGCTCCAGACGACCGAGCCGGTCACCAGGATCATCGTAGCGGCGAAGACGGGGTCATCAAAGCGCGCCTCGAAGTAGCTCTGAAAGGAGAAGCCGACGATTGCAGCCGGGACCGTCGCGACGACGAGCTTGAGCAGATAGCCCCAGCTACTCTCCTCGCCGGAGCCGAACAATCCCCGCATCAGTCGGGCGATCTTCTCACGATAGACGACGAGAACGGAGATGAGCGTTGCTACGTGGACGACGACGTCGAAGAGGATCCCCGGGACCTGAAGCCCCAACACGGCCTGGCCGAGCACCAGATGGCCAGAGCTGGAAACGGGGAAGAACTCGGTCAGGCCCTGAACGACGCCCAGGATGAGCGCTTCCCACCACGTCATGTAGCGGCCTCACCCAGGCTCCGTCGCCGGTTGCCGGCCGCCTCGTCATCATTCATCAGGATCTGTTCGTAGAATCGTTCGTACCTCGGGACCACGCGTTCCACCCGGAAGAGTTCGGCTGCCTGGCGGGCAGCCGCGCTGAATCGTAACCACTCCTCAGGATCGTTCAGGATTCGAACCCCGGCAGCAGCCATCGCCTCGACGTCCCCAACGCTCCCGAGGTATCCAGCCACCCCGTCTTCCACCACCTCTGGCAGGCCGCCCACTCTCGTGGCGACCACCGGGACCCCGGAAGCCATGGCTTCGAGCGCGCTGAGGCCGAACGACTCGCTCTCCGATGGCAACACGAACAGATCGGCACAGGCGAACAGCTCCGCTACGGAGTTATGCTTTCCGAGGAAGACCACGCTGTCACTGAGATCCAGCCGCGCCGCTTCATCGGATGCTTCCGGTCGCTCGGGGCCGTCACCCACGAACACCAACCGAGCGGGAACCTCCTTTCGGATCCTCGCGAAGATCCGGACGACATCTCGAACTCGCTTCACGGATCTGAAATTCGAGACGTGCATCACCACCTTCTCTCCCCCTGCGGCAAGGAAGCTCTTGTGGCAAGGGTAGTTGCTGCGCTGGTAGGTGTCCACGTCCACGAAATTCGGGATCACCTGGATCCTCTCTTCGGGAACGCCAAAGTATCGGATCGTCTCTCGCTTGAGAAACTCGGAAACAGCCGTGAGTCCGTCGGAGCGAGCGATCGAGAACCTCGTGATCCCCTCGAACGATTTCTCCTGACCGACCAGGGTGATGTCCGTACCGTGAAGCGTCGTGATAATCTTGATCTGCTGGGTCGCGCCGAGCATTTCCTTGGCGATCCAGGCCGACGTCGCATGCGGGATCGCGTAGTGCACGTGCAGGATATCGAGCTGTTCCCGCTGGGCCACCTCGTGCATCATCGCGGCAAGCGCAAGCGGGTACGGCGAGTGGTCGAAGAGCGGATAGTGCACCACCTCGACCTCGTGAAAGTAGACTCTCTCCAGGAAGTGAGGGAGGCGGAAGGGATGGGCGTAGGTGATGAAGTGCACTTCATGCCCCCGCTTGGCCAGCTCCATTCCCAGCTCGGTGGCGATGGCGCCGGAACCGCCGTACGTCGGGTAGCAGGTGATACCGATCTTCATCATCAGGCTCTCAGCTCTCAGCTATAAGACCTGCTTGGACGATTCGGACGACCTCGTCCGTCAGTTCCGCGAGGGGGCGAGTGGCGTCGAGCCAGATGGCACCCTCGGGGAGCTGATGGCGGAGCCAGGTGAGCTGTCGCCGTGCGTACGCGCGCGTATTCCGGCGAACCCGATGGAGCGCTTCCTCGAGAGGGAGCTCACCACGCAAGTATGGGAGCAGCTCGATGTAGCCCGTCGCATTCATCGCCGGGGAGCGTTCATCGTAGCCGTTTGCCAGGAGGCCGTCTACTTCCTCCAGAAGTCCCTGACGGGCCATGTCGGATACCCGGTCGTCGATCACCCGGTAGAGGCGCGGCCGCGGGAGGTCGAGAACGATGACCAGAGGCCGAAGCGGCTCGGCCGTGGGCGGTGCGTTGGCATGCCACCAGGAGAGAGGATGCCCGGTGAGCAGGGGCAGCTCGACGCCACGGAGGAGGCGCTGGCGACCGCCCCAGGTCCGAAGTCGGGATCCGAGTTGTGGATCGAGCGCCATCAACCAGCGGCGGAGCTCCTCCTCCGGCAGATTGGAGAGCCAATTGGCGAGTCTGGCTCTCCGCTCGGGGTCGAGCGGCGGCTCGTCGAAGATCGGGTGGGTGAGGGAGCGGAGGAAGAAGCCGGTCCCGCCGACGAGGATGGGGGTGTGGCCGCGGCGGCGAATCTCGTCGATGCATCGCCGAGCGAAACGGGCAAACCTGCCAGCACTGAAGCGTTCGTTCGGATCGGCCAGATCCAACCCGTAGTGAGGAACAGCGGACCGCTGCTCAAGGGTCGCCTTGGCTGTGCCGACGTCCATACCACGGTAGACCTGTCTCGAATCCATCGAGATGATCTCCCCGTTCAACCGTTGTGCCACCTGAATCGAAAGCGCCGTCTTTCCGGACGCGGTCGGGCCCACGATCGCCACCAGCGTCAAGCTGGTCATCCGGTCCTGCGGAAGCGGTTGTGGAGCTCGTTCAGAGAGAGTTGGACGACGGTAGGTCGGCCATGAACGTCGTGGAAGGGGAGCTCGGTAGCGAACAATTGGTCGAAAAGTTCGGCGATCTCCCGTTCGGCGAGTGGCTGCCCAGCTTTGATCGCACCCTTGCAGGCGAACGACAGGGCGAGGCGTTGATGTTGGTTGCGGGCCGAATCCACCAGCTCGGAGCCAACGGTGAGCTCCCGGATCATCTCGCGGAGGCAGCGCTCGGCGTCGAAGTACGGGTGTGGGTTCGGTACCGAGTGGACGATAATCGATCGCCCTCCGAACTCCTCCAGCTCGAACCCGACCCGAGTAAAGAGAGACTGGAGCTGTTCGATCGTGTCCAGCTCGTTCCGGGTTAGTCGCAGGGTAAGTGGGAAGAGGAGGCGTTGCGAGGCTCTGCCGTCGGGTCGGTCCCAGGCGCGCGTCAGTTCTTCGTACAGCACACGCTCGTGGGCCGCGTGCTGATCGACGATCACCAACCCCTGTCTCGTTTCCGCGAAGATGTACGTATTGTGAACCTGCCACATCACGGGCCGAACAATTTCACGATGGAGGTCGTCGGAGTCTCCTTCCTCGCCCTCCCCGAGGGGCACGCCGCGGCCGGACACGAAGAGGCTCATCTGATCGGGCGATTGCAGCATTTCGCCGCCGCTCCTGCCCAGGTCCCCAGGCCCGCTGCCGTTCGCTTCGGGGCGCGAGGCGACTGGCCCGCCGGGTTGATCCCCGGGGGCTCGCGCGCCGAGCGAGGGCGTGCTCTCCAGCGGACGAAGCGCCGAGCGAACCGCGTTCTCGACTGCCTCCTCAACGCCGGCGTGGTGCCGGAACCGAACCTCCGCTTTCGTCGGGTGAACGTTCACGTCCACTTCTCCGGCGACGACATCGAGGTAGAGGAAAAAGGAAGGGCGGACGCCGGGGGGTATCGTCGTGTGGTATCCGCGATCCACGGCCCGCACCAGGTACCGATCCGAGAAGGGACGGCCATTCACGAACAGGTAGGCGCGGCGGCCACCGCGTGTCGCCGCGTGGGGTCTCTCAATCAGCCCGGTGATGGTGACGAGCGAAGACCGCGAGGCGATGGGGATCAGTTCCAGGCCCGAATCAGCGCCCCAGAGGTCGTCGACCCGGGTCTGGAGGTTCGTGACCGGCGGGGTGTCGAGAAGGACCCGATCGTTGGATTCCAGCGTGAACCCGACCTCCGGATGGGCCAGCGCCAAAATCGTTACGACTTCGCTGACGGCTCGGGTTTCAGCGGCCGTCGAACGAAGGAACTTTGCGCGAGCCGGCGTATTGAAGAAGAGGCTCCGGACGTGCACCGTCGTCCCGACTCGCCGCGAGTACGACTCAACGCTCGTCAACTGACCAGCCTTCACAAGCAGGCGGCACCCGTCACCGTCACGCTCCGCCGTCTCGATCACCATCCTCGACACCGAAGCGATCGAGGGCAGCGCTTCGCCGCGGAAGCCGAGAGTTCGCACTCCGGCCAGATCCCCGGTCCTCTCGATCTTACTCGTCGCGTGGCGATCCAACGACATCAGGGCGTCCTCCCTCCCCATGCCAACTCCGTCGTCGGCGACGCGTAGCTCCGTCTTCCCGCCGTTCTTCACCCCGATCGTTACACGGGTGGCACTCGCATCGAGCGCGTTCTCAACCAGCTCCTTCACGACGGAGGAAGGACGCTCGACGACCTCGCCAGCGGCGATCTGGTTCGCCAGGTGGTCAGGGAGGATCCGGATTCGGCGTGGCATGAGGGTCGGAGGCAGGAGGAGTAGCGCCTGCGGGGGTGCCTACCTGGCTGCCGCGACGCCGTAGATCCGGCGTGCATTCTCGGTCGTCGAACGAGCGAGGTCGGCGGGGTCGTCCCCGCGAAGCTCGGCTGCCCGCTCAGCGACGAGGGCGACGAAGGCCGGCTCGTTTCGCCTTCCGCGGTGCGGCACCGGCGTGAGATAGGGGCTGTCCGTCTCGACCAGAAGCCGATCCGCTGGCACGCTGCGTAGGAGGTCGGCACCGTCCCACTTCGGGAAGGTGATCATCCCCGCGAACGAGATCGACCATCCCAGCGCCAACGCGGAATCGAGCAATTTCGGCCCGCTACTGAAGCAGTGAAGGATCCCCCGCTCCCAGCCAACTCCTTCGATCAGCTCGCGAAGGTCGTCGTCCGCTTCACGGGAGTGCACGACCACCGGCATCCCCAGCTCGGCGGCAAGCTCGAGGTGGCGGCGGAAAGAATCGCACTGCTCGGCGCGGGGGGAGTTGTCGTAGTGGTAATCGAGACCCGTCTCGCCAATGGCAACAACGCGTGGATGCCCCGCGAGCTTCCGCAGGCGCCCGAACGTCTCGGGTCGAACGCTTTCCGCCTCGTGAGGGTGAACGCCCACCGTGGCGTAGACTTCTTCGAATCGCTCCGCCGCCTCGATGGTTCGCTCGCTATCCGAGAGGTCGGAGGCGATCGTCACGATCCACTCGATGCTCGACTCCCTTGCCCGCGCCACGACGTCGCTGACGTCCGGAGAGAAACGCGAATCTGTCAGGTGCGCATGCGAATCGACGAAATACATGCTTCCTTCGGTTTAGCCACAAAAGGCAGTAGACGCACAAGGACCCGATTCCCTGTTTCGCCCGGGGGCGTCCGTGCATCGTCGAGTGCCCACTCCCGACCACCTGCGGGCGAGAACGCCCGCGCTCGCAGGGGATCGGTTGCGGACGCGATCGCCGTTTCTCGCCCAATAGCTCCCGGTACCGATGGTCGCCGGCAACTGGTAACCAAACAAGTAGGCCGCCACGACGCGATCGCGGCGGCCCTGATTCCGACCGGCGAATCCGGCTCAGACGCCCGCCGGCTGTCGTCTACGGGAAGTGCCGGTTCCCCCCACCGACCGCTTGGGCTTTCGCGGCCACTTGCTTTCGATGGCTGCGAGCGCCGGAGAAGCGACGAATATGGAGGAGAACGTACCGATCGCGATACCCAGGATCAACACGAGTGCGAAGTCCCGGATCACGGCGCCGCCAAAGAGATAGAGGGCCGTTAGAGTGGCGAGCGTCGTGCCGGAAGTCAGCACGGTCCGCGGAAGCGTCTCATTGATGGAGCGATCGATGATTTCGGCGTATCCTACCCCGCGTTTGCGGTTCGCCAGGTTCTCGCGGACACGGTCGAATACGACGATCGTGTCGTTCAGCGAATAGCCCACGATGGTGAGGAATGCCGCCACCGTCGCAACCGAGATCTCCATGCGGAACAAGGCGATGAAGCCTAGCGTGATCAAGATGTCGTGCGCCGTTGCGATGATCGCCGCTACGCCGAAGCGCCACTCGAAGCGGAACGCCAGGTAGACGAGAGTTAGCACGAAGGAAATCAGGATCGCCAGGAGCGCGCGCTGCTGCAGCTCATCCCCCACCCGACCGCTCACCGCCTCCATACGGATCACCTCGAAAGCGTCCTGGCCAAACGAACCGGCCAGACCGGTGGCGACTCCAGCGGTCGGATCCGCGTCGAGCTGGGCCTCGAAGGTCGGCACTCGGATGAGGAACTCATACTCCGACGCCTCCCCGAACCGGGTGATCTCCCACCCCGGATTCACGGCCCGGATCTCCTCGACCTGAACGGGCTCATCGAAGTCCACCTGCACGAGCGTGCCGCCCGAAAAGTCGACGCCGTAGTTCAGCCAGGCACCGAGGGAGGAATAGTTGACGACCATGGCCCCCAGGCCGAGCAGCAGGAGCAGGCCCGACACGATGTAGGCCCTCCGGCGCCAGCTCAGGAACGGATAGTCCGCGTTAGCGAAGATGCGCATACCTGCAACCAATCCGGGATCAGATGCTCACGCCGTCGGTCGCCACTCGACGCTCGAGGTAGAGCATGAAGAAGGTACGCGTGACGAAGATCGCGGAGAACATCGACGCGACGATACCGATGGCCAGAGTGACCGCAAAACCGCGAACCGCCCCGGTCCCGAACTCGAAGAGCACGAAGGCGGTGAGCAGCGTCGTGAGCTGCGCGTCTACGATGGCCGAGAGTGCATTCGCGAACCCCTCGTTGACCGCGATTCGCGGACTGCGACCGACTGCCAGCTCCTCGCGTATCCGCTCGAAGATCAACACGTTCGCATCGACCGCCATACCGATCGACAGGATCAAACCAGCGATCCCGGGAAGCGTGAGTGCCGCGTTGATGCCCGCCAGCCCGGCCATGACGAAAAGGACGTAGAGCGCGAGGGCCACGACGGCCATCGCGCCGGAAACCCGGTAGTAGCCGATCATGATGACGACGACCAGGGCGAGACCGATGATCCCCGCCAGCTGTCCGCTATCGATCGAATCCTGACCCAGAGACGGCCCCACGCTCCGCTCCTCCACGATGTCGATCGGCGCCGGCAACGCCCCGGCGCGAAGCACGAGCGCGAGATCGCTCGCCGCTTCGATCCCGCTCCCCGCCATCTCGATCTGACCCCGAGTCCCAATCTGCGACTGAATGATCGGCGCGCTGAAGACCTGCTCGTCCAGCACGATCGCCATCAGGTTGCCGACGTTGGCGCCTGTACCTCGCTCGAAGATGCGTCCGCCCCGCCGATTGAACTCGAAGAGGACGATCGGCTGACCCAGCTGAAGGTCCCGCTGCGCCTGCGCATCGGTGAGGTACTCGCCGGTGATCAGCGGCTCCTCGTCCAGAAGATAGAGGGACCGCACCCCGGTGGTCTCCGAATCCGAATCGAGGCCCCAACGCAGTTCGACGCCCCGCGGCATCGTCTGCTGGACTTCCGGCCTTGCCAACGCGCTCTCCAGGAACGGCACGTCCTCGTTCAATACCAGGAAGACACCCTCACCGCCCGCGCCACCAGGAGCCAGGCGAGCGCTGAACAGCTGCTCGCCTTCCGCGCCAGCCGCCGTATCCGGCGGCACCGAGTCCGCGGTCGCGACGGCACCGACCGAATCGACGGCAGCGCTATCAAAGGCGGCACTATCGACAGCGGCACTATCGACGGCGGCACTATCGACGGCGGCACTATCGACGGCGGCACTATCGACGGCAGCGCTATCGACGGTCTCGAAGAGCCCGAGACCGGGTGCACCGGCTTCTCCCTCCACCGTCGTGTCGGAGGCGGTTGGCGCCACCTCGAGCTCATCGGCAACGGCCGCAACAGCCCGATCGATGCGAGGGAGAACAGAAGTCAGCTCGGTCGCCGGCTGAACGATCTGGAACTGCAGGAAGGCGCTCCGCGAAATCACATCCTTGGCTCGCTGCTGCTCCTCGCGGGTCGCACCCGGCAGCTCCACCACGATGCGGTCACGCCCCGACTTCTGGATCCCGGGCTCGGCCACGCCGAGCTCGTCCACGCGAGTCCGGATGACTCGCAACGCACGATCGATCGCGTCTTCGCGCTGTTCCGCCGTGAGGGCGTTCGCTTCGTCACGGACTTCGAGGGCCAGGTGTGTGCCGCCCTGGAGATCGAGACCGAGGGTGATCCCTCGATCGTACAGCACCCACACGCTCACGAGGGCGAGTGCGACGATCAGAAGGACGCGAGCTCTGAGATCTTTGAACATCGGTGAATCGTGCCTCCCTAGGGGGAGAAACGGCCAAGAGTTACTACCACGGATGGGAACGGAATCGAATCATCGAAAATACCGGAACCTGCGGGGAAGTGTCAACTCGCGGGGAGATTGACGCTCACCTTGGGAAGACGGCAGGTCTATGCTCGGGCCAACGTTCCACGCCAGAAGGTGCAAGGGACGAACCAAATAAGCGGTCAAATCGCACTCGGGTGGCCGTCGGGCGCGGAGTCGACCGCGATTGTCTCGCGAAGCTCGCGAACCTTAGGAATACGTCGTTCTATTTCCGGCTCGGAGTACTTTGGTCCCCCCACCAGGCACAGGCATGGGACCGGTCGCGGCCTCTCGCCCACTACCATTTCCTCAGGACCGATCCGCTGTCGCGGGGGATTCGAGCAACGGAAGCAGCGACGTGAGGACGCTTTCCGTCGGCAAACTCAGCAGCGTGCCGTCCGCGCTCTCCAGGTTGGCACCTGCGACGCCGAAGGCACCCCAGCGAAGCGATGTTCCCTTCAAGTACATCGCGACCGTCGGTCGTCCGAAGGCTGCCGCGATATGAACCACACAGGTATCCGGGGTGAACACGACATCTGACGTGGCAACGATGGCGGTCAGATCGCCGAGGGAGGGAGTCGGAACGGCGAAGCCACCGGTGGCCTTCGCAACGTCCCGCACCGATTCCCATTCGGGTGGCGCGCCGACGATCGCGATGGCGAGATCGGGTCGGGCACTGCGAGCGGCGTCGATGATTTCTACGAAGCGCGCCTCGGGCCACTTCCTCGGCGATTCGCCCGCCGAGATGTTGATGAGCAGCCGACGGGAAGCGGTCGTGCCGGAAACCTTGGCCCAGTAACCGTCGGCCCGCTCCCGTTCCGGCTCCGTCAGTGGCAAGGTGGGTCGCCAGTCGATTCCCGCTGGATCCAGCCCGAATGGCACCGCAAAGCCGGCGAGTGTCTCGGTAATGTGCCCCTCCCCCGGAGGGACGGAGACGGTGAGGTCGGAATCGACGTCCCGGCCGGCGACGCCCATCCTCAGTGGCGCGCGGGCCGCAAGCATCAATATCAATCCCGTCATCGAACGCTCGTTGAGTCGCGGGTCGATGACCACATCGTAACGCTCGCGATGCAGACTCGCCCCGAGCCTCACGATGGCCCCTCGATCCCGTTTGTCGAACACGTACACCCGCTCGAGGTAGTCCAGACGGCGGAGGAAAGGGGCGTTCGCGGGTGAACCGATGGCGTGCAATCGGAGGTCGGGAGAGATCGCGGTAATGCCGCGGAGCAAGGGTGTGGAGACCATCGCGTCGCCGATGCCGTCCGGGCGCATGAAAAGCACCTTTCGGCGCCCCTCGGACCAGTCGGGTGGAACCGGCGCTCCGGCTCTGAGATGGAGATAGGCGAAGATCGCCTTGAAACAGGCGCGCTTCCAATTGCGTTCAAGCTTTTTGACGATCATCGCAAAGGTCGCGGAACGAGGCGGGAGTGTTCAGCGGAGAAGGACGGCAGGATTCCCAGGAAGCCAATGGGCCGCCGGGTCAACGGGCCAGTGCTTTCACAGCCGTGCAATAGATCGTCATCCCCCTGAAAGACGCAACCTTCTGGCTTCGCGCTCCCAGCCGCTCGGAATGGGATGGTTCGGGCGTCGCGACCTACGGTAACCGTTTCGGTGTTGCGATGGCCGGGTCGATGGCGGATCTTCTTTCCCCGGGCGACGTCCTTGAGGGCGCGTCACTGTATCAATGGCAAGAAGTACCCAGTACAACATGTCTGAATTATGGCAAGGTATTCGTGGGTTCTCCCCCCAGTCGTCATTCCCGCGAAAGCGGGAATCCAGCCTGAATCCAGCCGGCTGGATCCCCGCCTTCGCGGGCATCTGAGGTGGTCTGTCAAGGGTGA
>WHSP01000143.1 GCA_009380025.1 Gemmatimonas sp. | reverse complement strand
CCTGAACCCCGCAGCGAAGCGGGGTGCTGCTCGGCGTTCAAGCCGCTCGACCTGCACTGCAACCATCTTCTCGACCAGGGAGTCCTCCCGGAGGTCGAAGACGTAGCGGCCGTCCTCGTCCGGAGTGACCACCGTATCGAGGGGGAGGTAGCCGAAGGCACGGACGCTCACCTGCAAAGGGGCTTCCTCGTAGGCATCGACCCGGAACCGCCCGTGAGTATCGCTCTCGGTCTGCGTTCCCTGGTTCGTCAGCACATTCGCGCCGACGAGGTAGTAGTCCTCACCCGGATCGCGGACCCTCCCCTCGAAGTCGATCCTGCGCATATCAACAACTACGGAGTCCAACGGCAAAGGCGAGACTTCGAGAGGGATTTCCAGGACGGTCGGGCCGGTGACGACGATGAACCGACTGTCGGGAGCATACCCGAACGCCAAAACTCGGAGCGTGTAGCCTCCCGCGAGAACGCCTTCGAACCGGAATTCGCCATCGGCATCGCTGAGCGTCGAGCCGTACCCCTCGAGCTCCACGACCGCGTTCTGGATGCCCAGGTCGGTATCGGCCTCATGGACGCGACCTTCGACGGTCTCACCCGCCTGTGCCGGGAGCGGTTGGGGCACGAGGAGTACGGCGACTCCAAAGGCAAGACCGAGCAAGAGATAGGATCTCACGCCGGTCCCTCTGGCCCATCCCCGGCCGGGGGAGGCTTGGATCGGGGATACGTCTCGGCTATCGGAAGCGGCTAGCTCGCCTGCGACCCAAGGTCCTCCAGAGGCTGTCTCGAGATGATCCATTCTCCTGAGCGTGACGTGACTCGTTCACGGGTGGAAGCTCTGGTATAAACAGGCCCGTGGTGTGGGTCAGCACTGCAGCCCGAAAAAGTTATCGGGCATCACTGTCGTGCGACCCGTCCGCGCGCTGATGAGGATCCAATCCGCCGTGTACACCTTCACGCCGTCGCGCCCATACAACTCGACCAGTGCGACGTCATCGATCGGGAGGATGTCCAACTCCGGGATGGGGGCGATCGACTTCCGTCCGTCGATGCAGACGGTAAGGTTGCGGGTCGGGAACGGGTTCTGGAAGGTCGGTGCACGTCCAGGCAGACACATCTGCGCCGGGTCCGAATCGCACGGGAGCATCCTGGGGATCCTCTGGCGGACCAGGTCCAACACACTGCCGATCGGAGCGAATCGGTCCAACCACTCTCGATCGAAGGCTCGCATAGCGTGCGGATATGCGTTCCGCCTGTTTTTGAGGTTTTGTTGGAGGACTTCAATGGCCTGCTCGGCCACGACGGTCACTCCTTGGAGCGCGACGGCGGCGGGTTCGAGGAGGAGGACGGAAATCCGAGAAAGCGATTCCTGCGGAAGGTCGAAGCGTTGTCCGAGGTAGCCGATCCGCTCCACATGGAGGCTGAGGCTGTCGGAGGCCGAGAGCCGGAGTGTGAAGGCGCCGAGCGAGTCCGTCAGCACGACGGTGGAGGAATCAGCGGAGAAGATTCGTGCGCCCTCGACTGGATTCCGCGACTCGGCATCCTCGACCCTTCCTTCGACCACCACCGGCACCTGGGAGGCCAAGGTAGCCGGCTCGATCAGCAGGAGCGTGGCGGAGGCGAGCGTAAGGCAGCCTCCCAACTTTGTACACCGTCTCCGAGGTATCACGACGTATTCGTGGTTCTCCCCCTGTAGTCATTCTCGCGGAATCCAGCTGACTGGATCCCCGCCTTCGCGGGGATGACGACCTTCTTCGACCCGGAATAAGTGGCCGCATGCCACCTACGACCGGCCGGACGAGTGGCACGGTTCGCCACGCGTCGCTTGGAGTGCCTCGGCTGGCGCCACCTGCCTCTAGTCTGTTCGAAGTGACCACATCGGATCCACCGCAGACGCGCGCCGGGCCGGGACGTAGCTCGCCAGCAGCGCGACGGCCAGCATCACGCTGGGCATCGCCACGAAAGTGGACACGTCGATCGCCTGGACGCCGAAAAGCAGGCTCTCGAGGAAGCGGGTGACACCGAAGGCGATCAATATGCCGATCGCGACACCGACGAGCGCGACCCGACCCCCCTGGAGAACGACCATGCGCCGGAGGCCCGCCGCCTTTGCACCCAGCGCCATGCGAACCGCGATCTCACGCGTCCGCTGAGTGACGACGTAGGAGAGCACGCCGTAGATGCCGACGGCGCCGAGGATCAGCGCCAGACCCGCCGCGATGCCCAGCATGAGCATGGTAAACGAGAGGCTGGCCATAGTGTTCGCGGCGAGGCGGTCCATGGTGAATACCCTGTACATGGGCGACTCTGGGATAACCTCGCGGATGAGGGCGCGAACCTCAGGGGCGAGCTGGTTGGCGCGGGGCGACTTAACGACGTACGCCGGCGACAGGGACACCCCCGGCAGGTACACCATCGGGTCCGCGGATTCGGTGCGGAAGTCGTCGAGCATGACGTCTTCGACGACACCGATAACGGTGTACCACTCGTCGTCGTCGCCCACGGGCCGGATCTGTTGGTCGAGGGGATCCTCGCCGGGGAACAACCGATCGGCGGCGGAGCGGCTGATGATCACGTTGGAGATGCCCTGCTGCTCCTCGATGCGCTCGAAGAATCGACCACCGACGAGGTCGATGCCCATCGTCTGGAAGTACGCGCCGCCGGCTCCCGCAACGCGAAGGCGAGGCGCCTCCGCTCCGCTGGCCTCGATCCGGGGGGTCGTGATGAACGCGTCGCCCGCGCCCTCGTCCAGCGGGAGAGTGGTGACAAAGCCAACAGACTCGACCTCGGGAAGCGCCGCCAGGCGATCCATGAAGGCGTACTGGAACTGTGAGATCGAGGCTCGATCGTTCAGATCCTCGCGGTCGGGTGCAATCTGGAAGGTGAAGATGTCCTCCGTGTCGTATCCGGGATCGACACTGGCGAGCTGCCAGAAGCTGCGCACGAGTAGAGTCGATCCGACCAGGAGCACGAGGGCCGACGCGGTCTGCACCACGACCAGGGCGTCGCGCGCGAGTCCGCGGCGGCCCACGACGCCCCGTCCCGTATGCCGGAGGCTGTCCAACAATCCGGCGCCGGAGAAGCGGATGGCGGGCATGAGGCCGAACATACATGCCGCCACGACCGATACGCCGGCCGTGAAGCCCAGCGCAGTGAGGTCGAGCCCCGCGGTGGCCAGTCCGGGAATGGGCGCGCTCCCAAAGCCGCCGCCCACGGCGTCCGGGGCCGCACGGACGAGGAGCGGGACGCCGGCCCATGCGATGAGCGCTCCGGCAGCGCCGCCCGCTGCCGCGAGGATCAGTGCCTCTGCCATCTGCGAGCGCACCAGGCCGATACGTCCAGCACCCAGCGCGCGGCGCACGGCGAGGTCCCGCCGCCGGCTCTCCGCCCGGACCGTGAACAGGTTGGCTACATTGGCACAGGCGATCAGGAACACGATCCCGACCGTGCCCAGCAGGATCCACAGCGCCGTCGCGACCTGGCCGACCAGTTGCTCGCGGAGGGCCCTCACCACGGGACTGTGGCGCTCCATGATCCGCGCGTAAGGTGCACAGGCCCGCCCAGTCGCTCCTGGACCTGTCGCGCCAGTGGCTGCAGCTGTGCTTCCAGCCCCGCGGGATCCGTTCCCGGCGCAACACGCGCAACCGCGTTCGCCCCGAACCCGCCCGCCGAGACCTCCGCAGCATTGACCACGAGCGGAACCCAGAAGGCGACCCGTTCGTCCGGGAAGCGAAATTCGGGTCCCATGACACCGATCACGGTGCGCGTCTCACGCGCGAAATAGTAGCTCCTGCCGACCACCGCCGGATCCGAGCCGAACCAGGTCTCCCAGAGCCAGTGGCTGAGGACGACGACCCGGTTGTCGTCTTCCTCCGTCGGTAATCGCCCGAGCACCGGCTGTGTGCCGAGCGTTGTGAAGAGCGAGGGCGTCGCCTGGGTCAGGAAGAGCTGTTCGGTCCGTCCCTCCGCTCGCGTTGTCGACGAGCCCGTGCCGTACAGCCCGATGTCCTCGAGCGCGGCCACGCGCTCGGCGTATTCGAAGTACAACTCGTCGGGTAGGCCGAATTCGTCGGGCAGCTCCGACCCGGGAGCGATCCCCCCGATGTGGACCAGACGGTCGGCGTTCGGGAACGGCAGCGGCTCGAGCAGCACGGCCTCGACCACACTGAAGATGGCTGCGCTCGCGCCAATCGCGAGCGCGAGTGTCGCGACCGTCACGACGGTGAACACCGGTGCGCGCGCCAAACCTCGGGCGGCGTGCTTGAAGTCCCTCGCGAAGGTTTCCAGCATGACGTTCACTTGCCACCTCCTTGCTCGGGGTCGTGCGTTCGGTTCGATCCAATTCGGGCTCAGACGCTCGCGAAACCCCGCGGCCAGCATGTCGCCTACAGTCGAGACCAAACACCACAGCGCGGGGCCGCGGCCGCGCGCTCGTGCCTGGTCATAGTCGGCGAACATCACCTCGAACATCCCCGGCGCGAAGTCGGCCCGAAACGCGCGCGGGAACGCCAGCGGTAGCACCGCCAGCAGCGCTCTCATGAGTCGGACTACGCCAGTCCGAGCCGTTGTTCCGCCAGTGCAGTGGCGCTGCGCAGCCTCCCCGTCTCGACCTCGAGCGCCTGCCGGCCTCGCGGCCTGAGGTCGTAGTACCGCCGCTCGAGGCCGGGATGCGGCTCATCACGCTGACGGTCGACCTCCTCGACGTAGCCGCGACTCATCATCCTCGCCAGCACCCGATACAGCGATCCGGCCCGCGGCGTCAGTGCGCCGCCCGATTCCTCTACCACCGCCTCCTTCAGCGCATAGCCGTAAAGCGCGCCGCCCGCGAGCGCGAGAAGCACGTGATACTCTAAATTGCTGAGTGTGTCGTGTCCGCCATTACCCATGCGTCGGTTTCCGTTGATCAAGTGCGCGGAACAGTCGGTATATATGTCATATGGGTAATTGGTGGGTACACGATAGGCAAGGATCTCTCTCCACGAGAGTCAGACGCGACCCTCCCTGCTGTTTGCCGTTCGAGCGGGAACGTCGCAAGCTGATCCTCAGACACGGGGCCAGATGAGTCAGGGCCAGCTCGATCCCGCCGTCATCTCGGACCGTGCTTCCTCTTGCGGGTCGTCCATGGGGTGGCAGAAGCGCTCGCAGTACGACCGAAGCCCGGAAAATGCATGGCTCTAGCTTGACCCTTGGAGATCCTCAATCCGAATCCCGTAGCTGGCCGAGCAGCTTCGCGGGAGTCATCGGTCGAATGGGAGAGCGCCTGTAATCCATGACATTTCGCGTCGCGATCACGTCTGCGTCACATGCCTCCGCGCAGACGACCTGCATGGCATCTTCGAAGTCCGAGACGGGCAGCTTCAAGGCACGTTGGAGCAACTCCGTGCTTACCGGCGCGATCTGGACGAAGCGAAGCAACTCACCAATAAACAACTTGGCTCGCTCTTTCGTTTTGTCCTTCGCTATGAGGTAGAAGACGTTCGAGATCGTATGCCAGGCGATGTGGCCAGTACCGACTCTTCTCTCGAGTAAGTCCAGTAGCGCAGATGCAGAGGCAGCGTGGGGTTCGCGATCAAGGGCGACGTCCAGAAGCACGTCAGTGTCCAGGAAAATCCTCATTCCTCAAGGTATTTCTCTGCCAGTGCCTGGTAGAGCGGATCGCCCTTTCTATCCGTACGTCGAAACTTCCCACGCCAACGCTCCGAAAATGACTCGGTTCGCTCGGCAGCCAGTTCGCGTAACATATCCTCAACGAGTTGCGAGAGCGATTTCCCGCGGGCCTGCGCTGCCTCCTTTGCTCGGGGCAGGATTTCTCGATCGACCGTTACGGTCAGTTTGGTTTTCATGTGGCATCCTCCGTATACGTCAATAAATATGTACGTGTACGTCCGGGCAAGGGGACCTAGAGATGCAGCCTGCGAGCCACTGCGCCGGAAAACCCGTTCGACCGCGGTTTCGACTGGCTAGCCGGGAACCTGGAGCGATCCCGCCGGGTGAGAGCCTCCGATCTCGGCGTTCCGGTGAGGGTGCGCCGCTCCATCCTTCGATGGTTGTGCGCGATGCCCCTCGCAAGACGGGGACAGATTTACGTCCCGACCCGGGAAGAGGTGGACGATGAGGAAAACCCTGCGCACCGGGTGGCCCTCCCCTCGGCCCGGAACGCGACACTCACTCGGATCCGATGGTGGCCGGGATCTGTAGCCAAACGGGAACCGGCTGGTCACGGTTCAGCGCGTGAACGCCCCAAGCGCCGTCTCGTCGATCTGCCGATCGCCATACCCTCTCCAGCTCATCTCGCCGAACCACTGACCATCGCTTCGTCCTGAGCGGCCGCAACCATACCCACGGGAGCTCGGCGCGGCTGAGGTTCTCCGTCGGTGTTGAGTATGTCGCCGCTCAGGCGACGAGGGCTCTGAAATCAGGGACCGACGCCATGGGTCGGGCCCGAGGATCCCAGTCAGGCAACCAGGTTCTCGGTGCTTCGCGGGTCGAAGATGTAAAGCTTCCGGGGGTCGAACCAGACTTTCAGCGGGTGCCCCTCCCGGGCCTGGGTTTCGGGGTCGAGTCGGACCACGACCTGGTTGCGGCTACGGAAGTCTGCCGCGTTCCCGTCGTGCTCTGCCCCCTGCGCCTCGAGCAGCGCTTGGCCGCCACGCGCGTCCTCGAGTTCGAGGTACGCGTGGACGTCCGGCCCGGTCGATTCCAGGATGTCGACGGTGGCGGTGAACGTGCCCCCGGGCGCGCGAGAGGCGTCGACGAGGGCGGCGTCCTCGAACGCTTCGGGGCGCAGCCCGGCAACGACCTCCCGGCCGACGTCGCGCGATTCAAGCGCGCTCCGCTGGGCATCGGTCAACCGGACATCCCCAATGGGCGTCCGCAACCGGTCTGTCTCGATGGTGGCCGGCAGAAAGTTCATCGCGGGGGAGCCGATGAATCCGGCAACGAAGAAATTCGTCGGTGAGTCGTAGAGCTCCCTCGGTGTGCCGATCTGCTGCACGTGCCCCGCGCGCATCACCACGACCCGGTCGCCGAGGGTCATGGCCTCCGTCTGGTCGTGTGTCACGTATACGGTCGTCGCGTCGAGCCGTTTCTGGATCCTCGAGAGCTGGGTCCGCATCTGCATCCGGAGCTTGGCGTCGAGGTTGGACAGCGGCTCGTCCATCAGAAACGCCTTGGGGTCTCGGACGATGGCCCGGCCCATCGCCACCCGCTGCCGTTGCCCACCCGAAAGCTGCGACGGCTTGCGTTCGAGGTGTTCGGTCAGCTCGAGTACTCTCGCGGCGCCCTCGACCTTCTCGCGTATCACGTCCGGGCTGGCCTTGGCGAGCGTCAGCGGGAAGGCCAGGTTGTCCCGGACTGTCAGATGCGGATAGAGCGCGTAGTTCTGGAACACCATCGCGATGTCGCGGTCCTTGGGCGCCTTATCGTTGACGACCTCTCCGTCGATCCTCAGCTCACCGTCGGTGATGTCCTCGAGCCCTGCGATCATGTTCAACGTGGTCGTCTTGCCGCACCCGGACGGGCCGACGAGGATGACGAACTCGCCGTCGCCGACTTCCAGGTTCATCCGATACACTGCGAGGGCGCCATCGGGGTAACGCTTGGTTACGCCGTCGAGAACGAGTTCGGCCATGGATCGCTTCTTTATCCCTTCACTGCGCCGGACGTCAGCCCGGAGATGATTCGACGTTGGAAGAACAGGACGAAGATCACGATCGGGATCGTGATGACCACGGCTGCGGCCGCAATAGAACCGATGGGCTGCTCGAATTGTGAGCTGCCGGTGAAGAACGCGATCGCAGCGGGTGCCGTCCGTGCACGTGGAGTCGACGTGAGCGAGATCGCGAACAAGAAGTCGTTCCAGCAGAAGATGAAAACCAGGATCGCGGTCGTGACGATGGCGGGAGCCGCCAACGGCGCGATCACCCTGCGGAACGCCTGGAACGGCGTCGCGCCGTCCATCTTCGCGGCTTTCTCGAGCTCCCACGGAATTTCGCGGAAGAAGGCGGACAGGATGTAGATCGCCAGCGGCAAAGAGAAGGTCGTGTAAGGCACGATCAGGCCGATCCACGTGTCGAAGATGCCGATTCCGCGTTCGATGTCGAACAGTGGGCTGACCAGCGAGATCTGCGGGAACATCGCGATGAGCAGCGACAGCCCGATCAACGCTCTCTTACCCGGGAACCGCAGCCGGGTGATCGCGTACGCGGCCATCGTGGCCAGGACGACCGCGATGGCGGTGGCGATGGCGGCGATGCCGATCGAGTTGACCAGGGCGCGGATGAAATCCGTGGTCGTGAAGATGGCGGCATAGTTCTGGAGCGTCCAGTCCGTCGGCCACGGGCTGCCGCCGTCCGTGCCGATGTCCGCCGGCGCCTTGAACGAGAGTGCGACGATCCACCAGACCGGGAACAGCGCCCACAGGATGACGAGCACGTTGAGGGCACTCCACCCTGCTTTCTGTCGCGATGAAATCGCCATCAGTTCCCGCCATCGAGCGCGCTCCCGGGTGCAGCGGTGCCGAAGAGCTTGATGAAGGAGAAGGCGATGATCGCCGCGCAGATGAAGACGAGCACCGAGATCGCTGAACCGACGCCGAGGTTCAGTGCGGTGAAGAGGTTGTTGTAGCCGAGGATCGACACCGAGCCGGTCCCCTGGCTGCCGCCGGTCATGATGTAGATGCTGTCGAAGACGCGGAACGCATCGAGCGTGCGGAAGAGCAGCGCGACCAGGACAGCGGGCATCATCAGCGGGAGCGTGACCTTCGTGAATCGCTTCCAGGCCGAAGCGCCGTCGATCTTGGCGGCTTGGAGCAACTCCTCGGGCACGAGCGCGAGTCCGGCGAGCAGCAATAGCGCCATGAACGGCGTCGTTTTCCAGACTTCGGCGAGAATGATGAGGCCGATCGCTTGCCAGGTTTCGGTCAGCGGTGCGCTCCCGGCCGGCAGCAGAGCCGCGAGGTAGCCGATGTCGGGCGTCCAGGCGTACTCCCAACTGAACGCTGCCACCACGGTCACGAGGCCGTAGGGCACCAGGATCGCGGTCCTCACCGTGCCCCGGCCCCAGATCGTGCGGTGCATCACCAACGCCAGGGTCATGCCGAGCACCAGCTCGATCGCCACCGAAGCGATCGTGATCAGGGCAGTCACGGCGAGCGCGTCCCACCAATAGGCCGACGTCAACACGGTTACATAGTTGTCGAGACCGATGAACCTCGCGGCGTCCGGAAAGCGCAAGTCGGAGCGCCGCAGGGACAAGTACACCGCATAGCCGATCGGGTACGCCGTGACCGCGAGCATCACGATGACTGCGGGAGCACACAACGCCCACCCGAGCCTGCGTTCGGCTCGGGCTGCGTCGGATCTGCGCCGCTGGAGGGGATCCGTGGATCCCTCGGTGACGTCGGGACTGCTGGGTGGCGCGCCGGCTGACGCCGCGTCCCGAGTCACGTCGCGCACCTCCGGGCCGGGGCTCACGGGACCAGCCCCCGCGAGGCAAGCGCGTCTCTGATCTGCTCTTCCATCTTCCTCAGCGTGGACCTCGGCTCGATCTCGTCCGGCGGCGACACATTGTGGGAGATCACGATCGATACGCTCTGGTACGCCGGCGTTTTCGGCCGGTTCGTCGCGTTCTGCAGTTGGGCGTAGATTGCCTCGTAGAAAGGAAACTGCCGGGCGAACTCCTCGTCCGGGTTCAGGTAGAACTCCTCGAGGGTGGGCGAAAACCCACCTCGTACCGCGGCGATGTGCTGACTGCGGTGGTTCCGCATACACAGCGCCGCGTCGAAGGCCAGTGCCGCGTGCCGCGTGTAGTTGCTCACGGCGAGGTCCAGCCCCCCGGTGGTGACGTGTGCCGGCAGATCCGGGTCCACGGCCGGGTACGGTGCCCATCGGAAGCCTTCCGAGAGGTCGACTCCGTCGGCCGTCGGTTCGTTTGCCTGCATCGACGCCCACACGTATGGCCAGTTGAGCTCGAACGCCGCCCGTCCGGCCTCCATCGCAAGCCGGTTCTGGTCCTCCATCTGGTTCGAGAGCGACGGATCGGCCGCAGGCGACGTCGCCAGGCGCTTCATGATCTCGAGCGCCCTCAGAGCCGGCTGGCCGAGCGACGGGGCGCTGGAGTCGTCGTTGAGTATCGAACCGCCCGCGCTCGCGACCAGCGTGTTGAACCACACCGTGACCCCTTCGTACTGCGCGCCCTGGATCTCGACGTAGTGTGGCTTGCCCTCCCGCGCCAGGCGCTCGGCCATGTCGATCATCTCGTCCCACGTCTCCGGTGGCTCGGGCACGAGGTCCGAGCGATACCACAGGAGCTGCACGTTGGTGACGAACGGCGCCGCGAAGAGTCGGCCCTCCCAGATGCCCGTTTCCATTGCAGATCCCAGCGTACCCTCGGCGACCTGCGCAGCCAGCTCGCCGGGCCACGGCTTGATCCAGCCGGCCTCCGCGAACTCCGCCGTCCAGGTGATATCGATCCCCAGGATATCCATCGACTCGTCGCGCGCCGCAAGCCGACGGACCAACTGCTGACGTTGGCCGTCGGCGGCGGTGGGAAGCCTGATGTAATTGATCCGGTATCGGCCGCCCGATTGTGTGCTGCAGTCGTCCGCCACCTGTTGGTAGGCCCCCGAGACGTCGGGTGGGGCGTAATAGTCCAGCACCACCGGCCCGGCGGCCCGCTCGTCCGTGCCGCATCCCGCGAGCACGGACAGAGCGAGGCCGACCACGAGGGTCCCCGTGGCACCGAACTGGACGGCTGCACCCGAGGGTGTCGTGCGCGTCACCACCTCACTCCTCCTGCCGATCTCGGCGTGGCTGCCTCTCGGCTGTGCCGCATTTCTCGGCTGTGCCGGGCCTTTGGCTGTGCCGCAGCCCCTCGGTTGCCTTTCCCAAATGGATGCGCCGGCGTTGTCGGCGGTCGTACCACTGCGCTGCGGTAGTGATCTGGCCGAAGCAGCGGTTCATAGACGTACTGCTGCAGGCCGGTGTAGGAGCGGCGTTGCCATATCTGGAGGACCGGGTGCGGGACAGCATGGCCCCGTCCGCAGTGGAAGGTGACCGCGAACACGTAATCGCGACTGCCCAACGGATCATCGAAGAGTGGGAGTCCAGGGTAGGCCACCCGACGTATGGCGGAGAGCGAAAAGAGGCGAATCGGAGCGAGATGCTCACCCTGCTCGGAGCCATCGCCGATGCAACGCTGCTCGACCGTTTCGTCGATGGCGTAGTGACTCGGGACTATGACGGGACCGAGAACGAGGCGCTCGTCGCCCAACTCCACCTGCTGGAGGCGGCGAAGGCGAGTGACCTGCTGACTCGCCTCGCGCTTGATAACACGGCGGACCTCACTGTTGCATATGTGGATCTTCTCAGTCGTCTCGTGGCGCAAGCGGTCAGGAAGTTCCTGCGTTGACCGGGACGCTACTACACCCCCTGGCGGAAGCTATCGTCGAGCGGCTGCCCGAGATCGAGTCTTCCCGTGGCCGGCGGCAGGCCTCCGCATGGCGGCTCCGAAAT
>WHSP01000142.1 GCA_009380025.1 Gemmatimonas sp. | reverse complement strand
GCCGCCTCGAGTCTTTGCACCGCGGCGGCCGTCCGAGTCGGGACGTTTCGCTTGAACAGGCGCGATCCGTAGGTCGTCGTCGTCGCCGCGGTGTCAAAGATGTCCTTGATGAGGATCGGAACCCCCGCCAACGGGCCGGTGCCGGCCGTCCCGGCTCGAGAGAGGGCTTGGGAATCCATCAACGTGATCACCGTGCCAAGGTCGTCGTCTGCGAGGCGTCCAAGCGTCGTCGTGACGAGTTCAACGGGATCGATGTCGTCGCGTCTAACGGCTTCGGCGATAGCGGTTGCAGTCAAGTGCATGGCGGAGCTACCCACGGGGCGCGATCATGCGTTTGCGGTTCCGAGCTTCGGACCGCTTGTATACAATCAGTTCCTTGTTGCGCCACGAAAGCTGGCACCGACCAACGGGTGCAAGTCCCGTCCCGGTAAGCGCCGCAGCGCCGGGTAGCAGGCCCCAGCCCCGGGGGGAGACCCCCGCGGCCGAGCGGGGCGTCAAGAGCCTCTTCGGAGGGAGCAAGCGCGCGGGCTGCGACTGCAGCCTCGTCAGATTTACAACGGAGGAGCCGAGCCGCTCATGTCACGGCGAAGGCCACGTCCGCCAGTCACGTTGCGGTTTGCACGGCGGGTCCCCCGGGGTAGAGGGAGTTGCACGCGCGCAGGGCCGATGCCGGAACGTGGGAGACCCGTCTGTCCAGCCTCAATCAGCAAAGACCGGACCGATAAGCCGATGGTGAAACGGGACGGAGGGCAGCGGGAGTCCGAGGGGGTCGTAGTAGTGACGATCGACGTGCACAACAACGCGTCGGGAGCGAAGGACCCTCACTTTGATCAGGCAAGCGAAGAAGGTAAGCGCAAGGTCATGACCGGACCTACGATCCGGTCCAATCACCCCGCCGGGCAAACGCCCGGCGAGGCCGTCGCGAGTCAAATGGCGCCCGGCGCCCCTCGCACCGGCGCTGCGCGAGAACCCCAAGGCGGGCTATGGGCGGTGGCCAAGCGACCGCAGCAGCGGCTGCTAGGCGACGGATGGACCCGATGGGGCGACTCCCCACGGGCGTCGCGGCGTCGTTCGCTGGCATGCGGTTGCGTTGCCACGCCAGGAAGATCATCGGTAAGCCGTGTGCGGGAAAACCGCACGCACGGATTGAAAGGGGAATCTGGAAACAGGCCTGCCTAGCGGGTACTGCGCCAGTGACTACCAATGCTCACCCAACCATTCCGTGTATCAGCGCTTTCTAGGATCCGTACGGCGCTCTTCGTGCCCGCGGACGATGCGCACCGGTGCGCCCGCGCCTGGTCGGCGGGCGCGGACGCCGTCATCGTCGACCTCGAGGATGCGGTCAGTGGCGACGCGAAGGCAGACGCGCGGGCTCAGCTGAAAGCCCGCCTGCGCGGTGCCGCTGCCAGGGTCACGGCGGTAGTCCGGATCAACGCCGTCGACTCTGAGGCGGGCCGGCTGGATATTGAGGCTCTGGCGAATCTCCCCGTCGACGCTGTGATGGTGCCCAAAGCGGATCCGCCCGCTGTCCGGGCCGCTGCTCGGTTGGGCCGTCCGATAATCGCCTTGATCGAGACCGCCGCGGGTGTGCTCGCGGCCCCGCGTACTGCGGGAGTCGGGGGCGTTGCGCGCATCATGTTCGGCCCAGTCGACTTCGCAGCAGAGCTCGGGGCCGATCCGGCTGGGGATTTTCTGTACGCCCGCAGCCAGATCGCCCTCGTTTCTGCGGCGGCTGGGCTTTCGCCGCCGCTGGACGGACCCTGCATGAACCTCGCCGACACCGAGCAACTGCTGGCAGAGGCAACCCGAGCACGAGGATTGGGATTCGGCGGCAAGGCGTGCGTGCACCCCAAGCAGATTCCGGTGGTCTCCGAGGCCTTCAGGCCCTCCGCCGAGGAGATCGATTGGGCAATCCGCGTCAAATGCGCTTACGAGACGGCAACAAGGCAAGGCCGTGGTGTCGTGTCAGTTGGGGGCCAAGTGGTCGACGCGCCGGTCGCCAGGCGCGCCTATCGGATACTCGACCGCCAGCCTTAGGGATCCGGATTAGCGCCTCCGGGCGCCATTGCATACAATCTGGTAGGCTCCATTTCATGACAAACAACCCCGTGACTGTTCCTCCCCTCCTTCACAGCCCATTGCTCGCGGATACTCCAACCGCGCGGACGTCAGCACCATGACCGGCAGAGTTGACGCGACCGCCGATCACACTTCGCGAAGAACGCCTCAGTTCTTCGACGTTCGAGCACTCGAGCGGAGCAACGGCCAATCGCTGGCCGGCCTGGGATCGACCGAGCATCGCCTGCTGAGTCAGGATGAGGCGAGCGACGCGTTCACGGCTCTGGTGCAGCTGCCGACTGGATGGCAACTGGACCACCGGCCTCCCGCGGGCGTGTTCGAATTCTTCGTCCTGACCGGAGAGCTCGTGGTGGAAGGCGACGCGGTCGGCAGCGGCGGATATGTGTACCTGCCTCCCGGCGCGGAAGGCATCGACATACGGTCTGGTGTAGGCGCAACAGCATTCGTGTGGTCGTCCTCGCAGCTTCAGCCATCACCCTCTCCGGATCTCCGCGTCACGAGCGTTTGGGACCAGCCGTGGAACAGTGGGCGCCTGACGGGCCTACCGGATGGTCGGCGGTTCAAGAGCCTTCGCCCGGACGACGTGCTCGACGGGCCGGTTCAGGGAGGTGTCAACGGATTCTTGCGCCTGACGCACTGGGCCCCCGGTTACGTGGCGCCTAACAAGCATAAGCATTCGGTCTGGGAGGAGCTCATCTTTCTAAGCGGAGACTGGATGACCGTCGAGCGGGGGATAGTGTCGAGCGGGAGTTATATCGGCAATCCGCCCGAATGGTGGCACGGACCACTGGTGTCGCGCTTCGGCGCCCTCGCGCTCGTACACAGCGACCGAGCCCTCGATCTAACCGTCACCGCGGTGGAGGGTGGTGCTGAATTCGCTGACCGCTGCCTTCGGTCATCGTCTCTGTTCGACGTACCGGTGCATGAGGGAACGGATGTCCTCGTCCCGTACCTACCGAACGGCTTCGCGGCTTCGTAAGGGGCTGCGCGGCCTCATAGGCCCGCGTCCCCCGACGTCACCCTGCCCGCGATCCGATGGACAAAGCAGCCGAACTGATCGACCTCTTCAAGCGAGAGTTCGAGCTGTGCCGCGTGCACGACGGTGAGGTGGTGGCGGTCCTGAGCGAGCCCGCGACGCGCCCCGAATACATCACCGCTTCCACCGGAGCCGCAACGGTGCTTGGCGCCGCCGTGTTCGAGGTGCGAGTGCCTGCCCGTGGTTGGAGTGTGCACACGAACGTGCGCGGAATAGTGGCTTCGGTCCCAGCCCTAATGCACCCATCGCAGCGACTCGATGCGATTCGGGAGGCCTTGATTCGATGCGACTTCGTCGTCGATCTAATTCCCGAGACCATCCTTCACGTCGACCTGCGACCTGAACTAACGCGCAGCGGGACGCGGATCCTGACGATCGTCGAACCCCCCGACGCTCTGGAGCGGATGTTTCCGTCGCAGGAACTGAAGCACGACGTGGAGGCCGTTGCCTTGCGCCTGGTCGGCGGTCGCCAGGCTCAGATCACCTCGCCGGCGGGGACAGATCTCACCTATGAGTTCGGTGATACCCCGATCGGGGTCCAGTACGGGTTTGCCGACCAGCCGGGACGTTGGGATCACTGGCCGAGCGCGTTAGTCGCTCATTACCCACGCGACCGCGGGGTGAACGGAACGCTGGTGCTGGACACAGGTGACATTCTCTGTCATCAGAAGACGTATGTGGCTGAGCCAGTCGTCATCTCCGTGACGAATGGGTACATCAAGGAAGTGCAAGGCGGGCTCGAAGCCAGGCAGATCGCCGGCTATCTCAGTAGCTGGGACGAGCCGGAGGTGTTCGCAATGTCCCACATTGGGATCGGAGTCCATCCAAGGGCTCAGTGGAGCGCGACGGCGTTCCACGACAAGGGTGAGACGATCGGCATGGACGCGCGCTGCTACCGGGGCAACTTTCTCGCTTCTACGGGCCCGAACCGCTGGACCGGCCGCATCGTCGAGGCGCACCTGGACCTGGCTCTCCGTGGCTGCACCGTGACGCTGGATGGGGACCTTCTCGTTGAGGAGGGGACACTGCGTATGGAGTCGTGTTCGTGACACTCAGCGGCCGTACAGCGGAGGGGGCTTCCGCGGGACATACTCTCCCGCGGCGCGTAGGTCTCATCGTGCCGAGCTCCAACGTGACGATTGAGACCGAGGTCCCCGCGATCCTGCGATACGGACGTGGAGATGGGGCCTTGAGTTTTCACGCTGCTCGCGCGCGCATGAGGCAAGTGACACGCGGCGAGCTTTCCGCAATGAACGCCGAGAGCATGCGAGCGACGGTTGAGGTCGCGGACGCTCAGCCAGATGTCGTCGTAAGCGCTTGCTTGGTGGCGCTCATGGCGCAGGGTCCGGGCTATCACCGCGAGGCGGAGCGTGAGATCTACGAGACATTGCGGGGCGTTGGCTGTATCGCTCCCGTGCTTTCGTCAGCGGGCGCGCTCATTGAGGGCCTTCATTCGCTCGGGGCGTCGCGGATCGGCCTTGTGACGCCTTACACGCGAAAGCTGACGGAACTTGTTGCCAATTATCTGGAGCACGAGGGCTTCACGGTCTGTGACACCGTTAGCCTGGATGTCCCCAATAACCAACAAGTCGCTCGCCTGGATCCGGCCGACCTTTGCACGCATTGGCGCCGACTGGACCTGGCAGGGGCCGACGCGCTCGTAATATCGGCATGTGTCCAAATGCCTTCCCTGCCAATCATCCAGGCGGTCGAGGACGCGTCCGGGCTCCCAACGGTATCCGCAGCAACAGCGACAGTGTGGGCGCTACTCCGCGCCCTCTCACTTTCGATACCGATCCCGGAAGCTGGGCAATTGCTCGACCCGAGTCGAACCCACGCCCGGTGACCGGACGATGTCCGGGCAGCAGGGTGTTCTCGCCCGAGTTGCCGGCCGCGGGGGCGGCGGGGCGAAGCCACGCGCGCCCCGGCTTGGTGCTGGCGCTGACCTCGCAGACCTGCGCCACGTAGCGGAACTCGTTCGGCTTGCCCGCCTTGCCCTTGTGAAATCGGCCGCGCGTCGGGGTCTGCCAGCGAGGCGATCCGATCGGCGATCTCTCGCCACGCAGGCGCTGGGCCGTCTGTTCGGCGATCCCCCGCGCCCGCCCCGGGAGCTCCTCCAGCGCCGCGGCGGCGAGAAGTCGTCCGCGCGGGCGTTGGCCCGCGCCTCGGTTGCCAGGCGCCTCGCCTCGCGAGCCGCGCGGGCAGGGCTGGTCCGCCTCGGCGTTGAGGGCGATCGCGTCGTCGCGTGCCGTGCCGGTTCTGCTCGCCAGGGCGCGAGATCTGGCGCACCGGTGCGCATCGTCCGCGAGCAGTCACGGACGCTGTTTGGCGCGCTCGCCGATCCTGCCGGCGAGCCGACGGCCCGCACGCGCCAGCAATCGTGAGCCCTGTAGGCAGAGCACCGCGTCGGAGGGATAGCGGACGTCGGCCTCGACTATGTTGAGTCGATCCCGTGCCGCCCGAGCGCAAGAGCGCCGCTCGCGAACTGCCTTTGAGATCACCGCCCGGGCGGCTCAACGACCGCAGCGGGGCCCAGGCGCCCGGTCAGGTTGCACACCGTCGACTCGTCGGGGTCCCGGCGGTGGAGCGGGATCAGGCAGAAGCGGCGCATGTGAAGTGAGTCGGATACCTCCCTGACCAGCGTCTCGTAGCCCCAGACCGAGCGGTGTTTCCATCAAGTGGACGTAGGGGGCGATCGGGATCGTCGGGCGCCTATGGCGAAGCGCCGAGCTCCCCAGCCCTCGGCCGCACGAGCTCCGCGTCGCTGAGGATCACGTCGAGCCGGGCGAGATCCTCGGGGAGCTCGCGCACCTCCTCCGGCAGAACCTGGTCGAACAGGCACTCTGCCTGCACGCCCTGCAACCGCAGCATCCGTACCCTCTTAGCTAGGCGGCATTCCCGTCTGCGTCCCGCTCAGGGCACAGCGCCAAGCCCCGCACGCCAGCATGAAAGACCTTGATGGCGCCCTCGCCGGCCGCGGTGACGTACAGAAGCGAGCGATCGTCGCCACCAAAGCAGCAATTACTGGGATATGAGCCCTCGCCCGTCGCGAAGCGATCGATGATCGCGGCCTGGTTGGGATCGACGACCAAGATGGCATCCAGCGGGTTGACGCATTGCCAGATATGGCCGTCGACGTCAACCGCCATCCCGTCGGGCGTAGCCTCGAGCTCGACGACGACCCGCTTATCCGACAGTGCGCCCGCTGTCAAGCGGTACTCCACAACTCGCTTCGAGTACGACTCCGACACATAGAGCCGCTCGCCCGACGCATCGAAGGCGATCCCGTTTGGATAGAAGCCGGTCCGATCGAGGACCGTCAACTCCCTAGATTCAAGATCGTAGGCACACACCCATCCCGGGATCGGCGCATCAAACAGGGCGGCCGGATCGTCGCCCGGGTCGGTGAAATAGAGACGGCCATCCGGTCCGAAACAGATGTCATTGGGCGCAGTGACAGACTCCGTAACGACTGGGCCAAGATCGTCAGCTGACCATCGATACACGCCTCCCGGAATCTCATCCGGAGTTCCGTGGACTCCAGACATCCCCGCGACGAAGACCTCGCCCCCGGCATCGACGGCCGTGCCGGTCGGCCCGAAACCGGTCTCGGCAATAGGTTGTACTCCGTCGCCATTGACCTCGTACAAGGTTCCTGAGAGCGAGGCGAAGAGCACCCGACCGTCAGGTAGCACTGCTGGGCCCTCAGTGAAGCCCAAGCCCCTAGCCAGAACGGTACCATCATACTCCGCTCCGCGACTGCCATCAGACGACTGGCGACTGCCATCAGACGACTGTGCCCGTTTACGCTGGCTCATCTTCCTTCAGCTCTCGGTCGGAAACCATGAAGCCTGTCTGAAGCAGATAGTCTCCGACCTGATGGTTGTGCTCGCTCATCAGCGTCCCGGCTCGCTCTGGATCTCTCTCGGAGATTGCCGCCGCGACCTCGCGGTGATACATATCCGACATGCGGCGCTGCCGGGGAGAATGGTGAAACAGCCGGGAGACCATGCGTGGTTCGTATAGCGAGCGGACGACGTCAGACAGTCCGCGGGTACCGGCAGCCTCGATGACCAAACCGTGAAACGTCGAATTCGCCTCCACCAGGCTGTCGACATCGTCGGTGTCGCACAGTTCGTGGAATCGCTTACAAACGTCCTGCAGCCGCGTCAGCTGGGCCTCGGTGATTCGGCTGGCCGCTCGCTTCGCCGCAAAACCCTCAAGAACCGCGCGTAGCTCATGGAGATCCGCGAGATCTTCGGCCTCGTACGTTCGAACGGTAGCCCCGTGGTTGGGTAAAATGTCCAGTAGCCCCTCCGCTTGAAGGGTCCTGAGGGCTTCGCGGATCGGGGTCCGGCTGATGCCGAGGTCCCGCGAAAGCTTCTCCTCCTTGAGGCGCATTCCCTGCTCAAAGGTGCCGTCCAGAATTGCTGCGCGAATGGTCTCCGCAGCATGTGCGCTCGCGTTCAGAGGGGCCTCGGCGACCGTCATTTGCTTCGTGCTTGCCACCGTCCCCTGAAGTGTAGCGTTGTATACGATCCGCGTCGCCCGAGGCCCCCTGCCGCTTGCTGTCGATAGACCTCCCAAGCCGCTGCGGCTGGCCACCGGGTACGCGTGCCCCACGAAGGTGATCCTCAAGAATTCCAGCCCGTCGTGAACCGAGCGCGATTGCGGAGGCTCCTGTGCTTGACGTTAGTCGGCGGAGCCCCCACACTAGATCCTCCTAACGCCCCAAGCTCGCGAGAGCGCCCGCGTTGAGTCCGCTCTTGCCGGCGACCTGGCTGAGCAGCGCGGTGCCCGATGCGAAAGCAGTCCCCCTCCGTGCGCCGTGACTCCTACGGTGAGCGCGCGGCCATCGGGCTGCACCGTCAGGTGAACTGTGCTGAGTTCGACCTTCGGCCTGGACAGCCGAAGAATCCTCGCTCAGGGGCAAACAGTGCCCTGTCAGACCGGGACGTTTCATCATGGTGCAATCCGAGTTTGAGACAACATTCTGCAAGGTACGGATTGTATGAACGTGCCAATCCCACCTGGGCTGACCGAAAGACCGATCGCGGTTCGCGGCGACGCCGGGACATGAGCATCCCCAGCCTGTCGGAAGTCCTCACGGTTGCGAGGCGCGGAGGCATATCCGGAAATCGGGGTTTTGATTGAGCCTCGTGAGCCGTGGACTGGACCCAGATCAGGGTGCGGCCCGGTACTCGCCGAGTACCTGGACGATGCCTTCGACGATTCGTTCGAAGAGGGCGGCGCCGAGTTCGGGCGTCGCCGGCATGGGATCCCCCATCACTCCTGTCGGGAAGATGGACTTGATGTCGTAACCGAACGAGATCCGTCCCGCCTCGGTGATATCGCGCGACGCGCTGGCAATCCCGAAGTGCCTCTCCGGATGGACATACTCGGTGTGTCCGACGCTTAGATCCACCAGTTCTGGATTCAGGAACATCTGCAATGCGGTCTCGAATTCGCCCGCGTGCATCTCGCCGCCCTTCTCAGACTTGCGCAGCTCATTGAACGCCTGCTTCCCGAAATCCGTGTAATGGACATACGAAACCGTCTTACCGGTGGCGGCGTGGAACTCTCGCACGAAGATCTGTGCGATCGGTCGATTGGTGCCATGGCTCGATAGGATCGTCACCTTCTCGAAGCCGTGCGTGACGAGGCTGCCGCAGATGTCCTCGAGGAGCGCCTGAAGTGTCCCGGGCCGTAGCGAGATCGTGCCGGTGAATCCCATATGGCTCGAGCTGTAGCCCCAATGGATTGGGGGTGTCACCAGGCTGTTTCCGAGGCGCCGGGCCACCTCATCAGCAACCGCAGCAGCGATTGCGATGTCCGTATTGACCGGAAGGTGGGCGCCATGCTGTTCGACCGCACCCAGGGGAACGATTACCAGGGCCCCGTCGTCCCGTGCGACCGAGATGTCGGCCTCACTGAGTGTTGCCCAATGGATCCGCATGTCCCCGTCTGCACCGGCTGTTTGCCAGCGTCCAACAGTCAATCCAAGCCCCCTCCGACGAGTTGCCGATAACCACTCCGGAAAAAGACTAAGGGCTCTCGGTTCTGCGAGCGTCCGCCTCGCAACGGCCGCGCGACGTGAACCACGTGGTCGCCGATGGCAATCTCCTGCCCGGCTTGACAGATCAGATACGCGACAACGCCAGCGAGTACCGGGACGCCGAGCTTCATTTCATATCGACATTCGGCAAACTTCGCCGCGGGCGCGTCCTTCCCGGCGAACCGCGTCGATAGATCTACCTGATCGGCGGCGAGAAAGTTCAGACAGCACCGGCCAGATCTGCGTACGGCCTCCAACGTCCGAACGGAGAGGTCGAAACAGATCAGCAGCAGAGGCGGCGTGAGCGAGACCGACGTGATGGCGTTGGCCGTGAACCCACTCGGTCCATGCTCACCCTGACTTGTGACGACCGTTACGCCCGTGCTCCATTCGCCCATGAGGCCTCGGAATTCGGTCGAGGTAAGTGACTGACCGCTGTCCGCCGTGGTCGGATGGAACGCGTCGCGTTGGCTCATCCCCTTATTGTATGCAAATTCTGGTGTTCAGGTTGGGACGTGGCCTGGCGGCCGGCCGACGTGACCCAGGCGGAGACCGGTCGCGCTCGTCGAGAGCTACGTGGCCGATGTCCTGGCGCCGCTCGACGGCGAGCTGCTGCCCTTGGATCGGCGAATCCGCGCGCAAGCTCACGCCGGGCGTGCCTCCTCGCGGGGGAGAGGTGTGAGCGTCAGATCGCGGCGGTCGGCACAACTCGCTGGACTGATGCGGAGGCAGGCGACCTCCGCCACCTTCGCCTTCGTGATGGTCGCCCGCCCCCCTCGGCATGGGGCCGGATGAAGCGGTGGCGGTCCAGCTGCGCGGCACGGCGAGTGCGACGCTCTCGGCCGCATCCGTCTCTGACGGCTGCCGCCGATGCGGGCGCAGATCGCGTGGGCCGGGATCGCCGAGACATTCGCTGGTAGTGGGCAGACCGCTGTCGAGGCCGGCTTGACGAGCTTGGTCCACGGCGGCCGCACTGGAGGTGGGCACATGGCTATCGCAGTTTCGCGGCGTCGTCATATGAGGCTGAGGCTAGGTCGGCCGAGTCGCGAGTCACCTCGAAGAGCCGCAGCTACTGCTTCGCGCGGAGGTACGGGGGTAGTTCGACGAAGCGTCCGTCGCGACCGGCCCGCGGCGGAGTCCTCCCGCTCGGCGCTCTCGACGCCTCGACGATTTACCTGGCCCGCGCCAGCCCTCCGGGGATAACTCGTACGCTCGCTGCAGGTGTCGGCGCCGCCTGCTGCCATGAAGGAGCGGGTCCCCTAGGCCATATGGAGCGGGCTCTGCCCGCTCCGTGCAGTTAAGGGGTCGGCACCCCACGACATAGAAGTCCGGGGACTGAGCCAGGCCGGGTTTCACGGAGACCCCGAACCCAGGATTCTGTCCTGGAGGAAGGCAAGTCTCCGACCCGATGCCAAGACCACGCAAGTACCCCGAGGAGCTGCTCGATCGCGGCGTTCGGCTCGTCTTTGAGTCCGAGCGCCCGATCGCCCAGGTCGCCCGCGACCTGGGAATCCACCCGGAGGCGCTGCGCAAGCGCGTGCGCCGGGCCGAGGCCGACGCGGGCAAACGCAGCGATTCGCTGACCAGCAAAGAGCGCGAGGAGATCCGCGAGCTGCGCCGCGAGAACTACGAGCTGCGCCGCGCCAACGAGATCCTCAAGTCGGCGAGCGTTTTTTTCGCCAAGGAGCTCGACCCGGACCGACCGAAGTGAGCGCTTACATCGAAAGCCGCCGCGAGCGCTTCGGGGTCGAGCCCATCTGCGAGACCCTGGGCGTGTCGGCGTCCGCCTACTACGAGCGGCGCAAGGGCCACAGATCAAGGCGTCAGGTCGAGGACGAGCGGCTGCTCGAGCAGATCCGCGAGACCCACGAGCGCAACTACTCGGCCTACGGCTACCGGCGCATCTGGAAGGCCCTGCTGCGCGCCGGCGAGCGGGTCGGGCGCGGGCGGGTGCAGCGGCTGATCCGCACGGCCGGGATCCAGGGCGCCAAGCGCCGCGGCAAGCCATGGCGGACCACCAAGGCAGATCCTGGGGCCCGCAGGCGCCCTGACCTCGTCGAGCGCGACCTCGCCGCGGCGGGCCCTGACCGCCTCTGGGTCGCCGACCTCTCCTACTTGCGCTCGTGGCAGGGGGTGATCTTCTTCGCCTTCGTCATCGACGCGTTTAGCCGCAAGGTCGTCGGCTGGCAACTCGCGACGCACATGCGCACCGACCTGGTGTTAGACGCGCTGCGCATGGCGCTTCACCAGCGTGGGCGCGGCGCCGACGTCGCCGTCCATCACTCCGACCGCGGCGCAAGGCGAATTCAAGTGGTCGTCGCAACGCTCGATCGAGAGGAGTTGCGATGGGCATGAAGAGAAGGCGGCGGTCGGACCGGGCTGCTCGGCCGGCGATGCGGTCACCGGGACGTCCGCCGGCGGGGCGGAAGCAGCACCGCCAGCGATTC
>WHSP01000141.1 GCA_009380025.1 Gemmatimonas sp. | reverse complement strand
CTTGCCGGCCTGGGTGGCGGGCCGTCCGCCGGGGATGTGGTGGAAATCCAGTCGAAGATGCTCGATTCGGATCACCTCGATGCCGCCGGGCATCCGGAGATCCGTCTGGAGTTATCGAGCGTAGAGGAGCCGCAGCCGGGTCTGCTCGACGTTGTGGCGCAGATGACGATCCGGGACATCTCGACGCCCGTTCGGTTCTCTGCTCGCCTCGAGCGGCTGGACAGCCGCAAAATCCGCGTAACCGGAGGATTCTCCGTCCGGCAGTCCGAATTCGGGATCCGTCCGGAATCCGTCGCAGGTGTGGTGCGGGTCGCCGATGAGGTCGACATCCGCTTCGTGCTGCAGGTGGAGCCTGAGCGGCGGGCCGGTTAGTGCTACCCAGTTCCGGAGCCGCTGTTTCTGTCATCCCCGCGAAGGCGGAGATCCAGCGGCTGGATTCCCGCCTTCGCGGGAATGACGGAGGGCTAGCCCCCGACCTGCGAAAGAGCGAGAAGCCCGCCACTGCCCTGGTCGCTTCCGTGGGTGAGCCAGTGGCGTTCGGGCTTGATACGGAGGGTCTCGCGGACGAGAGGCTCGATTGCTTCGCCCCTTCGCAGTGGCTCGCGAAGGGGTGTCTGGATCGATCCGAAAAGGCACGGCCGGAGCTGACCGTCGGCAGTCAAACGCATTCGGTTGCAGCGATCACAGTAGTTGTGGCTCATCGGGGTGATGACCCCGATCGTGCCCGGTGCGCCATCGAATGCGAAGTAGCGAGCGGGGCCGTTTCCCTTGGGGCCGGCGACAGGCTTCAGCTTGCCGATCCGGCTGATCCTCTCGATGAGCTCCTCCGCCGAAACGAACTCCTCGCTCTGCACCTGGAGGTTGTCCCCGGTGGGCATCACCTCGATGAACCGGACGTGCCACGGCCGCTCCCGGCTGATGTTGGCGAACGTCTCGACTTCGTCATCGTTGCGCCCCCGCATGACGACGCAGTTGATCTTGATCGGTGTGAAGCCGGCACACTGTGCTGCGTCGAGTCCCGCGAAGATCTTTTCAGCGGAACCGGGCCGCCGCGCAATCGAATCAATACGCTCGGGGATCAGCGAATCCAGGGAGACGTTGAGCCGATCGACCCCGGCTTCGCGGAGCTCTTCGGCCACGCCGTCGAGCAGGACAGCATTCGTCGAAAGGGCGATATCATCGATCCCGTCGATCGAGCGGAGCATCCGGACGAGTGAAGCGAGATCTCGACGCACGAGCGGCTCACCACCGGTGATCCGGAGGCGCCGCAGGCCGAGCGGAGCCATCTCCCGAACGATCTGGACGATCTCCTCGTACGTCAGTAGCTCCTCCTTCCGTAGCCAGGGAAGCCCCTCTTCCGGCATGCAGTAGACGCAGCGGAGGTTGCATTTGTCCGTTACCGAGATCCGGAGGTACTCGATGCGGCGGCCGAATCCATCCGTCATCGGGCCACTCTCGGGGATCTCATGGCGCGGCCAGTCGGGCGTGCCGAGTTGGACGAACTTCGTACTCATGACCCCTCTCCGATCGGCTGTGGCGTGCTTCCTCGGAGCCACTCGCTCTCCCCGTCGAGATATCCTTCCCTCTTCCAGATCGGCACTCGCTTCTTCAGCTCCTCGATGACGTAGCGCGAAGCGGAGTATGCGTCGCCTCGGTGCGGCGACGAGACGGCGATCGCAACGCTCACCTCACCGATCTCGAGCCGGCCGATCCGGTGGATCACCGAGACCGCCCCGGTCTCCCAGCGCGAGCGAGCCTCGGCGACGATGTTCCGAAGCACCGTTTCGGCCATCTCGGGATAGGCCTGGTAGTCCAGATGTCCTACTTCCCTTCCCTCATTGTGATCGCGGACGATGCCAACGAAGAGAAGGGCAGCCCCGTCGGTGCCGTCGGCGGCGGCGATGAGCTCGCAGGGGTCGATGGGGTCGCCCGTAATGGTGCAACGGTCGTCCGCCACCTCAGCCCCCACTCACGGGCGGAATGAACGCGACCTCATCCCCTTCCGACAGGGCGGTGGCGAGCTTGGAATAGGTCAGGTTCACGGCGACGGCTGGCTTCTCGGGGAGCGCCTGCCATCCTTCGCCCCGACTCCGGAGGGACGCAACCAGATCGTCAACCGATGCGCCGGTGGGAAGCTGCACCTCGAGCTCGTCCGCACCGGCGATATCGCGATAGGTCGCGAAGAAAAGAGCCTTGATCTGCATGTGAATCGCGCTTCGGGGTCGCGAGATGGCGTTGGTAGGTCTCTCTACCCCCGGACCGACGTGCGGGGTTCCCGCCGTCCAGAACGTAGCGGGAAACCGATCGCCAGGGCAGCCGACCGCCTCAGCCTGCGCCCGAAGCGCCGGGGCCAAGCGCGTTCTGCCGCACCTCTTCGGCGGGCGCCAGAGTCGTCAGAAACTGGGACAGCTCGTGGTGCAGGCGCGAAGTCGACCCGCGGACAATCGTCCGCCCTTCTCGACTACCGGTCCCGATCATGAGCTCACCCGCTTCGACTTGAAAGGTGATGTGCCCATCGCCTTCCTCCTCAACGAACGCCGCGTAGGCCGAGAAGCGCGTCGTGAAAAAGTCCCGGGCGAGCTGGATCACCTCCGCGGGCGACAGGTCAGTCGTGACCTCCTGGACCAGCATCTCGCCTCCATTTCGTTCTCGAGGGAGCGACGGAACGAGATGGTCGGGTGCAAGAAGGACGCCTCCTCAGCCGTCGTGTAAGACGCCGATCGGCCGCTCCTCCACGAGCGCACGGAGGTCCTTCGACGGTTTGAACACCGGGACCGCCCGGGGCGGGACTTCGACCGGATCACCCGTGCGCGGATTCCGGGCGAGTCGGCTCTTGCGCTCTCGCACCTTGAACGTTCCGAAGCCGCGGATCTCGATGTTCCTGTGCTCGGCCATCGCGTCCTTGATCGCGTTTAGGAACGCGTCGACGACGATCGCGCAATCCTTCTTGGTGATGCCGGGGCCGATCGCCTCCGAAGCAAGCTGAACCAGATCCGCCTTGGTCATTGACATCCTCCGTCGGAGTTGAAGAGAGGGAGCACAGAAGGGCTGCGACGCCAGGACTCCGCTGGGGACCCGCGAAGGGGGAGAGCGGAGGCAGCTGCCCCCTTGGGGAGGACCCGAACAGGCGTCACCCCGAAAGCGTCTAAAGAGTTGATGTACCGTAGCTTACAGAGCAACGTAACCCGGATGTCCAAAATGTCAAGCGTTGTGTGCCGAGGCTAGCTCGCGGGCGGCCATGTCCTCGATCAGTCGGTCGAAGAGATAGCGCGAGTCGTGCGGGCCGGGCGCGGATTCCGGGTGGTACTGAACGGAAAAAATGGGCTTGTTGCGGTGCTCGAGACCCTCGATCGTCCGGTCGTTGAGGTTGATGTGAGTTGGCCGGAGATCGGCGGCTCCCGGGATTTCATCCTCGTCGCCCTGAACGGCGAAGCCGTGGTTCTGCGCGGTGATCTCGACCGCACCGTCCGCGAGGCGTCGTACGGGGTGGTTCCCCCCGCGATGGCCGTACAGGAGCTTGTACGTCGAAGCGCCGAACGCCCGAGCGATGAGCTGGTGGCCAAGGCAGATACCGAAAATCGGGGTATCGTTGTCGGCGAGCGCGCGAATGGTCTCGAGCACGTGGCCGACGGCCTCGGGATCTCCGGGTCCGTTGGAAATGAAGAGGCCATCAAAGTCCCTACCGAAGATGTCCTCGGTCGCGGTGAGCGCGGGCAGAACCGTCACCTCGCAGCCCCGCTCTGCCAAGAGCTTCAGGGAGTGTGACTTGACGCCCAAATCGAAGGCCAGGACGTCGAAACGCTTCGCCCGGACTGCCGGCACGGTGTACGGCTCGACGGTGGAGACGCCGCAGGAGAGGTCGAGGCCTGCCATCTTCGGCTGAGCCTGGATCTGTCGAAGCAGTTCAGATTCATCGGTGTCGGCCCGTGCGATGGCGCCACGCATGGCGCCGGCCGACCGGATGTGTCGCGTCAGGGCACGTTGATCGACCCCCGTGATGCCCACGACGCGGTGACGCTGGAGGTATGCGCCGAGGGACTCTTCCGCGCGCCAATTGCTGTGGAGCGGGGGCGCCTCGTGGATCACGAAACCCGCGACGCAGGGGCCGGCAGACTCTTGATCCTCGTGGTTGGCGCCGTAGTTCCCGATGAGTGGATAGGTCATCGTCACGATCTGACCCGCGTAGGACGGATCGGTGAGGACTTCCTGGTACCCGGTCATCGAGGTGTTGAAGACGACCTCACCGAACACGACGCCCGGAGCGCCGTACCGGCTCCCCCGGAAGACGCGTCCGTCTTCCAGCATCAGAATCGCGGCTTCGGCCACTCTTGGGTTTCCTCCTGAGTCAAGTTCATGGGGGATGGGGCTTTGCACCGACGGGAATCTATTCGGCTCTCGGGGAGTGTCAAGTGGCGGATCCACAGTCGTGACCAATAGATTGTCCTCTTTTCACCCAGAGGGGAACTGTGGCACTGCCCATCGTTTACGTCTACGCTGACGAATCGTGCCTCGGTAATCAATATCGAAATCGGGCACGTCCCGGAGCTGCTGCGGGCATCATCGAGCACCATTCGCCTCGTCAGGGGTGGGTTCGGCGGGACTTCTGGGTCAGCGAGCCCGACACGACCAACAACCGGATGGCAATCCGCAGCGCGATCCTACCGCTCGCGGCGTTGAAGGTAGAATCGCGGGTCGTGTTCACGAGTGACAGCCGGTATCTGGTGGACGGAATGAGCCGCTGGGTCCCGAACTGGATCAGTCGCAACTGGACGAGGAAGTCCGGGCCGATCGAGAACCTTGCGCTATGGCAGGAATTGGTGGGCCGGGCAGCTCTGCACAGGGTGGAGTGGCGATGGGTCCGGGGGCATGCCGGGCATCCGCAGAACGAATACGCGAACGACCTTGCCATCCGGGCGGCCCGCGATCAGATCGCCAGTGCCGGGCTCCTGGAGTCGAGCTTTACTGATTGGCTCGAGCAGGAGCAGAAGAGAGGGCGGTATCTGGATTTCGTGCCGCGAGGATGAAGGGCTTCGCGCGATCGTTGCCTTTGCGGGAGCGACTGCCCTCGAGACATGCTTCCGATGGCTGAGCATGGGCAAGGCCCCGAGCTGTCCCACGGGATTCGGAGTTCAGATAGGCCAGTGAGGCTGCCGCTGGAAGCGCTCCCCGAACGCTCGCACCACTCGATCTTTCACCTCGACCATCGCCACCTGCCTCCCCAGCTCAGCCGAGATCGATCCGACGGCGTGGTCCCGGATCCCGCACGGTACAATCGCGTCGAAATACGAGAGATCAGTCGAGACGTTCAGGGCGAAACCATGCGATGTGATCCATCCCGACGAAACCCGCACGCCTATCGCGGCGAGTTTCCGGTCCCCGACCCAGACGCCCGTGAGCCCGTCGATGCGAGCAGCACGTAGATCGAATCCAGCAAGCACGTCGATCAGGACGGCCTCGAGGTCGCGGAGATACTGATGCAGATCGCAGCGGTCCGGCTTCAGGTCCAGGATGGGATAGCCGACGAGCTGTCCCGGCCCGTGATAGGTGACATCGCCCCCCCGCCCAGTCTCGAAGAGCTCGATACCGCGGGCGGTTCGGCCGTGCTCGTCGAGCAGTACGTGCTCGGGGTGAGAGCCCGAACCCAGCGTGATGACGTGTGGATGCTGCAGGAGTAGCAGCGTATCGGGGATCGTGCCGTTCCGGCGCTCCCGAACGAGCTCCGCTTGAAGGGACAGGCCGTCCGCATACGAGACCACGCCGAGCCTTCGAACGTCGAGCGCCTTCGCTGATTCCAGAGAGGGATGCACGTTGCTAGTCGACGGATTCCAGGTACCGAAGAGTTGTCATCCCCTCGAAGGCGGGGATCCAGTCGTCTGGTTGGCTTCGAGCCTTCTGGATTCCAGCCTTCGCGGGAATGACCAGTTTGGGCAATAATCTCGAATGCGTCGTCATAGTTCAGCCGCGGCGTACTAAAGGTTCGCCAATCGGAGCGGACTTGCGGTGCGCCTCGCTCGACGCTCCTTCAACCCGGATCCGGGAAAGTCTCGAGGATCTCCTTGACGCGGGCAAGGAAGCGATCCGCGTCGGCGCCGTTCACCAGCCGGTGATCGAATCCGAGAGCAAGGTATCCGCGCTTGCGAGCAACGATGGCGTCGTTGCCGAACTCGTCCGCGATCACAACCGGCCTCTTCTCGACGGCTCCAACGGCCAGGATCGCTACCTGCGGCTGATTCACGATCGGGAAGCCGATCACCGTCCCGAAGACCCCGGGATTGGTGATCGTAAAGGTCCCCCCCTGCACTTCTTCTGGCGACAACCTCTTCGCCCGGGCTCGGGCCGCGAGGTCGCTCACTACCCGCGCTAGGCCGACCAGGGACAGTCCGTCGGCCGATTTGACGACGGGAACGATCAGCCCCCACTCCAGGGCAACCGCGATGCCGATGTTGATCTCCCCTCGGTACACCACGTTCCGACCCGAGATCGACGCGTTGATCTTCGGATGCTCCTGAAGGGCCTGCGCCACGGCCTTCGCGATGAACGCAGTGTACGTGACCTTGACACCCTGCTCCTGCCATACCCTAGCGAACTTCCGACGCAGCAGATCGATCCGTGAGTAGTCGATTTCAAAGTAGGAGTGGACGTGGGCGGCGGTCCGCCTCGATAGGACCATGTGTTCGGCGATGAGCGACGTCATCCGGCTCATCGGCTCGACGCGATCTTTCGGCCCGACCTCGACCTCCGGATGCTCGACGTGCGTGTAGTACCCGTCCCAGGAGAACACTCCCTCCCTTCCGCGCGGCGGAGCGGCCGCGGCTCCCCCCTGCTCGACATACCGCAGCACGTCTTCCTTCGTGACGCGGCCCGCCCGGCCCGTTCCGGGAATGTCCTCCAACGTGAGACCGTGTTCCCCCGCGATTCGCCGGACCAACGGTGTCGAACGAAGACGCAAGCGTTCCTCGGCCGTTTCGGGCGCATGATCGTCGGGAAGGGACGCCGGCGACGGCGCGCTCACTGCGGTACCGACCTCGCCAGCGGATGGCTCCTCCGGCACGTCGACCCCATGCCCGGCTGCTTCTTCGTCGACACCAGCCGCGGGCGGGGTCTCGGATTCAGCAACGGGTGCCGGACCCGGGGCCGGGCCCTCCTCAACCGTTCCCCCTTCGGTCTCTACGTACGCGACCACCGTTCCGACCTCGACCGTTTCGCCCTCCTTCACGACGATCTCCGCGAGCGTCCCGGTCGCGGGCGACGGGATCTCTGCGTCAACCTTGTCGGTCGAGATCTCCATGATCGTCTCGTCCCGTTCCACGTGGTCACCCACCTTCTTGAGCCAGACGGAAACGGTTCCTTCGGCGATCGACTCGCCCATCTGCGGCATCGGTACCTGAACGCGGGCCATAGGATCCGGAATCGGAGTGAGTGTGCGCTTTCTTGGCGTCTTCTTCAGTATCCAGCGAGATAACGTGCGGCGGAAACGATATCGTCCGACTGCGGCAGGAAAAAGTCCTCGAGCGGAGGAGCATAGGGGACCGGGGTATCGAGGGCCGTGACTCGGAGAATGGGCGCATCGAGCCACTCGAACGCCGCCTCGTTGATCCTCATGGCGATTTCCCCGGCGATTCCCCCGGTTCGAGTGTCTTCATGAACGATCAGGAGACGATTGGTCTTTTGCACGCTATCGACGATCGTCTCCTCGTCGAGCGGGAGGAGCGTACGCAGATCCAATACCTCGATTGAGATTTCGTCCGTCTCCTCGAGCGCGCGCGCCGCATCGAGGACCTTGTGGACCATCGCGCCGTACGTGACGACCGTCACGTCACGACCCTCCCGATGGATGCTCGCGCGACCGAGAGGTACCGTATGATCCTCCGGGGGCATGGCCTCCCGTAGCTGCGGCCGTCGGTAGAGCCATTTGTGCTCGAAGAAGAGGACCGGATCGTCATCGCGGATGGCCGATTTCATGAGGCCTTTGGCATCGAGCGCCGTGGCTGGATAGACGATCTTCAGGCCAGGTGTGTGGAAGAACGCGGCCTCGGGGTTCTGCGAATGGAAGGGGCCACCCCGAACGCCGCCGCCACAAGGGCCGCGGATCACGATCGGCTGTGGACCACTGCCCCGGTACCTGGAGGTCGCGATGTAGTTCGTGATGATGTCGAAGGCACAGGCGATGAAGTCGATGAATTGCATCTCGACGATGGGTCTCATCCCCATGTGTGCGGCTCCGGCGGCGGCACCGGTGAAGCCGATTTCGGAGATCGGCGTGTCGATGACGCGGCCCTCGCCGAAGCGGTCCAAGAGACCGTCCGTCACCTTGAAGGCACCGCCATAGGCGCCGACGTCCTCTCCCAACACAAGGACCTGTTCGTCCCGTTCCATCTCTTCCCGAATCCCCTCCCGGATCGCCTCGAGGAAGGTGATCGGCTGTCGGGCGGCGTCCGTCGCCGGGGGGTGGTTCGACTCCAGCACCCGCTGATTCGACATCACTCAGACGAATCTGGGATTCGGAGGCACCTGGCGCGTCCAGTGCGGCCTGGCGGTTTCGCCTGCGTAGACGTCCGACAGCGTGTCCTCCGGATCGGGGAGCGGCGAGGCCTCGGCCTCCGAGACCGCCGCATCGAGTTCCTGTTCGACCCTGGCGTCGATTGGTTCGAGCTGAGGATCATCCGCCCATCCGTTCTCTCGAAGCACGGCCACGAAGCGGTCGATCGGGTCGTTCGTGGTCGCCCACTTGTCGATCTCGTCGGGTGGCTGGTACGGCTGAGCGTCATGCTCCGCATGGCCCTTCCGCCGGTACGTCATCACCTCGATCATCGACGTCCCACCGCCCGCCCGAGCCCGATCGACGGCGGCGCGAACGGCACCATACACTGCCAGCACGTCGTTCCCATCGACCTGGACTCCGGGGATTCCATACCCCGCCGCCTTCTCGACCAATGCGGTTGCGGCCGTCTGCTTGTGGTATGGCGTCGAGTAGGCGTACCCGTTGTTCTCGATGATCGTGACGAGGGGACACCGCTGGACCGCGGCGAAGTTGACCCCCTCGTGAAATGCGCCAGTCGAAGTTGCCCCGTCCCCCACGTAGACCATGCCCACCCGGGGTTCGCCACGCAGTTTGAAGGTCAGCGTGACCCCGGTCATTATCGGCACGAGATCGCCGAGGGAGGAGATCTGGCCGAGGTATCCGTGCTGGAAGCTCGTGAAATGGATGTTCAGCTCCTTCCCCCCCGTCGGTGAGTCTCCCTTGGCCATGTACTGGCGGAGAACCTGAACGGGTTTCGCCCCCATCACGAGCATCGACCCCAGGTTCCTGATCAACGGAGACAGGATGTCGCCGGTACCGTCCGCACGACGATTCAGGGCGAAGGCGGATGCGACGGACTCACCCTCCTGCCCCAGGGACCGGAAGAGCCCTCCGACCACCTTCGACTGCCGGTGCAGCGAGACCAGCCGTTCCTCGAGACCGCGGGTAAGCCGCAGATACCGATAGAGATCCAGAAGCTGATCCCGGTCCAGCTGATGGGGGATGTCGATCGGTGGAGGGCTAGTACTGGCCACTTCGTTGGCGCCGCTTGACGGTGATTCAAAACTGCGTGTCGAGACGGAAGCCGGCCGCGCTTCGGGCGGGAAGGCGCGGCCGGGGGATCAAACGGTCGAGCGAAGCGTCAACCTGCCTGGGGTGCCGGCTCGGGCACGGGCTCCTCACGTGGCTTCGGTATCAGCGGTGCCGGGAACTCGTCGTATCCTGCCTTTCGCCCCGACTCGTACCGCTCGATCAACGTCGGCTGCGGATCGAACGGGGCACCGTGCTTCCGGCTCAGATAGTTCTCGATGACTTTAGCCACCAGCGGGGCGACATCGCTACCATGCAATCCGTGCTCGATGACCGACGCGACGACGATCTCTGGGTGACCCCCCGGCTTACCCGAGAATCCCATGAATAGCCCATGATCCTCGCCGTGTGGGTTCTGCGCCGTTCCCGTCTTGCCATAGAGCTGCCACTTGGCGAGCGAGGAAAGCCACCCCGTTCCCCCGGGCTGGATGACCATCTCGAGACCCTTCCAGATCGCGGCCAGCCCTTCCTCGGCAAGTTCGAGATCGATCGCACCTTCCTCGTCCGATCGAGGTCCGCCTTCCAACTTCACGATGTACGGCGCAGGTGCCGTTCCGTTGCCAGCGATTGCCGAATAGAAGTGGGCAAATCGCAGGACGGTCTGGTCATTCGGACCCTGTCCGATCGCGAGGCTCATGACTTCGGAGGGCTGCGGAGAATATCCGAAATGCTCGCGCCACCAATCGGCGCCTTCGGGGAACGTGCCTGCATTCTCGCCGGGCAGATCGATGTTGGTCGGCCGCCCATACCCGGCCCGCGTTCCGAACTCGATCAGGTCGTTCAAGCCGAGTCGGATGCCGAGCTGATAGAAGTAGACGTTGCAGGACTTCTCGATCGCGGAGGCCAGGTCGAGCGATCCATGTCCGGAGGTGAGCCAGCAGCGGGCGTAGCGGCCGGCGTAGGCCAGCCCGCCGGAGCACGCAATGGGCATTCTGCTGTCGGCATCCACCAGGCCAGCGGCGACGGCTGCCGCCGCGGTCACCGTCTTGAAGGTTGACGCGGGCGGGTAGGTCGCCACCATCGACCGGTCGAGGAGCGGCAGGTCCGAATCGGTATTCATGGCGCGCCAGAGGGTACCCGAAATACCGCCCACGAAATCGTTCGGGTCGAAGGGCGGATTCGAGTACATCGCCAGAACCTCACCGGTCGAGGGGACCATCGCCACGACCGACCCCTTCATCGTATCCGGGAAGATCTCCCCAATGTATCGCTGGAGCTCGATGTCGAGCGTCGTCTGGATATCCTGTCCCGGAGTCGGGGCGAGGACCCCGACCGTGGATCGCGGGTTGACGATGCGACCCATCGCGTCGACCTCGACGAAACGAGCGCCATCGCGGCCGCTCAGTTGGAGCTCGTACTCGCGTTCGATGCCCGACTTCCCGATCCAGCGCCCCTGTCGATACCCGGATTCCTGGAATCGGGGAAGTGCGAGCTCTTCCGGGCTGATCTCTGCGACATAGCCGATCAGATGCCCGATTGCCTCGCCTTCCGGGTAAAACCTCTTGGGCCGATCGACAACCAGAAGATTCGGGAACGAGGAGCGCCGTTCCTCGATCGCAGCTACTTGTGCGTAGGTCGCGTCCTCCGTCAGCGTGAGCAGGTCGTGCGGGCTTCTCGCCCGCTGCTGCAGAAGGCGCTGAATATCCGTTTCTGCCAGGCCGAGGAACGGGGCAAGGTCGTTGAGCGTCTCGACGACGGTCTCCTCATCGCCGGGGAGAAGCGTCAGCGAATAACCCGGGATGCTGGTAGCGATGATCTCGCCGTAGCGGTCGAGGATCGTGCCGCGTGGAGCGGGGATCACCACGGGGCGCAGTCGATTCTCTTCGGATCGGAGGGCAAACTGCTCGCCCCGAACGACCTGGGTCTGAAAGAACGCTGTGAGCAGGATGGTTACGACGAATGTGATTGCGAAGAGCGCCCCCATGAGGCGGCGTTCGCGCGGATCTGGCTGGAAGAGCCTCATCGACCGCTACTCCGATTTCGTGATTCGGGAACTAGAAGGTGCTGAAAAACAGGCTGAGCGAAGGCCGAAGAGAAATCGTGCAGGTCAAGGCGCGCGACGAGCCGCGAGTGAG
>WHSP01000140.1 GCA_009380025.1 Gemmatimonas sp. | reverse complement strand
CGGTGACATCCCGCCGGCCGAGTTCGAGGCGACCTGGTTCGCCGGGGTCCGCGACCCTGGCGCGAATCCGGGTGAGCGATCACGCGCGGCGATCACCGCGAGCGCAGCAGACGAGCTCTCAGGCCCTCGACCATCCGGCCCCGGGCCCGAGGCGCCGCCGGTCGACACGACGGCGGGCTCAAACGGCCATCCGCCGCCCGGCTCCGCTCGTCCTACGGACTCGCTGCGCCGGGCGGCGTGAATGCACCTACCCTGATCGATGAAGCCTAGGAACCCACCAAACGCGGTCTCCGTCGAACCCGGTCCGGCTCACGGCAGCGCTCCGAGCTTGACCAAACAGCGGGCCATGCCCCAGAGGACGTCGGGCGCCTGCTTGGAGAAGACGAGCGCCCCGGCGCCGGCGCGCGAGTAGCCCGAGCACGAGGTCACCACCCAGCCGCGCCGGGTCTGGCCGTGGCCGACCGGGATCGGCGCCCTGGGCTCCCAGAGGTCGAACTGGACCAGCTCAGCGGGCTCGTAGTGGGTGCGAGCGTCCCCATCCCGGCGCCCAGCTCTCCTTCACCGACCACGACGGCCATCGCTTCCAGGCGATCCTCACCGACCAGCCAGAGTGCCACATCGCCGCGATCGAGCGCCGCCACCGCGCCAGGGTCGAGGACCAGATCAAGGACTCAAAGGACACCAAGCTTTCCAATCTGCCGTTTCGCGACTTTCGGATGAACGCGGTCTGGCTCGAGCTCGTCCTGATCGCCCACGACCTGCTCGCTTGGACGAAGGCGCTCCTGCTGAGCAGCGAGCTCGCCCGCTCCCAGCCGAAGCGGCTTCGCCACCGGCTCCTTCACGTCGCCGCCCGGCTTGCCTTCTCCGGCCGCCGCGCGCGGCTTCGCCTGTAGGCCAGCTGGGCCCTGGGCGGGTGAACTCGCGGCGGCGTTCAGGAAGCTCAGGGCCTTGCCCGCACCCTCGGGTTGAGGCCGCCCCCCTCCGCCATCTCGATCGACGACCGGTGCTCGGCGCCCCGCGAAGCCTGCTCACATCGCAGCCTCATCGCGGCACCCATGCGCGGCGCAGCGCTCCCGGCGTGGCCCCGGCGCGAACACAGTCACCGTCACACGCGAACTCGCTTGCGGACTCGCGTTCCGCGGCTTGCCGCAAGATCCGGGCTACGGTAGGACGGTTGCTTCCCGCATAAGAAACTTCGGACCCTGGTAGAGCCCACCCTCGCCCCAGATCCATCCGGACCTTCCATACCCCCCGAATACTGAGACGTCCTCATCCGCAAGCGGTCGACCAACCGACACAATTCCGAAACGGCCGAAAAGCAATTGATCAACTCGGTGTGCGTACTCCTCGCCCCGAAGCGTTGAAGCCAGGTCGCCAGCGCATGGGCCAACTACGGTACACGCCAACCCAAACCTCGTATCGCGAGCCATTGCGAGCGCCTCATCCACGCTGTCGAAAGAGACGACGGCGAAGACGGGCGCAAACGTTTCGTCCTGAAAGAGCGTCATCTCTGGCCGCACCCCAGAGACAACCGTCGGTGCAACCCATTGCCCCTCGACGGTTCCTCCACAATGAACCTCTGCGCCGAGTCGCCGCGCCTCATCAAGCTGATCACGTACGATGCGTGGAACCTTGGGACTCACCATTGGCCCGATCTGAGTACTCGACTCGTTCGGGTCGCCAACATTGGCATCGCGACATGCTCGAACGAGCCGCTCCACAAGCTCATCATGAATGGCGGAGGCGACTAGAATGTTCTCTGGGGCGACGCAGCGCTGCCCAGAGTTCGCAAACTTTGCGGCTGTCAGGTCGGCAGCGGTTTGTTGAACCAATGCCCCCTCGAGGACGATCGCGGGATCCTTGCCGGGACCCTCGAACACCGTTCGGGTATTGGACGTCCCGCGAAGCCTGGTCAGAAGCTCGATTCCCATTTCTTCACCGCCGTAAACCATGAGAAGCGGTACGGACCCAGAGTCAAGGGCATCGGCCAGAAACTCCGGTCCACTAGCATCCTGCCGTATAGTAACTTGCCCCGGCATCACCTCGTCAACAATGTCCTGTAACAGTGATCCCGTCCTCACGCCTCGCTTCGACAGACGCACGCGCACACGGTTGCCCGAGACTACGAGCCGTGCGATGTCGAGCAGGGCCGCCGTCGCCATGTTCGACGGAACCATAAGCGCCGCTTCTTGATCTGCGGCACAGATCGGTTTGCGCCCAAGAACCCATTTCCGCGCGTCCGATCCGAGAGTATACTCGAGTTGCCTCGCAGTCAGATCAACTTCGGCTGCGGCATCTGCACGGGTTAACCCGAAATCATGCACTACGCAATCCGTGAGCGAGCCACGTCGACGCAGGGTCCCCCGTGCCAGCTCAGTGCCCAGCGATGCAGCGGTGTCGGGGGCAAAGGGTGTCACTATATTCCCGAACTAACGACCGAGCTAGCCGCTCGCGAGGCCTTGGCTGTTGGAAGCGCCGCAAGGCAGGGCCCGACACCCTCATCATAAGTTGACTGCATCGCCTCGACTGCTCCTAGGGGTTGCTATCCCAGCACTTTGGTGAACAAGGAGCACGCAGGTTCCGCACTTGGCTTGATCCCGGTGGCTGCGCAGCAGTTTTATGGAGGTCGACCGGGCCGGTCAGGCACGACCCATAACAGGGTGATCGAGTTGTCCTCACTTGCATCACTCGTGCCCTCGACGCCCCGAGCCTGGCGAGCAGGGGCTCGCGGCAATCATGGACGATGATCTCGAGCCGGTTGCCATGCTCGGGGCCTCGTTCATGAAGCCACCGGCGACCGAGTTTGTAAGCTCATGCGGCTCCCGCCAGGGTGTAGGTCCCTGCGGGCCTCTCGCGGTAGACCAGCGACGGTCGCATACTAGGCGTTCCTGCCGGGTCGGCCGGGACCTGCGCCATCGACCTTCCCGGAGCTCGGGGGATAGCTTGGGATTAGGGTCGAATACGCGCCGCCGACAGGCCACTCCTCGTCGTCGATTGGCGTGCCCGCTAAGCTCATCGCCGCGCCGGCCACTCCGGGGGTCGCTTCTCGAAGAAGGCACGACGACCCTCTTCGACCGTCTCCTTTCGCAGTCCTGCCTCCATCTGTGCAGCGCCGGGCCCATCGACGCGAAGCTCAGATCCCACCAGAGGTTGCTTGAAGTCTTGGCAAGGCGGAGGCCGTCGGGCGATTTCAGTATTAGATCGCGACACCAGGTGTCAGTCGCCGAGCGCAGCTCGTCGGCCGGAACGACCTCGTTGATCCAGCCCCATTCGAGCGCGTCTACAGCAGGGACGATCTTTGACAGAAGCACCACCTCCCGTGCACGCTTGTCGCCGATGCTCATGGAGAGGAAGTTGCTCCCACCGACCACGGGCGCCCACCCGAGCCTTGTGCCGGCCTGTCCGAGCCGCGCCGATATTGCGGCAACGGCGATGTCGGCGAGCACGAACTCGTTTCCACCGCCGATCGCATCGCCGTTAACCTCGGCCACCACCGGCTTCGGACAACGGCGGATCGAGATCGCGGTGTGCAAAGCGGCGGTCGCGGTCTCGATCAAAACGGCTCGGGTCAAGGTACTGAGATCGCCGCCAGCCGAGAAAGCTCTGCCGGCGCCGGTGAGAACTACCACCCGGACCTCCTCGGCCCGGCCCAGGCACTCAAACGCGCGGGTGAGCTGATCGAAGTGACCCGCTGTCAGAGCGTTCAACGTCTCGGGCCGGTTCATCGTTACGCGGCCTACGCCGTCTCCGATCTCAACCAGCAAATCCTCATCCCTGACCGACTCAGAGATCATCGCGACTCGCTCCTTCGAAGCCAGAGTAACCGAACCGCGACGGTACAAGAGTCTGGCCGATCACGCTGCCACAGAAATATCTCCAGTGGTTACCTCCCACACTCAGAGCAGGCCGTCCTTTCTCATTTCGGCGAAGGCACGCCGATGCGCTTCGACGATCTGGTCGACGTGCGCAGGCGTGTGCTCGGTGCTCAAGAACCCCAGATGGATCGGGCCTGACATCATCACACCTTCGCGATTCAGATACATCGGCAGCGCTCGCGCCACTTGATGGTTCGCATTGACTCGGTCGCGCATGCTGCTCGGCTGCACGTCCGTAACATGCAAACCCCACAACGAGCCTTCTCCGGTGACGCGAGCCTTGACACCCTCGTCGGCGCACACCGCCTGAACACCCTCCCGCAGACGCTCGCCGAGCGAATTGAGCTCCGGATATGTGTGTGGGCTCTCGAGCAGGGTCATGAGTTGGGCCTGACCAGCGGCCAATGTGACCGGATTGGCCGAGAACGTACCGGCAATAACAACGTGCGCACCCGGCTTCTCGATGACGTTCCTCAGCTCCTCCTTGCCGCACACCGCCCCGATTGGCAGACCGCCACCAATCGCCTTGCCCAGCGTGGTCAGATCGGGGGTCACGTCGTACAGACCCGCCGCACCGCTGGCTCCGAGCCTAAACCCGGTGACCACCTCGTCAAGGATGAAGTACACGCCACACTGTCGACACGCGGTCTCGACGGCCCGGAGAAAGTCGGAGCGTGATGGAATGCCACCCGCGCCGCCCTGGACGGCCTCGATGATGACGCACGCCATTTCGCCGGCTCGGTCCTTGATGATGTCGATCGCCGCGAAATCATTGTAGGGCAGCACGACCATCTCGGCGAGCGCGGAATCTGGGACGCCGAGGCTGTCCGACATCGGCCCGGGACGAGTTGCGTCGGACGAGCTGCGGCCGAAGCTCGCCATCGCCGTGTCGGTCCAGCCATGCCAGCCGCCTTCGAACTTGCCGACCTTGCTACGGCCGCTTGCTGCTCGGGCGATGCGGATTGCCGCGTGGACCGCCTCGGTACCGCTGTTCAGGAAGCAGAGCCAATCCGCCCCAACGACATGCTCCGTGATTAGGCCGGCGAGTTCCAACTCGTGCGACGACGGCGCTCCGAAGATCACGCCCCGGGCAAGCTGATCCTCAATAGCCGCCGTGACCGCCGGGTGTCGATGGCCGAGGACCAGCGGGCCGAACGCCAAGTTGCAGTCGATGTACCGGTGCTCGTCGATGTCGAACACGTAGGGGCCTTCTCCGCGCTCGACGTAAATCGGAAGCGGCCACCAAAACCGGTTTCGCACCGCACCGCCGGGCACGCGGCGCTTCGCCTCCTCAAACATCTCGGCGCTTTTCGGGGCGTGCTGCTGCGCCTTGTCGAGCAGCATCGCGTTTAATGTCGTTGTCGTAGTCACTTTCACAGCGCTCCGTTCATTACCGGTCCGCTCGAAGATGGCCGCAGCCGTATCCGCACCGTATTCCTCGCACACCGAATGCACGCACCCCGCGATGCAGCCGTTCGCGCAGTTCCGCGCAGTCTTGGCCTGACGCACCGTCGGCCAGGTCGCCGACGCAAGACCTGGACCGTGCAGTTCGTCATCCGCGGGAGGAGCCTCGCCCAACCGGATGTCGAACCGCTCCGGCACACTGAGGGTGACCCTATGACCGCCTGCCAATCCTGACCCCGGCCGCCAGACACCTTCTCAATGCTCTTCCCCGCCCTATAGCACCCGATTCTCACGATCTGCCTGCTCGAGATCCGAGCCGTCCCACGCCGCCATACTTACCGCGGCAGCCACCCACCCTCTCAAAGATGTGTACTGCGACCGCGCCATTGTCTCCCTGGAGCCAGCCTCCCGCGTTGTGCGTAGCGCCGACCCGGGCACCCTCGACCTGGCGGTCACCGCATTCGCCGCGAAGCTGTCGGACTATTTCGTGGATCTGACCCAGCCCAGTGGCACCGATCGGGTGGCCTCTCGCGAGTAAACCGCCGCTCGTATTGACCGGCGTGGTGCCCCCAAGCCGCGTGTAGTCAGACCTGATGAGGCCAGCGCCATCACCCGCACCGGCTAGACCGAGGTCCTCGTACAATTCGAGCTCCGCCGACGCCGCAGCGTCATGCAGTTCGACCAGATCGAGTTCATCGGGCCCGACGCTAGCCCGCTCATACGCTTGGTGCGCAACACGCCTGCTGGCGTTCTCGGCGCCCGGCTCGCTCCCTGATCCGAGCTCGGAAGCGAGCACCCTGATCAGGGGCGTTCGCTCGTCTCGGTCGAGAAGGTCGGGGTTCATGACGATCGCCGCGGCCGCGCCGTCGGATATGGGAGAGCACATGAGCAGTGTCAGCGGCCATACGATCTCCCGCGAGCCCAGCACGTCGGCGAGCGACAGCTCGGCTCCGTACTGCGCCAGCTCGTTCAGTGATCCGTGAAAGTGGTTCTTGGCGGCCACAGCCGCGAGGTCATTCGGCGTGGCTTCGGCACGGTCCATGTATTTCTTCGCGTGGTCGGCGTACAGCTCCATGAAGTACGAGTGTGTCGCCTCGGGATTCGGCTCGCGCGCGTCCACGTCGGCGGCGCGCCCGATTACCGCGATGGACAGGGACTTGTCCGGGTGGGACATCTGTTCGGCACCCACTGCGATGGCAATCTGGGTTGAGTGCGTCGCGACCGCCGAACAGGCCAGGTGAAAGGCGGTCGACGCCGAGGCGCAAGCGTTCTCGACATTAACGATCGGGATGTCGCTGATTCCAGCGTCGCGTAAGGAGACTTGGCCCAGAATCATCTCCTGTCCGGTGACGCTGCCGGCAACGGCGTTTCCGAAGAATGCTGTAGTCAAGTCGGAAGGGGCGAGGCGCGCGTCGGCTAGCGCCGAGTGGACCGCGTCGACTACGAGCTCCCGCAGCCGCCGGTGCGGTTGCTTGGCAAACCTGGTCATCCCGGTGCCCGCAACCACGACGTCTGTCATTCCCTGCCCGATCCCCATGCCTGTCAAGATTCCGGACGCCGTCCGCTCGACACCCAGCTCCCCGTCTCGCGGTCCCAGACGGGAGTGCTCAGCTGATCATCCTTAAGGACGTACTTCTCGACCTTTTGAGTCGGCGTCTTTGGCAACATCTCGAGGAATGCGACATAACGAGGAACCATGAACTTCGCCGTCCTTCGCTCGCAGTACTCGATCACCTGCTCGGGCGAGAGCTTGGTGCCCGGACGGGGAACTACGTAGACCTTGACATCCTCCTCGGTGAACTCACTGGGAACACCGATTGCCGCGCTCTCAAGTACGTCGGGGTGCGAGTCGAGAACTTCCTCAATCTCGAACGCCGAAATGTTCTCACCCCGCCGGCGGATCGCGTCTTTCTTGCGTCCGACAAAGTAGAAAAAGCCGTCGTCGTCGAGATACGCGATGTCGCCCGAGTGCAACCATAAATCCTTGAACATGGCGAGCGTCGCCTCAGGCATGTTGTAGTACCCATCCATGATTAGGGAGGGCTCCCGAGGGCGCAGTACCACCTCCCCCGTCGTGCCGGCGGGCACCTCGAAGCCGTCATCGTCAACGATGCGCAGGTCGTAGGCGTTGATCGGCCGCCCGCACGACCCCGGCGGGCATACTTCGCGGGGGCGCCGATAGACTGGGAGCCCAGCCTCCGTGAGGCCGTACGCGTCGACCAGCCTCAGTCCGAACCGCTTCTCGAACTCCGGCGCGAACTCAGGCATCGGTACCCCCCACGCCAAGCGCACCGAGTTGTCGGCGTCGTCGTCCTCCGGATCCCGCTTCCAGAGCAGGGTCAGCGTAGCACCCATATAGTCAAATGTGGTGGCCCCGACCGCCCGGATGTCATCCCAGAACCGGGACACGCTAAATCTGTCACCCAGCGCGACCGTGGCCCCCAGCACCAGGGCCGGCACCGTGGTAAAGATCGTTGCGTCCGCGTGGAACAGTGGGAACGGACAGTACATTACGTCTTCGGCGACAAGCTCCCAATGCTCGGCGCAAAGCTCGGCCTGCCGCAATGCAAACCCGTGCGAGAGCGCACAGGCCTTCGAGCGTCCTGTGGTCCCCGAGGTGAACAGCAACATGAGGCCGTCCGATTCAGTGACGCCGACGTCCGGATTGTCGACCCTGCGAGAGCGGAGACCATCTAACGCACAGACGTTCCATTGTGGGAACCGTCTCCGGGCGGGCGCGGCGTCGCCGACGACCGCCACGATCTCGATCGTGTCCTTGACCGAGTGCTCTACCTCCGCAAGCGCGTCCAGGAAGTCCTCGTGGATCACGAGGATCCGACTGCCAGCCACCGTCAACATGTGCGCCAAGCCGACGCCCCGGACGGCCGTATTCATCGGCGCCTCTATGGCACCGAGTTTCGCTGTAGCGAACCACACCAGTACGGACTCGGGGCAATTCGGTAACATCACGGATACGACCTCGCCCTTCGACACGTTGAGGTCGGCGAACCCATGAGCGAGGCGATTGCACGCTGTGTTGAACTCTCCGTACGTAAGGCGGCCGCTGCGCATCAGCAAGAACGGCTTAGTGGGTTTCTGGGACGTCTGTCGCTCAAGGATGTTGCCGAGGGATCTCTCACGCATGCTGCCGTCTCCCGCTGATCTTACGTTCGCTGCCATTATCCCTCACGGCCAGCCACATACGATTCTAGGGACGGCCCAAGACCGGGGTGCACCAGTGCTCGTAGTCGGGCCGCGCGCAGCGGGCGACCTCCTGGTACAGGCCGCGCAGCTTAGCCGTCAGTAGACCCTCTTCACCTTCCCCGACCACGCGGCGGTCGACCTCTAGGATCGGCGTCATATGATTAGCGGTGCCGCAGAGGAAGGCCTCGTCAGCCACGTACAACTCGCTGCGGTCGATGGGCCGCTCGACCACCTCAAGCTCCAGTTCGTCGCGCGCCAGCGAGATCACCGTGTCGCGAGTAATGCCTTCAAGGATGTCGTCGTAGACCGGCGGCGTAATGACACGGTGCTTGCGAACAATGAACACGTTCGCCGGTCCAGCTTCGGAGACGTGGCCATTCTCCGATAACATGACCGCCTCGTCGTAACCGTCTTGGGCCGCCTCCGCGCGCGCGAGGGCGTTGTTAACGTAGAGGCCCGTGATCTTTGCCCGCGCGGGCACCGAGATGTCCGGGATCCGGCGCCACGTGGCCGTGCGGCACCGGACGCCCGTCTCAGGGAGGTACGGGCCCATATCGGTCGTCGAGATCAGCAGCGCATCTGCGAGGTCGTGCAGTCTTACGCCGAGCGACTGCGACGCTTTGTACGCGAGCGGCCGGAAGAGAAGGTCCTGCTTGACCGCGCATCTGCGAGCCAGCTCGACAGCTATCCCGATGAGGTCGTCGGTGGTCGGCGCGACTTGGATCCGCAGGATCTTGCAGTTCGCAAGAAACCGATCAAAGTGATTCCGAAGGCGAAACAGGAACATTTCGTCCCGCCCGGAGTTCCAGAAGCCACGATACCCGTCCATGACCGCAGTGCCGTAGTTGAAGGCGTGCGTCAGGATCCCGATCTTCGCTTCCTCCTGGGGCACGAACTCCCCCTCAAAGAACGCGTGTAGGCTCATGCTTCTCCTTTCATCGCGGCATCTCGTTCGTTCTCCTGCGTGCGGCGAGCTCCCGCGTTCTGGTGGTCCTGGGCGCCGCACAGGTAGACATCCTTGACGATCTCGGCACCGCCCACGTGCTCCCAGTCGCCGTCGATCACGGGACTGCCATGATGGATCACATATGCCCTGCTCGTAACCTTCATGGCTAGGCCGAGGTTCTGTTCGACTAGCAGCAGGCTCACCTTGAGTCGACCTTGAGGGAGTTGATGAGCCACTCGATGTCCTCGATGAGCACCGGCGACAGACCCACTGTAGGCTCGTCCAGCAACATCAGCCCGATGCTTGGAGCTTGTGGAGCGGGTCGAGGCGCTCAGCAAACACTTGGAGGAACTCGCCGAACACCTCGACACGATCGTCCGCATGGTCGAGCACGACGTGTTCTACACCGGCCGTGGAGAACTCCTCAAGGGTGGCGACGCGATGGTCGATCGTCCCCAGTAGCCCGTAACGGCGAACGAACGGGCCCGACTGCATACCATAGCGCTCGCCGAGGACCCTGGACGCGACGACTTCCGCCTTCTCGACGGTCGGCGCCACGAACCCATGCACGCACAACGCGAAAGTGAAGGGATCCCCAGCCCGACCACCCTGGTTTCGATGGTCGAGTATCGTGTCGCGGGCGCGTCGATACCGGGTTCCATCGTACATGTAGGGGATGAAGCCGTCGCCGCGCGTCGCGGCTCGCTCGATAGCCTTGTCTGAGCGGCCGCCTACCCACAAGGGTGGGCCCCCAGACTGGTGGGCCTCGACGTCGAGCCGGACCTCCTGAAACTTGAAGTGGCGTCCCGAGAAGCTCGCGTCCTTGCCCGACCACAGGAGCCTTAGGGCGTCCATCCCTTCGTCCAGACGCGCGCCGCGTTCCCTGAGGGGAACCTGGCAAGCCTCGAACTCGCGCGCGAAGTCGCCACCGGCTCCTACTCCCAGAACGACACGCCCTTGCGCGAAGCCGTCCACGGTCGTGACCGCCTTAGCCGTCGGGACAGGGTGACGCAACGGCATAACGAGAATTGACGTCCCGACCGTTATGCGATCGGTGACTGCCGCGAAGCCGGCGAACGCCGTAAGAGCCTCGGGCTCGGGAACGTGACCGACGATGTGCTCACCGGTCCAGACTGAATCAAAGCCCAGGACCTCGATCTGACGTGACAACTCGAGCGTACCACGCCCGAGCCATGGGACGATGACGCCTACCTTCATGTCAAACCGACCCCTCGCGGTCTCCTTGCTGCCTCACGGGCGTCCACATGGGCCCAAAGCCTACGCCCTTCATCGCTATCCGCCCGCCCCGACCCGGCCAAGTCTCCTCGTCGCGGTGCAGCACTCTCGACCGGTACAGGCCGTCGATGGCACCTTGGTCCAATGCCGAAACAAATCGAGGATCTCAGCGCGCACGCGCGGACGCGCAGTCCCGGGCGGGTGGGGAAAACCACGACGGCGGCAGCGCCATCGGTGATGGGGGCGCACATGTAGCGCGTGAGTGGATCGACGACGACCGGCCCCTCCAGCACCTCCTCTACGCTCCGCGCCCTCTGGCGCTGCGCAAGCGGGTTGCAGGCGCCGTGTACGGCGTTCTTCGCGGCGACGCACGCGACATCGGAGAGCTCAAGCCCACGCAGCGGCAGGTACGTGCGGGTGCGCCCGGCGTAGTGTTCCATCAACACGCTGTGTCGCTGTCCGGCGGTGAGCTGCTCCCTGTCCGCGGCCGTCACGTCCATCGCACCGCGCAGAGCCACGAGCGTGCCGCCGCGCTCGGGGGCGGACATCCGCTCCGCTCCGACGACGAGCACGTTCTCGTACGCGCTCGCTCGCAGCCCGAGGCATGCGGTGTGGAAGGCGGCGGCTCCGCTGGCGCAGGCGTTCTCCACGTTGAGGACGGGCACGTGATCGAGACCGAGGTATTGGAGCGCCACCTGCCCACGGACGCAGTGTTGGCCCTCGAGGCGGCCGGCAAGCGAGTTCGCGAACACCACAGCGTCGACGCCGGGCTTGAGCCCGGCGTCGACGATCGCGAGCGCCTCGGCCTCGGTCGCCAATTGAGCGAAGCTGGCCTCGGGGTGCCGTCCCATGGCCGTCATTGCCGGGCCGGCGATGCAAACCATGGCCCTACACGCCGGCGGCCAGGTAGCCGCCCTTGATGAGTTCACTGCTGGACAGCTCCTCGCGACCGCCGGCGTGCACGACCGAGCCATGCTGGAGAACGTACCCGCGGCTGCACAGCCGGATCGCGACGCCGACGCTCTGCTCGACGACGAGCATCGCCGTGCCTGTGCTCCCTTCGAGATCCTGCAGCAGCGTAACGACGTCCTCCACGATCAGCGGCGCCAGACCGAGCGAGGGCTCATCAAGCAGGAGTAGACGGGGCTGCTTCAGGCAGGCTCGCGCAATCGCGAGGATCTGCTGCTG
>WHSP01000013.1 GCA_009380025.1 Gemmatimonas sp. | reverse complement strand
CACCGCCGCCGCGGAGCCGCCACTGGAACCTCCAGCCGAGCGGGTCGGATCCCACGGGTTCAACGTCGGCCCGAAGGCCTTCGGCTCCGTCGTCGCCACCAGCCCGAACTCCGGCACGTTCGTCTTCCCGTACACGACAAGACCCGCGCGCTTATAGCGCATGACGACGTCGCTGTCCCGCTCCGGAACGTACCCTCGAAGGGCGCCGCTGCCGGATGTCATGGGGACCCCGGCGAGCGACTGGAGCAGATCTTTCAACAGAAACGGGACGCCGGCGAAAGGCCCTTCGAGCGCACTGGCCACCACCCTGCGTCCATGATCGTACAGCGGGGTGACGACGGCGTTGATCAAAGGGTTGACCGCCTCCGTTCGTGCGATGGCTTCTTCCAGGAGCTCCGCGGCTTCGACCTGTCCCGAACGCACGAGCGCGGCGAGACCGGTGGCGTCGTACTGGTCGAAGTCGGGGAAGGACACTGGGCTGGGTCTCCGGATGGGGTGGAACGGATTGTCGGACCGCTCTGCTCTGGCCCGCATGGACGCCGTGTGCCGGGCGGGCGAGACGCCCGCGCTCCCAGGGGGATCCCGCGTGGCCTGCACCCCTTCGCTTCGCAGGATGACGGGCGCGAGTGTGAGGACTAGATATGGAGCGGGTGGCCGAGCGCCGCGAGCGAGGCTTCCGCCACTGCCTCCGAGAGCGTCGGGTGGGGGTGCATCGCGCGATCCATCTCCTCGACGGTCGTTTCGAGGTGACGGCCCACGACGAACTCCGCGATCAACTCGGTCGCGTGCGGCCCGACGATATGCGCCCCGATCACCTCGGAGTACTTCTTGTCCCGCACGATCTTCACGAAACCCTCGGTCTCCCCGGCGGTCAGCGCGCGGCCGTTCGCCGTCCACGGGAACATCCCCACCTCGATCTCCAGACCCTTCTCCTTCGCCTGTTCCTCCGTCAGGCCCACCGACGCGACCTCCGGATGGCAATATGTGCAGTTCGGAATGTTCTCGTAGTCGACACCGGCGTGACGGTCTCCCTTGATCGCCTCGACGCAGGCGATCCCCTCGTGGGAGCCTTTGTGCGCGAGCAGCGGTGGTCCGGCGACGTCCCCGATCGCGTAGATACCCTCAACGTTGGTCCGCATCTGAGCATCAATCCCGATGAAGCCTTGGTCGGTCAGCTCGACACCCGCGTCCTCGAGGCCGATGTCCTCTACGTTCGGAGCGCGTCCGATCGCCGAGAGAACCCGGTCGACCTTCATCTCCTTTTCCTCGCCCTTCGACGTCTTGAAGCTGATCGCCACCCCCTTGCTCCCGATGTCCGCCTTCTCCAGGCGAGCCCCGGTGAAAACGTCCATACCTCGTTTCTTAAAGCTCTTCTCGACGACGGCCGAGCAATCCTTGTCCTCCAGCGGCAGGATCCGGTCGAGCGCCTCGATGATGGTCACTTTCGTGCCGAAGGCCGCGTAGACGTCGGCGAACTCGCAGCCAATCGCCCCGGCGCCAACGATGGCGAGGGTCTTGGGCAGCGTCTCGGCCAGGAGCGCGTCCGTTGAATCCCAAACGCGATCATGGTCTACCTTCAGAAATGGCAGATCCCGCGGACGCGAGCCCGTCGCCAGTATGATGTGCTTCGCCTTCACCTCCTGATTCTTGCCGCCGTTCGTCACCTGGAGGTTCCCCTTGCCGGCGAGGCGACCACGACCCTCGATGTGGGTCACCTTGTATTTCTTGAAGAGGAAGGCAATCCCGCGGGTCATGCGGTCGGAGACTTCGCGCGACCGCTTCACCGCTTGCGCGAGATCCGTCTTGACCTCACCGACGTCGATGCCGAACTCCTTCGCGTGCCCGAGACGGCTGATCATCGCGGCACTCTCGAGTAACGCTTTGGTTGGGATGCATCCGATGTTCAGGCAGACGCCGCCAAGGAACTGCTCCTCCACGCAGGCGGTCTGGAAACCGAGTTGCGCGGCCTTGATCGCCGCGACGTAGCCCCCCGGTCCCGCGCCCACCACCACGATGTCGAAGCTGTTCTCCGCCAAAATTCCACCTCGCGTTTCGAGTTCATACCATGGACTGGCGCGGTAAGCTATCGTGGCAAGGGCGGCCGTAACAGGGTTGGCGGTTGCCGGTTGGCTGTCGCCAACTACCGGTACCAACTGGCGACTGGTACCCGGTAGCTGGCAACCTTCGAACCATCCCCTTTCGGCGCCGTCGACGCCAACGCACCTTTCACGAACCTGCATCGGGCCGTAGCGCCCACACCGACCCTTTCATTCCGGAGGTGTACAGAATGACCCACCATCAAAGTATGTGTCTCCGAAACTTCGGGGTCCTCGTATCGGGGCTCGCGATGACCCTGCTCGCTCCGAGGCCCGCGATCGGCCAGGCCGGCGCATCCGGCCCCCCCGAGCACGCAGCCATCGAACCGGTGAACCACCTACCGAACCCCTACGAGACGGTGCGGGACTGGGGAACGCTCCCCGATGGCCGCAGCTGGGGATCGGTCAGCGCCGTTCATGTGGATGTCGACGGTCGCCACATCTGGGCGGGGGATCGCTGCGGAACGAACGCCTGCGCCGGATCGGATGTGGACCCGATCGTGAAGCTCGACCCGGAAGGCAATGTCGTCGCGGCGTTCGGCGCAGGGACGCTGGTCTGGCCGCACGGAATGGAGGTCGACACGGAAGGGAACGTCTGGGTGGCAGACGCGCGGGGCCCGAACGAACAGGAGCTCGAGCAGTACCCCGGAGTGGAGAACCTCGGGCACCAGGTGGTCAAGTTCAGCCCGGAGGGAGAGGTCCTGATGGTGCTCGGTACTCCGGGCGAAGCCGGCGACCCGCCGACCCACTTCACCGAGCCCAACGACGTGCTCGTCGTCCCTGACGGCAGCATCTTCGTCTCGGAATCTCACAACGCGCAGTTCCTCGACGAGGCCGGGGAGAACGCGATCGGGCGAATCTCGAAGTTCGCTGCCGACGGCACGTTCATCATGAGCTTTGGCAGTTGGGGGTACGAAGACGGTCAGTTCCGGGGCCCGCACGCTCTGGCGATGGATTCGCAGGGCCGTCTTTTCGTCGCCGACCGCGGGAACCGGCGGATCCAGATCTTCGATCAGGAAGGGAACCACCTCGACACCTGGTACCAGTTCAGCCGGATCAGCGGTCTGTTCATCGACGCCGACGACGTCCTCTACGCGATCGACTCCGAGTCCGACGACAACTACAACCCTGGTTGGCGAAAGGGGTTGCGGGTTGGGAACGCGAGCACCGGCGAGGTGTGGTACTTCGTCCCCGAGCACGTTTCGGAGCGTGCCTCGGGTATGGGCGGCTACGGATCGATGGGGGAGGGTGTCACCGCCGACGCCGAAGGGAATGTCTTCGCCGGTGAAGTCGGGCCCGTACAGGGGCTGACGAAGTTCATCCCCAGGCTCATCCCGTAGCACCAACCCGGAATACATGCAATCGACCGATCCCGCGGCGACCGAACCGCTACGTCGACTCATTCGCTATTCGCGTCCCTACCGCGGCCGAATCTGGCTCGCCTCGGCCTGCTCGATCCTCAATAAGATCTTCGACCTCGGACCGCCGGCGCTCATCGGCATCGCGGTCGACATCATCGTCCAGCAGGAGAACTCGTTCTTGGCTCGCCTGGGGATCACGGATGTCTGGACCCAACTGCTGGTCCTCTCCGGGCTCACTTTCGCGATCTGGACCCTCGAGTCGATCTTCCAGTACACCTACTCGCTGCTCTGGCGGAACCTCGCCCAGACGATCGAGCACGACCTGAGACTCGACGCGTACGAACACCTGCAGGGACTGGAGCTCGCCTACTTCGAGGAACGGAGCACCGGCAGGCTGATGGCCGTCCTCAACGACGACATCAACCAGCTCGAGAGGTTCCTCGACATAGGGGCGAACGCGTTGATCCAGGTCGCGACGACGGTCCTGGTGATCGGTGGCGCCTTCCTGGTGCTAGCCCCGTCCGTCGCGTGGATGGCAATCCTCCCGATGCCGCTCGTCGTCTGGGGCTCGATCTGGTTCCAGAAGCACCTCGCGCCCTACTACGCGGATGTGCGCGAACGGGTCAGCGTGTTGAATGCGAGGCTGGCCAACAACTTCGGCGGCATCATGACGATCAAGTCGTTCACCGCCGAGACCTTCGAGACCGCTCAGGTCCGCCGCGAAAGCGAAGACTATCGGGAGAGCAACCGTAGTGCGATCCGGGTCAGTGCGGCATTCGTTCCCCTGATCCGGATGGTGATTCTCGTCGGCTTCACCGCCACGCTCCTGTTCGGCGGCCTGGCGGCCGTCAACGGCGAGCTCTCCGTCGGCACCTACAGCGTGCTCGTCTTTCTCACCCAGCGCCTCCTCTGGCCCCTCACTCGTCTCGGCGAGACGCTCGACCAGTACCAGCGAGCAATGGCCTCGACCGGCCGCGTCATGGCGCTCCTCGACACTCCTTTCGAGATCCACCCCGGTCAACGCACCCTCCCGCGCGAGTCGATCCGCGGCGAGATCGAGTTCCGAAACGTGACCTTCTCCTATTCTGGCGGACTGGACGTCCTCGACGACGTTTCGATGACGGTCCCTGCGGGGTGGACGGTCGGCATCGTCGGGTCGACCGGCTCGGGCAAAAGCACCCTCGTCAAGTTGCTGCTGCGTCTCTACGAGGTCGATCAGGGCACGATCGCCCTCGACGGCTTGCCGATTTCCGACTTCCGGCTCGAGGATCTCCGCGGCGCGATCGGGCTCGTCAGCCAGGACGTCTTCCTGTTCCACGGTACGGTTCGCGAGAACATCACCTATGGCAGCTGGAGTGCATCAGAAGACGAAGTCCGCCGTGCGGCGAGGTTGGCCGAGGCCGAGGAGTTCATCGTGAAGCTGCCGCGCGGATACGAAACAGTCGTAGGGGAGCGAGGGCAGAAGCTCTCGGGCGGCCAGAGGCAGCGGATCGCGATCGCCCGGGCCATCCTGAAGGACCCGGCGATCCTGGTCCTCGACGAGGCGACTAGCGCGGTCGATAACGAAACCGAGGCCGCGATCCAACGCTCCCTGGAACGAATCTCCCGCGACCGCACGACGATCGCGATCGCACACCGCCTCTCGACGATCCGCAACGCCGACAGCATCGTGGTCCTCGAAGACGGCGGGGTAGCCGAGACGGGAACCCACGACGAGCTCCTCGCCCGCGACGGCGTCTACGCCAGCCTTTGGCGCGTCCAGACCGGCCTCGAGGTCATGGCGGATTGAGCGGGACCAAACAATCCTGCTGTCCGCGCCGTCCAACCTTTCAGGTGACCGCCGCTGGCGACGGAACATCGAGATGAAGCCAACGACCTCGGCAGTGACTGTGCGCCCCAATCCTCCTGGCCGCCGCCAGGGGGTTGGGGGCCGCGCGTCCATGTCGCGAAGCCTACGCGCCCAAACAGACAGGCCGGCGGCACCCTCGGTCGACCCCGGCACACTTACTCGACTCCCCCCGATTCGTCGTCGTTCCGGTCGGGCCCCGGCTCCTCCTCCACCCGTCGCACCTCCACCTCCAGGACTCTGGATAGCTCGACGTTCGGGCTGACCCGGACGGCACGGCACACCAGCTTCACACCCCCGGCGAGCAGCGCCCTCAGCTCCTCGGCAAGCTCCGCCGGCACGTATCCCAGGTGATCCCGTTTCCACTGGATACGGAGGGCGTTGGGGTCGGTCGCGTGCCCCGTCTCTGGGACCAGCTCGAAGTTGGTCCCAGGGCGTAGAACGGGGACGAGCACAGGTCCGTCGTAGAACGGGAACCCGTCGACGTGAAAGACGTGGAGCACATTCGGGTCTCTTGCAGCGGGTCGCTGCTGCTCCGCAGCCTCGCCGGATCGCCCGACGACGCGGGCAAAGAAGTCGCGGCGCGACAGCCCGGGGCGTTCGCCAGATTCATCCCCTCGAGGATTCAGCCAGTCCAGGATCCCCATCTCCAGGTCGAACGGGATGATTGCGGCGACGTGAGCGGCCATCGTGCGAAGGCCGAAGAGAAATCGTGCAGATCAAGGCACGCGACGAGCTGCGAGTGAGGCGTACTTCCGTACGCCGCAGGGAGCGGCGAGGAAGCGTAACGCGGAGCTGCGCGATTTATCGAAGGCCTTCTAGTCCCACCGCCGCACGGACGCTACCACACCCCACGTCAGGATCGCCGCGCCGAGCGCCACGCCGACGAGCAGGCCGGTTGCCAGTCCGCGTTGCTGCTCCTCCGACAGGTAGAGACCCAGCCAGTCGTTGAGCGCCTCCGTTGTCCGCCGCAATCGGTAGTCACCCGCTTCGTTCGTCGCCTGACTCCGAGCTCCGATGCCGTCGACTTGGTCTGCCATGACGCCTTCTCGTCCTTCGTTCGATCTGACGTTCAGGGGATTAGGAGAAGCTTCCCCACCGTCTTCCGCCCCTCCAGCAGACGATGGGCCTCACCGGCCTCCGACAGCGGCAGCTCCCTATCGACCCGGATCTGGACGACACCGGACGCAATCGCATCGAATAGCTCCCGTGCCCTCCAGAGAAGTTCGTTCGGATCGCCGACGTAGTGACCCAATGTGGGGCGTGTCAGGAAGATGCTCTTCTTCGAGAGCCTCAGGATGTCGAAGGGCGGCACCGGGCCGCTCGACTGCCCGAACATCACTAGCATTCCCCGCTGCTTCACGCAGTTGAAGCTCCCATCGAACGTTGACTGCCCAACCGAATCGTACACGACATCGAGCCCGACGCCGTCCGTCGCACCCAGGACCTCCTGCTCGAAATCGGCACTGGTGTAGTCGATCACCACGTCCGCACCCGCCTCCCGGACCATGGCCAATTTGCTCGTCGAGGCCGTGCCGAAGACGTACGCCTCTCGCCGCTTACACATCTGGACGAGGATTCCACCCACCCCCCCGGCCGCAGCGTGTACCAGCACCTTCTCGCCGCCCCCGAGGGGAAACGTACTCGTCGTCAGATAATGCGCCGTCGCACCTTGGAGCAGCGCGGCCGCCGCCGTCTTCGTGTCGATCCCTTGCGGGATCGGCACCAGCTTGGCCGCGGGTACCAGGTTCTTCTCGGCGTACGCTCCGATATGGAAGAATGCGACGCGATCGCCCTCCCTGACTTCCGTAACCCCGCTTCCCACCGCCTCCACCACCCCTGCGCCCTCCGAACCGGGCGTGAAGGGGGTCGGCAGAGGATACAGCCCGGTCCGGTGATAGACGTCGATGAAGTTCACCCCAGCCGCTTCTACACGAACCAGCGCCTCGCTCGGCCCCGGCTTCGGCGTTTCGAACTCGAGATACTCCATCGCCTCCGAACCACCGGGCGTCCCTACTCGAATCCCCCTCACTTGGCCCTCCGGATTGCTGGTGATCGGGCAGATCGCGGGTCATCGGCCCTTTCGACGTACCGGAGTATGCAATCCTGAGGAGCGTTGGGCCAGCGGTTCTCGGCTATCAGCCGCGATCAGTCACTCTCTAAAGGCCGTTGATAAAACCGCGTAGTTCTCGGCGCGAGAACCGGGGCTTCCTTCGGGAGGCCGCTTCCTAGCCGAAAGCTGCTGGCTCGTTTAGTCGTATCACCAGCCCTTCGTTCGGCCTCAGCTCCACCTCCCCCGCCACCTCCTCTTCAGCCCTATCGAGATACGTCGACAGCACCACAGTCCCGGTATCGGCACCCTCGGGAGCCTTCAGCACATGAGGGTGTGGGCCGAGGTTGAGCGCGACGAGGAAGCTATCCTCACCGCGCCGTCCGTCCCGGACGTAGGCCAGCACGTCGCGGAACGCCGAGACGGTTCGATAGTCGCCCATCTCCATGGCAGGTTCACCACGTCGGAGATCGATCAGCCGGCGGTACAAGCTGAGCATCGAGTGGGGATCGTCACGCTGAGCTTCAATGTTGGTCGAAGGGTACTCCTTGGAAACGGGAAGCCAAGGGACACCCCGAGTGAAGCCGGCATTGGGCTCGCGGCTCCACTGCATCGGGGTTCGTTCGGGATCGCGACCGAGTCCCTTTCCAGGGACGTTCTTCTCCCACGGGTCCTGGACCAGCTCCGCGGGGATCTCGACGTCCCGCATGCCGATCTCGTCGCCGTAATAGAGGGTAGGGGTGCCACGGAGCGTCAGCAGCATCATCGCGGCAACGCGAGCCTGTTCCAGCCCGACGCGTGAGGCGATGCGGTGCTGGTCGTGATTGCTGAGGACCCAGTTCGGCCAGCCGCCCGCGGGGAGTGCCTCCTCGTACTCCTGGATGAGCTGCGAGACGTTCGCCGCGTCCCAATCGGCCAGGATGAGCTGGAAGTTGAACGGGAGATGGACACCGGCCTGATCCTCGCCGTAGTAGTGAACGAGCCGCTCGACGGGCAGGTAGGTCTCGCCGATCAAGACGCGCCCTTCGTACTCGTCGAAGAGACGACGCATGTGGACGATGATGTCGTGGACTTCGGGACGGTCCGCCGTGTAGAGCGAGACGACAGCATCGTAGGGGTTGTCACCTGGCGACCAGTCCGGGTTCTCGGGATTGTCGCGGAAGTGCTCGTCCTTGATCAGGTGCCAGATCACGTCCACCCGGAAGCCGTCGACCCCGCGATCGAGCCAGAAGCGGAGGACGTCGAGCATCGCATTGACGACTTCCGGATTCCGCCAGTTCAGGTCGGGCTGTTCGGGCAAGAAGGCATGGTAGTAGTACTGGCCGGTCTCCTCGTCGAGCGTCCAAGCGGGGCCGCCGAAGTTCGAGAGCCAATTGTTCGGGGGCCCACCATCCAGGGCCGGATCCTGCCAGATGTACCAGTCGCGCTTCGGGTTGTCCCAGGAGGAGCGGGATTCCTTGAACCAGGGATGCTCAACGGACGTGTGATTGGGCACGAAATCGAGGATGATTTTGAGCCCGCGGCCGTGCGCCTCTTCGAGCAGGCGATCGAAGTCGTCGAGGGTACCGAAGATCGGATGGATGTCGGTATAGTCGGCGACGTCATAGCCGAAGTCGGCCATCGGGGAGGGGTAGATCGGGGAGATCCAGACGGCGTCGACGTCGAGCCAGCGGAAGTGGTCGAGCCGGGAGGTGATGCCCGGCAAGTCGCCGATTCCGTCGCCATTCGAATCCTGGAAGGATCGCGGATAGATCTGATAGACGATGCCACGTTGCCACCAGACGTATTCTTGTTCACTCGGCCTGTCGAAGGTGCCCTCGCTCACGACTCGTCCCCTCCCTGTTCGTTGCTATCGACGTACTCCGTTCCGGAGTCGCGCCCTTTGGCGGCAGGTCCCGGCAGGGCGCCAGCACGACTGCGGCGTTTCCCTGGATGACCCAGCCATCGTCGCTTTCGACCTCTCCGACCCCTGAACCTCCGTAGGCCGAGTGTTCGCTCGACCACAGAACCTCCCACCTATGCGCCGGTGGCGGCGCGAGGAGCGGCTGTGGCGCAGGGCGCAGAGCCAGATCACGCCCCAGGTTCACGATCAGCAGCCGTTCACCCGTCCCGCCTCCAAAGAAACGGATCAGGAATGCCTCCGGCGTCAGCGTCGCCCCATCGACCCCTCCGACCCCCCCGATCCGAAACACCGGATCGTCCCGCCGCAGATGGAGCAGGTCCCGGTGCAAGGCATACGCCTGGGGATGACGGGCGCGTTCGGAGTGGTCGAGCTTGCAGCGCAAAAAGGTGTCGGGATCGGCTGGATCGGCCAGCCGATTTTCCCTGCCGCTTCGGGCGAGACTGCGGAACTGCTCCAGGGACTGCTCCCGTCCGCGGCGGACCTGCTCGGCGAGCTCCGGATCGTGGTCTGCAAAGTAGAGGAAGGGTGCCGTAGCTCCGAACTCCTGCCCCTGAAACAGCATCGGCGTCCCCGGGCCGAGCAGGAGCAGCGCTGTAATCGCCCGATACATGCCCGGACCGGAACGGGTGTGCAGGCGCGCTCCCGTGCTGGAGTTGGCGACCTGATCATGGTTCTCGATGAAGTTGACGAAGCGGCGTGGCGGGATATCGAACGCCACAGTGCCGCGCCGTCCCTCCTGCCACGTGGACCTCTGACCCTGGTAGAGGAAGCCGTACTTCACGCTGGAGATCAGCTCCTGCGGCGTTCCGAGGTAGTCGCCGTAATACGCTTCGTTCCGACCGGTGAGCGCCACGACTGCGGAGTGATGGAAGTCGTCGTTCCAGAGGCCGTCGAAGCCGTAGCCCCCTTCGGTCGGAGACCGCAGGAACCGGGTCTCCTGCGGCTCGTTCTCCGCGACGAGGAGGGTCCGCCGACTGCCCGCTACGCGCCGAACCCGTTCCGCGATCTCGGCCAGGATGTGCACGGACGACGCATCGAAGATCTGCTGCGTTGCGTCGAAGCGGAGTCCGTCGAGATGGAAGTCCCGGATCCAGTACTCGGCGTTCTGGAGGAAGAACCCGCGCACCGGCAGCGAGCTGGGACCGTCGAAGTTGAGCGGGTCGCCCCAGTCGTTCTGGTATCGGTCCGAGAAGTAGTGCGGCGAGAAGCGCGCGAGGTAGTTGCCGGAGGGACCGAGGTGGTTGTAGACCACGTCGAGGATGACTGCGATCTCGAGGGAATGCGCCCGATCGACGAAGCGGCGGAGATCGTCCGGCGAGCCGTATAGGTGGGATGGCGCGAACAGGTCGACTCCGTCGTACCCCCACCCGAACCCGCCGTCGAACTCGGCGATCGGCATCAATTCGACCGTCGTGATCCCCGTGTCGGCGAGCACTGGCAGCTCCACCATGGCCGCCGACCAGGTTCCGGCGGCCGTGAAGGTCCCGACATGCAGTTCGTAGATCACCTGCCGGTCAGGGGCCGGCCCGCCCCAACCGAAATCCGTCCATTCGAAACGGGAAGGGTCCACCACGAGCGACGGCCCGTGCGGGCCGGAGGGCTGGTATCGCGAAGCAGGGTCCGGGAATAGCTCGTCCTTCCCGTCCAACCGGTATCGGTAGAGGGCGCCTGGACCGATGCCCGCTGCCCACCCCGCGAAGTATCCGTCATCCTCCGGCTCGAGCGGGATCGACCGCCCATCGCCCGACACCCCGGGCGATTCGATCACTGCCTCCACCCTCTCGCGGGCCGGTGCCCAGACACGGAACCTCACGCCCCCGCTGGCGAGCGGTTCGGCGCCAATGTCCAGACCTCGGTCGGTTCCGATCGTTGACATGCACCTCGAGTCGGCGGTGTGATCGTGTGGCGTTCCGCTGCCGCAATCCCCGCCCTCATGGGGCAAGGGGAGTGCCGTGTCCCAAGCGGCTCATGGGATCGGGTGCTCCACCCCCTCCCCCACCACCGTGGCCCATTGGCGGACCTGCCAGCCGGTCACCAGGCCGTGCCGCACGTACGGATCCGCCTCGCCTTCGTAGAAGAAGTTGTCGATACCAGGACCCACTAGAATGGCGAATAGTGAAGGGTGAATTGGTGAATGCCGACTTTAGCTCTTTGGATTGAAACGGTTGGTTGTGCGGTACCACGGTTTGAGGCTCGAGGTCCCTCGAGCACTTACGTCGGCCGCCGCACGGCCCGCCGAAGTCTCGGTTAATTCTTGGTTAACGTCGCGGTTCGCCGGTGGTTCGCGGCGCCGTGAAGCGCTAAGTTGAAAGACATGAAAACCAAAACCAAGCGTCGGTACACGGGGAGTCCGCGGCGGCTGGCAGAGGTGCGGCCGATCGAGCTGCGAACCGAGGTAGTCTCGGTGGACTCCAACACAACGAAGAGTCTCGACGAGCTGACGGACGAGCAGCTCTTCGCACGATATCAGGCTGGCGAGGATGATGCGTTCCGCGTAATCGTGGCACGCTACGAACCTTCGATCAAGGGGTTCCTTCATAAGCGCTTGAAGGACGAGGAGCGGGTCGAGGATCTCACGCAGGACACGTTTCTGCGGGTCCACCGCGCGCGCCAGCGGTACGATGCCAGCCGAAAGTTCTCGACGTGGATCTACACGATCGCGAGCAACCTGCTGAAGAACGAGTACAGGAATCGGTCACGGAAGCGGGAGACGAGCTTCACGGATCTTCGGCGTGAGTCGATGCAGGGGGCACCTTCCCGGCCGGTCGAGTTCGAGAGCGACACCGCGGACCCGGAACGGATCGCGTACCAGCACGAGCTTCGCGAGGCGATTCGGGATGCCATCGAGCGTATGGATGAACACCATCGCGTGCCCTTCGTGATGCGCGAGGTGGAAGACCGCACATACGAGGAGATCTCGGAGGCGATCGGGGTGCCGGTCGGCACCGTCAAGAGCCGCCTCTTCCGGGCAAGAAATGCATTCCAACAGCTTTTCCCAGTTCCTGTGTGAACTGATCATTGACGGCCGAAAACGAACGAAGCGTCCCGATCTGAATCGGGACGTTTCATCGTTTCTCAGTCATTGGTGGTGGCGGGTGCAAGATCCGGCGGTGGCGGGACGGCGGTCGTTTCGAGATTGCGGGGTCGGATAAGCAGGGCACCGATCAAGAGCACGACGGCGAGCGCCTGCAGCATGCGGGTCATCCCGACGGGATCCTGGTCCGGTCTGAGGATGTACCGGGCGAGCAGGGGGGCGCCGGCCAGGAGGGCGACTCCGACCACGGTCAGAACGAGCATCGGTAACAGCACGACGTCCTCCAGGCAGAGGGCTCCGGAAAATCGAGGCGGCGGGCCCGGGAGAGTCCCGAATACCGTCTCCGGATGCAACCCAGGGGCCGAGAGCATGACTTCAGCGGGCCCGACGCCTGTGCTCTGCGAGGTCGTACTGCCGTGGACCTCGATCCGAAGCCGCAGGGCGCTCGCTCTTCGGCACGCAGACCGAGAGGATTCCGTTCTGGAAGTGGGCGTGGATCTTATCGGCATCCACAAACACGGGTGACAGGCGGTTCATCCATTACGACAGGCGTAGTGTACGCTCCGCAGCTGACCGCCTTTGTTCGTGCGTCGCGGCCTCGATCGCCGCGAACACCGCTTCGCTCCAGCCTTCCTCCTCGTCGAAGCCAAGGGAGGCGGCGAGCTCGCAAAGGTACTCGACCTCGAGCCCTCGGCGCTTGATCTCTGCCGCGATCTCCTCATCGGTCACAGTGCCCTCCGGCGCCTCCGGTTCGAGACGATCGGACCTGCAGCACGTGCAGGCACACAAACCGCGCAGCTCGACTACCGGATCGCCAGCAGGTACGCGAGGGTTCCAACAATCAGAACCCAGACGAGGCCCGCGCTGAGTCCCAGCAATCCGATCTTCAGATCGGACTTCCCGTGTTCGTCGTGAGGATTGACCATGCCTATATTGCCGAACCTTCGTGAAATAGAGGGAACCCCCCACGGTGGGGTTCATGAGTCGAAACGGGTTGGAAACTAACGGCCGGTACCCGATGGCGGAACTACGCGGGCTATCCCTGATCGTCGACCCCTGGTCGCCGGATTACGGGATGCGAGCGGGACCTGGCTCGGACTCGGGCGGTTCAATAGGGAAAGCCGCAGCAATCGAGCAGAATTTGGGAGCAGAGGGAGCCGCGGGCGGCGGCGTCAGCAAGGATCTCGAGCCGATCGGTCCATTTCTGGTCGACATAGCGAGTCCCAGCTGAGGTAGATGCGCGCACATCCGGGTCGCCGCTGGCGACCCGGGCCTCTATATCCATCAGGATCAGCTCGTACTCTCCGCGATCGGCGGATTGGATCCCGAGGAATCGGATCGGTTCGAGCTCCACACCCAGTTTCTCACGACCGACGCGGCGAAGCCCGGCTTCGGGCAACTCACCTTCATGTAGGGTCACAGCTGGGAGTCCCCACACGTCCGGCAGACGATCGTCGTCCGGTGGACGTCGAACCGCCAGGAAGACGTCGTCACCATCGCGGCGAACCACCGCGGCGACCGAGGTTCGAATCGGTTTCAATTCTCGCCCCTTCCCAACCCAATGTTTCACGCGGAGGGCGCGGAGGCACGCGGAGAACAGCTACACGAATCAACCTCCGTATCCTCTGCGTGCTCCGCGTGAGGATTTTGTATATGGAGACCGCAGCGTAACGGTCCTCGAAGCCCGAGCGCAACCGGAGTCTTTTCTCGGGAGAGAGTGGGGCCAGAAGGCCGTCTCAGAATACGTAGCCGAGGAGCCAATACAGGATAATGAAGAGAATTATCGTGCCGAAGCAGCCACCGCCCAGGCGGCTCGCGCCCCAACCGGCAAGACAACCACGAGCGGCTCGCTGCATGAATACATCTCCGGTTTTCGGTTTCTCGCCGGAGGGCTTGCAATAGCCTTGCCCTTCGCCAGTTGCTAGGCGTCTGTCGGGGGGCTTATGCTGTCCTGGCGGCCGTCGATCTCCTGGAGCCCCGAAAGATGTCGTCCTACCTTGCACAGCGGCCCAAGGGCGGGCGCTTCGCGAATGTCCTGCGAGCCGGCGCGGCGGCGTCGGCTATAAGTGGAGCGGGCGCGATGTACCTGCTGCACCGGATCAACGCGATCCGGCACCATCCCCCCGCGGCACTTCGCAGGTTGCGTGGCGACGCGAGCAATCCCCTGTTCGATCTTTATCCGGCCCTGGCCGATCGCATCCCATGGCGCCCGCTCGCGTCCTTGCCGACGCCGGTCGAAGAGCTGCCCGGGCCGGACGGCGACGTGCGGCTGTTCGTCAAACGCGACGACCTCTCGGCACCCTCGTACGGTGGGAACAAGGTCCGCAAGCTGGAGCACTTTCTCGCCGATGCCGAGCTGTCGGGCAGCCGCACCCTCATCACGCTCGGTGGGATCGGCTCGAACCACGCACTGGCTACCGCGACGCATGGGCAAGCGCTGGGATTGGACGTCGACCTCGTCCTGTACGACCAGCCGATGACTCCGGCCGTCGCCAGGAACCTCGGCGGATTCCTTGCCGCGGGAGCACGCTTGCACGTCGCACACTCGATCCCGCGTGCGTTCGTGACCTGCGGGGCCCTCTTCCGCCGTCACGCCGGGGAGGGGAAGGCGCCGTACTTCATCATGGTCGGCGGCACGTCCCGGCTCGGCTGTATCGGTCACGTCTCCGCGGCGATCGAGTTGGCACGTCAGGTGGCGGATGGCCTCCTTCCCGAGCCCGATCGGCTCTTCGTCCCGCTCGGCACCTGCGGAACCGCCGCAGGTCTGATCGCCGGGCTGAAGATCGCCGGGCTGCGAACCCGGGTCGTTGCGGTTCGCGTCGCCGACGCCTTCCCTGCCAACCGCACGACCCTTCGATACCTCGCCCAGGACGTCGGCGACTTCCTGCACCGGTGCGATCCCGCGGTGCCCCGTATCTGGATCCACCCTCACGACTTCGATGTCGTCACGCATCACTACGGCGAGGGCTACGGCGTCCCGACCGCCGCGGGGGAACGAGCTATCCGCTGGGCGGAGCCCAGGCTCTCCCTCGACACCACGTACTCGGGGAAAGCCCTGGCAGCTTGCCTCGAGCAGATCGCTACCATCAGTGGCGAAACGACTGTGCTTTTCTGGAACACCTACAACTCGGCCCCTATCGCGACCCCGACCGACTGGGCAGGCTTGCCGGCCGAACTCGGGTTCGCGCTCGAATCCCATACTCTACACGCTCGACGACACGATGCCTGAACTCGTCTGGACTCTGTCCGCGGCGGACCCCAAGAACTTCGTGGGCAATGCCCACACTCGGGTCGTCGGGTCGGCCGGTGACGAAGTCGACGTCAAACTCTACTACGTCCAGTTCGAGCCCGCGGCCCGAACAAACTGGCATATCCACTCGGGCGAGCAGATCCTCGTCGTTACGCGGGGACGCTGTCGCTACCAGCGCGAGGGTGAAGCGGTTCGCGAGGCGACCTCAGGTCGGAGCATCCGCTTCGCACCGGGAGTGCGACACTGGCATGGCGCCGCCGACGATGTGACCACCGAGCACGTCGCAATCAACATCGAGAACGAGGACACCACCTGGCTCGAGCCGGTGACGGACGCGGTGTTCGCAGCCGAATAGAATCCGTTTTATCGTTCGCTGACAGAGCTGAAAGCTCATCGTCGATAGCTCTCCGGCCCATCCCTTGCACAGCGTCGAACCCTTCGTCTGGGAGGTTTCGTTCTTCGCAACCAGGAGGGGAAAATGGCGGGGGAAACAAGGAGTAGAGGCAAGGCGGCGGGTAGTCGGGAGAAGACCACCCGGAGCGCGCGCGGCGGGCTCGCGACGCCGGTGAGACCGGATCCGACGCTTGCCAGGGTCGTGGGCAGCGACACCATGACGCGCGCCGCGCTGACGAAGATCGTTTGGGACTATGTGAAGACGAACAACCTCCAGGATCCGAAAGACCGACGCACCATCCAGGCTGACGACAACCTGCGGCCCGTCTTCGGTGGGAAAGACAGGGTCTCCATGTTCGAGATGACGAAGCTGGTAAACGAGCACGTCAGCCCCGCGTAGAAAGACCCACGAGAAATTGCAGCTCTGCCATGGGATGCTTCCTTCGGGCGCGCGCTTCCTCGACGCTCCCGGCGGCGTACGAAAGTACGCCTCACTCGCGGCTCGCCCCGTGCCTTGATCTGCACCATTTCTCTTCGGCCCTGCCGAAGCTTGTTTGACAGCAGCCTTCTGCGAACACACCGCTACGAGGCGGGGCCGGCCTGGCCCCCAACCTCGTCGTTTGACCCTTCCTTTGTCGCTCCCTGTTATACGCCCGCCCCGATCTCCTGCTTGATCTCCGTGACCAGGCCGTTGAGAGTCTGCTTCGCGTCTCCGAATAGCATGTAGGTATTGTCGCGATAGAAGAGGTCGTTCTCGATTCCCGCGAAGCCGCTCGCCATACTGCGCTTCATCACGATCGCGCGCTGGGCCGTATCGGCCCGGATGATCGGCATGCCGTAGATCGGCGAGCCCGGGTCCTCGAGGGCCGCCGGGTTCACGATATCGTTGGCCCCGACGACGATCGCGATGTCCGCTCGCGGGAGGATGCTGTTGGCCTCGTCGACGTCCGTGATCAGCTTGTCGTAGGGGATGTTGGCCTCCGAGAGCAGCACGTTCATATGGCCAGGCATCCGGCCGGCGACCGGGTGGATCGCGTAGCGAACCTCGCCTCCCTGCTTCTCGATCAGCTCGGCCAGTTCCCGTACCTGGTGCTGCGCCTGGGCAACGGCGAGGCCGTATCCCGGAATCACCACGACGAGCCGTGCGTACGCCAACTGAATCGACGCGTCTTCGGCGCTCAGCTGCTTCGCCGTCAGCCCCTCCGAACTGCGCGCGGCGACGGAAGCGGCCGTTCCGAACGCCCCGAACAGGACGTTGGTCAGCGAGCGGTTCATCGCCCGACACATGATTTGGCTCAGGATCAGGCCCGACGAGCCCACCAGGGCGCCCGCGATGATCAGCACGTGATTCCCGATTACGAAGCCCGTCATCGCCGCCGCGAGACCGGAGTACGAGTTGAGCAGCGAGATCACGACGGGCATGTCCGCCCCGCCGATTGGGATGACCAGCATGACACCGATCAACAGGGAGAGGATGACGACGGCGTAGAATGGCCAGAGCAGGGGCTCGGGGCTGGCCACCTGATAGAGAGCGAGGGCGATGATCGCCGCGAAGAGCGCGCCGTTGAACACCTTCTGGCCGGGGAAGAGGATCGGCCGCCCCGTCATCAGCTCCTGGAGCTTGGCGAAAGCGACCAGGCTGCCCGTGAAGGTGACGGCACCGATGACGACGGCGAGTTGGATAGTGGTCGACGCGCCGACGGCGAGGACCTCACCGACGACTTCCGCCCGCAACAACTCGGCGCCACCGACCGTTAGCGACGCCGCTCCTCCGAAGCCGTTGAGTAGCGCAATCATCTGCGGCATCGATGTCATCTGGACGGCACGCGCCATCCAGAGCCCGATGCCCCCCCCGACGATGATCCCGGCCGCAATCACTCCGTACGAAACGATCGCACGATCGAAGAGCGTCACCAGGATGGCCAGCAACATCCCGCTCCCGGACAGAATGTTGCCCACTCGGGCGGATGCCGGGCTCGACAGTCTCTTGAGACCGAGGATGAAGAGTGCCGCCGAGATCAGATAGACGATGGCAACGAGAGGCTCGGGGATCATCGCCTCTCCTTCCTGAACATCTGGAGCATTCGGTCGGTAACGGCGTAGCCGCCGGCGACGTTGATCATCGCGAACACAATCGCCAGGAAGCCAAGCACGGTCGAGATCCAGCCGAGCCCGCTGCCAGCGACGAGCAACGCGCCCACGATGGTAATGCCGCTGATCGCATTCGCTCCGGACATCAGCGGGGTGTGCAGGGTGGGAGGTACGCGATGAATGAGCTCGTACCCGAGAAAGGTGGCGAGCGTGAACACGATGACGCCTACGATCAGACCTTCCGCCATCTCATCCTCCCGAACGAAACGAAGGTAAGTTCGAAGCCGGATCGACCGGGTCGACCCGCGGGTCGGAGTATCCTCAGGGCGTGCTTCCGACGGGTGCGGTGAGTAGCATCGGGCCGACGATCTCGTCTTCCGGATCGACGACCAGACCGTCGTCCTTCAGCATGTGCTGGAGCAGCGTAAGCACGTTGCGGCTGAACATCTGGCTAGCGTGGAGCGGCAGGCGGGAGGGGACGTCGACGGGCCCCATGACCGTAACTCCGGCGACGACGAGATCGCTGCCGGCGCGGGTGCTCTCGCAGTTGCCGCCGGTCTCGGCGGCGAGATCGACAATGACCGATCCGGGACGCATCGACCCGAGCATGGTCTCGGTGATCAGGCGCGGCGCCGGCCGGCCGGGGATCTGGGCCGTCGTGATGACGAGGTCCATGTCACGGATATGGGTGCCGACGATCTCGAGGGTTCGGGCTTGCGCGTCCTGCGACTGCTCATTGGCGTAGCCTCCCGCCGTCTCGGCGTCGGCGGCGAGGGCATCCGGTCCCACGAAGCTGGCGCCGAGGCTCTTGACCTGCTCCGCCGCGGCGGGCCGGATATCGAAGCCGGAGACGTTGGCGCCCAGCCGCTTCGCCGTCGCGATCGCCTGCAGGCCAGCGACGCCTGCACCGATGACGAAGACCTTGGCAGGAGGAATCGCTCCGGCGGCCGTAGTGAGCATGGGTAGGAACTTGTCGAGCCCGCCCGCACCGAGTAGCACCGCGACGTAGCCGGCCACCGTGCTCTGCGACGACAGGACGTCCATCGACTGCGCCCGGGTGATCCGCGGCACCCGCTCGAGCGACAGGGCGTTGACCCCTCGCTCTTGAAGGATCGACTCCATCCCCTCATCACTGCCGGGTTGAAGTAGGGCGATGAGGGCGATCCCCGCCGGGAGCGACGAGGCCTCTTCGGCTGTCGGACGTCGGACGCGGATGAGGGCGTCTGCCCCATCGAGGAGTGCTTCCCCCCCGTCCACGACGCTCGCGCCGGCCTTGGCGTACTCCTGGTCGGAAATGAGCGCGCCAGATCCGGCTCCCCGCTCCACCCGGACCTCGACACCCGCCCGAGTCAGCCTCCCCACACTCTCCGGAACGAGCGCGACCCGACGTTCTCCCTCCGCCGTTTCCTTCCCCAAAGCTACGATCGACATGGTTTCAGCTCACCCCTGTTCGGTGTTCGTCGTGGATCTGTCAGGTGCCCGTGGCTACGACCTGTGCACGTCGTCATTCCCCTGCGAACCAGTACAGAACCATGCGAGTATCGAAATTCCCCTGGGAGTGCGGGCGTCTCGCCCGCTCGGCGCCCGGCGTCCATGCGGGCCATAGGTCCGCGCTTCCAGAAACCTGAATCCATCGTCACCGGATTCTCATTCAACCATCGCGACTGCGGGCCCCTCGTCGCGCCTTCGCTTCGAGTTTTCGTCGTCTGTTCGCATCTCGTGGCGATTCGCCTGGATGTCGCTCGTGGATCTCCACCGCGCCCATCAGGGCGAAGCCAGTGATCCGCAGGAGCGGCGCATCCGCGTCAGAAGCTGGTGGCACGCTGGAGGCGACGTGCTCGAATGCGCCCATGATCCCGATTCCCTCGCTCGCCACGCGAACCCCGGGTGGGACGATGATCTCGACGCCGCCCATGACTGCGTACACCTGGACGTCCGTGGTGCCCGGGGGCAGATGAACTTCGCGGAAATCGAGAACGGCGCCACCCATCAGCGCCAGTGTGCGCGTCATCCGCGCGGGGCACCACGAACCCTTGCGATCGGCCCCACCCATGATCGCCACGATTGTCTGGTGAAGCTCGATGTGCTTCGCCGGAGGCCGTGTGGGTACCGACGACGCGGTGACCGCCGGAAGATCCTCGAGCAGAGCTTGCAGCTCGGCTGGCGACTTGGCCAGGTGCGCGCGATCGATAAGTCGTTCGAGCTCGTCCGCCTGGATGTGATCGGCCGCGAAATGCTCGCAGAGCTGATTGATGGTCGCTTCGCTCTGTCGTCGAAGAGCGGCGGGGTTCGAGGGAAGGTCGGTCATACGACCTCGGCAGTTGGATCGGGGCGTGACCCGGAGCCCGTCGGGAGAACCAGCCGGAAGGTGCTGCCAACGCCGAGCTCCGACTCGACCTCCAACCGCCCGCCGAGTAGGTCGGCCAGCCGGCGCGAGATGGCCAGACCCAGACCCGTGCCTTCCTCGTTCTGCGAGCCGAGCTGGACGAAGTCCTCGAAGATGGCGGCGAGGTCGTGCTGTGCGATCCCGACCCCACGGTCCGCCACCCCGATCACGAGCTCGCCGGGTTCGCCGTACCGGCAGCGGATGTCGATCGGGCCACGCCGTCCGTACTTGGCTGCGTTGGATACGAAGTTCATCAGAATCTGCCGCACCCGTTGAGGATCGGTAATGATTGGCTCAACCTCGGGGTCGACTTCCACCCGGAGGGCCGATCCGTATCGCTCGGTCAGCGGGGATACAGAGGCCTGAAGCTCGGCGAGCAGTTCCCGTGGAGACACCTCGACCGGTTGAATCGAAACCCTGCCCGCTTCGATCTTGCTCAAATCGAGGATGTCGCGAACCAGATCGAGGAGGTGGCTGGTGGCGGTGTGGGAATGCTGGAGCGCTTGGAGCTGCTCATCGGCGAGCGGGCCCAGGCTACCGGCCAGCAGGAGCTCCTGGTACAGCATGATCGCACTGATCGGGGTTCGCAGCTCGTGGTTCATCGCCGAGTAGAGGCGGCTGCGGGCCTGCATCGCCGCTTCCAGCTCGAGGGTGCGCTCGTGGAGCGCGCTGTTGACTCGCTCCATCTCCGCGGCTTGCGCCCGCAGGCGACGCTCCGATAGCAGGCGCTCACTGATGTCCTCCAGAACGCCGATGCCCCCAACGACGGCCCCGGCTTGGTCCCGCAAGGGGGCGTAGTGGAGCGACACGTGGAGCTGCGGACCGGTCCGCAGCCGGAACGGTCCCTCGTAGGACGCCGGGTCCCCCTTCAGCGCGGCTCGCAATCCCGGCAGGAGCCGGGCGTTCCGGAGGCTCCGGAGCTCCGCTCCGACGATTTCTTCACGCGGAATGCCAACGATTCGGCAGAGATAGTCATTACACTCGGTGATCCGCAGCTCCTGGTCGCAGAGGAAGACGCCCACAGGAGACTGGTCGAAGAGCGCCCGGTACCGGGCTTCACTCGCCCGGAGAGCTGCGTCCTGTTGCTTCTTCTCCCCGATGTCCCGGTAGATGGCGAGAGCTCCGATCGGGCCGTTGACCTCGATCGGCGTAGCGATCACGGAAACCACGAGGTCTCGGCCGTCCTTGTGGCGGCGGACGGTCTCGACGACCAGACGCTCTCCGCGCTGCACACCTCCGTCGAACTCGATCGCTTCGTTCCTCAGGTCGGGGGGCACGATGAGGTCGTTCAACGGCTGACCGAGGGCCTCCTCGCTCGAGTACCCGAACAAGCGGCTGAATTCGCGGTTGATCCGCACGATCCGGCCCTCTTCGGTAATGATCGCCACCCCACCGGGGGCACCCTCGAAGAGCCCCTCGAGAAAGGCTCGCTGGATACGGAACTTCAGCTGCATCTCGCCGAGCTGCGCGGATCCTTCGTCGAAGGATTGCGGCGTCGCCGGACGCGGCGGACCGATACGCGTTTCGGCGATGAGGAGCCGCAGCTCCGCCTCGCCCGCGTCGAAGGGCGCACCGATCACTTCGTCGACCCCGGCATCGACGAGCAGCCGGATCGCATCGGAATCGGCCCTCGAGGCGACGCCGAGAACGTATGCCGCAACACCCCGTGCCTCGCGTCGCAGCGCCTCGCAAATCGCCGTCCCACTCCGGGTCCGATCCTCCTCCACCACGACGAGCCTAGCCGGATCGTCGCGGAATATCTCGATCGCTTCCTGCGTGCTTTCCGCCGGCACCACGAGCCATCCCCGCCGAGCGAGCTCGTCTTTCAGAATCTCGCACGCGGGTGGATCGTGGACGACCAGCAGGGCTCGCATTATGCTGGCTCAGGCGGGCAACGGATTCGTATCAGGCGGGGACGGCCATCGAGATGGCCGGTCCGCAAAGTAGAAATCGCGTTGGCGCGCTGCAAGTGAAGTAAGCAAGGGGCCTTCCTGGGAGCGCTGACACCGTCGGGGTGGATTGCCTGTCGGCGCCTGCCCCACGACCGTGACCGGGTGAGACTCTTGTCGATCTCCTCCATGTTCGTTCGTCGGTCGTCTTACCGACCGCCTCCACTTCTGTTTCGACGTCCGCGTTGACCCTGCCGATTTCTGACGACGGTTGGTGGCGCATCTGGGTGGACACCGGCGGTACGTTCACCGACGCCGTCGGCCTCGACCCCAGGGGCCGAATCCACCGTGCCAAAGTGCTCAGCACCAGCGCGGTCCGGGGTGTCGCGCTCTCCCGCCCGGAACCGCAGTCGCTTCTCGTCGAACCGCAGTGGGATGGTCCCGATGACCTCGTTGCCGGTTTCGCGTTCCGCTGGCTCAAAAGGGGATCGCGCTCGACCGATTCGATCCAGGTCGTCGAGTTCCGTCGGTCCAAGGGGCTCCTGCGCCTGAGTAGAGACCCTGGAAACCAGCCCTCCGGAGCGGCGTTCGAACTCGTGTCCGCCGATGAAGCCCCTGTGCTGGCGGCCAGAATGCTCACCGGAGCAGGGTCGGCGAGACCCCTTCCGCCCGTTTCGATGCGGCTGGCCACGACGCGCGGAACGAACGCGCTCCTGGAGCGCCGCGGCGCCTCCGTCGCGTTCTTCGTCACGCGCGGCTTCGCCGATCTCCTCGTGATCGGTACCCAGCAGCGGCCCGACCTGTTCGACCTACGGTACGAGCGGCCGGCTCCTCTCTACTCGCGGGTCATCGAGGTCGACGAGCGGATGTCGAACGACGGCTCGATCCTTCGACCGCTCGACGAGCAGGCCGTTCGGGCGGCGGCGCGTGAAGCGCTGGCTGCCGGCACCCGAACCGCAGCGGTCGCTTTCCTCCATTCCTACCTGAACGATGCGCACGAGAGACGGGTCGCGGAGATCCTCGTCGGCGAGGGCTTCGAGCATGTGACCGCATCGGCCGCGGTCGCGCCGTCGATCGGTCACCTCCAACGGGCTGGCACCGCCGTCACCGACGCTTATCTGGCGCCGGTGCTGAATCAATACCTCACAGGCGTTGCCGAAGTCATCAGCAGCGGGGACAGGCGGAACGGTCCCCCCCTCCACATCATGACCAGCGCGGGCGGGCTCGTGCGGCCGGAGGACTTCACACCGAAGGATTCACTTCTCAGCGGGCCGGCGGGTGGCGTGGTCGGTGCCGCGGCGGCCGGGCGGAACGCCGGCCACGAGAGGGTAATCGCCTTCGACATGGGAGGTACGAGCACGGACGTCTCCCGTCACGACGGCGACTTCGAGTACGTCTGGCGGCACCGAGTCGGGGCGGTCGAGCTGCTGGCGCCGGCGTTGGCGATCGAAACCGTCGCCGCGGGCGGCGGGTCGATCTGCTCATTCCGCGCCGGTGGCCTGGCCGTGGGGCCGGAAAGCGCCGGTGCAGATCCCGGACCCGCCTGCTACGGCGCGGGTGGGCCCTTCACCCTCACCGACTGCAACCTGCTCCTCGGGCGAATCGACCCGAGCCGGTTCGGTATTCCTCTGTCCCGTGATGCCGCGGAGGCGGCGATCGATACGCTTCGCGACCGCGTCGCTGGCGCGACCGGACGTGCTGCTCCTCCTCGTCAACCTCTCCTCCAGGGGCTCGTCGATATCGCGGATGAGACGATGGCCGACGCCATCCGGAGCATTTCTCTCCGCCGGGGCTACGATCCGGCCGAGTACGCCCTCGTCGTGTTCGGAGGGGCCGGCGCACAGCATGGATGCGGGGTGGCCAACCGCCTCGGGATCCGGACGCTCGTCATCCCGCCGGACGCTGGGCTATTGAGCGCCTGGGGACTCGGCTTCGCTCGGGTCGAGCGGGTTGCGGAGCGGCAACTCCTTCGCCGGCTGGGCCCCGACGAGGGTTGGCTGCTGAGGATCCTTCAGGAGCTCGGTAGCGAAGCCACCGCCGCTGTTGCTCGCGAGGGTGTCGGCTCCGCGAGCATCGAGGTCGTGCGACGCATCGCCAACCTTCGCTTCCTCGGACAGGACGCCACAGTCGCCGTGGATTTCCAGGACGACGCCACGGTGACCAGCTCGTTTCTCGACCGCTACGCAGCCGTGTTCGGGCACCTACCCGAGAGCCGGGAGATCGAAGTCGAATCCCTGCGGGTCATCGCCGCTGCGTCGCTCGGTGAGACTTTCGAGGGCGATGAGAACGCCCGTGCGGGCACGAGCCGACCCGTCGACGTCACCCGTATGTGGCTCGGAGGGAGATGGTGGGACGTGCCCGTCTACGAACGTGGCGAGATCTCGCGCGACGCTCGGATCGACGGGCCGTGTCTGATCCTCGACCCGCACAGCGCAATCGTCGTGGAGACCGGCTGGACCGCGACCGTCGGCCCTTCCGGGGCGATCCTGCTCGAACGCTCCGACGCTGCGCCCGCGCGTCCCTCCGGCGGCGAGGCGGCTGACGCCGCGACCCCGGAGGCCGTGACGGAGCAGCTGTTTACGAGCCGATTCGAAGCGCTCGTCGGCGAGATGGGTGAGCAACTCCGGCGGACCGCTCTCTCGGTGAACGTGAAGGAGCGCCTGGACTTCTCCTGCGCGCTCCTGAGCCCGCAGGGCGAGTTGGTCGCGAACGCTCCGCACATCCCCGTGCACCTCGGTGCCCTCGGCCTCTGCGTCCGCACCCTGGCCGAAGTGATCGAAATGCGCCCGGGCGACGTGGTCTGTTGCAACCACCCAGCGTTCGGGGGATCTCATCTGCCCGACGTGACTGTCGTCACTCCGGTGTTCGACGGCGGCGGCGACCTGCTGGGCTACGTCGCGAACCGAGCGCACCACGCGGAGATCGGTGGTGCGACACCCGGCTCGATGCCTCCGCGGGCCACGTCGTTGGCGGAAGAAGGGGTGGTGATCCCGCCTACGAAGCTGTTCGAGAGCGGCACTGCGCATTGGGAGCGGCTGGAGAGCCTTCTCAGGGTGCCACCCTTGCCTTCACGTGCCGTCGCGGACAACCTGGCCGACCTGCGTGCCCAGGTGGCGGCGAACAAGCGAGGTGCCGATCTGTTTCGTGAGCTGAGCGAACGACATGGCCCGAGGACGGTCTGGCGGTACATGGATGCGCTCGCCAGCCGGTCGGAGCGTGGCATCCGCGCGGCCCTGGAGAGGCTCGGCAACGGTGCCTACGAGGCCATCGAGCCACTGGACGACGGAGCCCGTCTCGCCGTGCGGATCGAAGTCGCAGCGGGCCGGGCAAGCGTAGATTTCGCCGGCACCGCCAGGGTGCACCCGGGCAACCTGAACGCGACGCCCGCGATCGTTCGAAGCGCCGTGCTGTACGTCCTCCGCCTCCTCATCGCCGAGCCATTGCCGTTGAACGAGGGGCTGCTGCGACCGGTATCGATTCGCCTGCCGGCAGGATCCCTGCTTTCTCCAGACTTTCCCGGGGACCCCGCCGAGGCACCGGCGGTCGTCGGCGGCAACACTGAGGTGAGTCAGCGGCTCGTCGATACGCTGCTGAAGGCGCTGGGCATCGCCTCATGCAGCCAGGGGACGATGAACAACATCCTCTGGGGCAACCCCCGATTTGGCTACTACGAGACGATCTGCGGCGGCCAGGGCGCCACTCGGGCCGGACCGGGAGCCAGCGCGGTACACACGCACATGACGAACACCCGAATCACGGACGCCGAGATCCTGGAGCATCGCTACCCCGTGCGCGTGGAGCGCTTCGCGATCCGTAGCGGGTCCGGTGGCAGCGGCCGCCATCCCGGAGGGGACGGCGTGGTCCGGGAGATCCGGTTCCTGGAACCAATGACGCTTTCGGTGCTCACACAGCACCGGGTTCAGGCGCCGTACGGGAGTGACGGGGGAGAAGTGGGGGCTATCGGTCGCCAACGAATCATCACGAGTGACGGAGCGGTGCGCGAGCTCGGCTCCGTCGACGGGCAGGGGGTGGAGCCAGGCGATCGACTCGTGGTCGAAACTCCGGGCGGCGGAGGATGGGGCTGCCTGTAGCCCATCCCGGACGGTTCCCCCATCAACCCTCGATGATCCGGTGTGCCTGCGGGAACGGATGCACGGGGCAGTCGGACCAGCGGAAGGCCTGTGACAGCGTCTCCAGCGCTGCACGGGAGGCGTCTTCCGATGCGGCGTGCATTTCGGCGAGTGGCTCGCCGGCCGCGATCCGACGGCCGCCTTTCACCACCAGCCGGACGCCCGTACGCGGATCGACCGCATCTCCCTTGCGCCTCCGCCCCGCGCCGAGCTCGAGCGCCGCCTGCGCAATGAGTCGGGCATCGACTCGTTCGAGCCAGCCGTCCTGCGGGCTCTCGAACACCTCCACGTGGGGTGCCGGCGGCAGGAGGTCTGGATCCGCGACCACTCGCGAATCTCCACCCTGGACCTGGATCAACTCCTCCAGCTTCGCCGCCCCGACACCCGAGCCGAGCAGCTGAGCCAGCGCCGACCTCGCATCCCCGAGCGTCGCCGCGCAGCCGATCAGGACCATCAGGTGTGACCCGAGAACGAGCGTCAGCTCACGAACGTCGGCCGGTCCGCCGCCGTGCAGCACATCGATCGCTTCGCGAACCTCCAGTGCGTTGCCAACGGCCTGGCCGAGCGGCTCGTCCATCGGGCTGAGAACCGCCCGCACCTTTCGGCCGGCACCCTTTCCGATCGCTACCATCGTCGCCGCCAGCGCTTCCGCCTCCTCCTCGTTCGCCATGAACGCACCTCGACCGAACTTCACGTCGAGGACGATCGCCCGTGCCCCTGCGGCCAGCTTCTTCGACATCACGCTGCTGGCGATGAGCGGCTCGGAATCAACCGTCGCGGTCACGTCCCGCAATGCGTAGAGGGCCCCATCGGCGGGAGCGAGACTCTGGTTCTGCGAGACGAGGGCGCAGCCGATTCGCTCAACCTGCCTCCGCAGGCGGTCGAGATCGAGGTCAGTCTCGAGTCCCGGGATCGCCTCGAGTTTGTCGATCGTGCCCCCGGTATGCCCGAGCCCCCGACCGGACATCTTCACGAAAGTGATCCCCGCGGCGGCCAGCAACGGCACGAGGACGATCGACGTCTTGTCGCCCACGCCGCCCGTACTGTGCTTGTCCACGACTGGTTGGTCGGCCGGCCACTCGAGGGTTCGACCGCTCCCCACGAGCGCGTCGGTCAGCGCCAGCGTTTCGGCCCCGGTCATCCCCCGCCACCGGACCGCCATCAACCAGGCCGCGACCTGGTAGTCCGGGATCTCGCCCTCCAGATACCCATGGCAGATCCACTGAAGCTCAGAGGCCGTCAGCGCCTCGCCCCTCTTCTTTCGCTCGATCAGAACGACCATCGACGGGGTCGTGCTCATCCGCTCTCCTCCTCACGGTGGCGGGACTGAGCGAGGGTATCCGCTCCGAAAGCGTCCGGTAGCAGGTCGGACAGCGGAATCTCCCGAAATCCATGCCCGGGCGCCGTGACCACTACCACGAGATCGGGTGCGAACTCGTGGAGGATCTGGCGGCAACTTCCACAGGGCAGGCACGGCTCCCGGTCGTCCGGCCCAGCGACGGCGATCGCCCGAAACTCCCTGACACCTTGCCCGACTGCGCACGCGACAGCTGCTCGCTCGGCACAGGTACTGAGGCCGTACGACGCGTTCTCTACGTTCGCACCGGTGTGCACCGATCCGCCGGCGTCGAGCAAGGCGGCGCCGACGTGAAATCCACTGTACGGCGCGTACGCAGAGCCGCCCGCCTGGCGGGCCTCCTCCAACAACGCCTCCGCTTCGCTTTGTTCGAGCATTCGCCTCTCGCTCCGACGCGGTGTAGGCTGGCCTCCTATATGGAAACGGCCGACCCCTTCGGGGCCGGCCCGTGTCATCTTCCATGCCGTGCGTTCCGTCTCATTGCCAACCCATCCGCCGCTGATACCGATCAGCCACTTCGCGCAGCACCCGCTCGACCGCATCGGGCGGATGCGGGAAAAAGAGCGCGTCGGACAGACCGTTCAGGGCCGAGCGGACGCTCGTAAACTGGTCCGCGAAGCGTAGGAAGAGGTCGCCGACGTCGTACTTCAGCGCGAGGTCCATTGCCCCGGCGCTGCGGAACCCCTCCGCCCCGATTTCGTCGTAGTAGCTGATGGGAGGAGCGCCGCGCCGCTGGACTCGATGGGTGATGAAGTCGGGGAAGATCCCGCCGATCCAGAGCGCCACGTTGCCCAGGTGCGCCCTCAAGACGAACTCCCGCTCCCCGCGCGCAGTGTCGATCTCCTCCAGAATATCCGCCAGATAGATCGTCTCAGGCATGGCGTCCTTCCCAGTCTGGCGCGGCCGACCCAGCCGCCCGAACTCCAGGAGTACAGCGGCGGTGTAGTCGGCGAGCTGTCGATCGTGAATCTCCCGCTCCAACAGCGCGTGCCGGACCAGCAAGTAGAAGAGCATCGGGGCCGGCGCGACATCGATGCCGCCTCGCTGCAACAGCGCCCGAACCAGTTGGGCGTCATCGAGCAACGAGTCCAACCCGTGCTTACGTAGGCGATCCTCACCGTCGGGACCGGCGATCGCTAGTAGGATCTCCGCTTCCCTTCGCCCGAAAGACGCCCTCACGTTCGGTCGAATCATAGAACCCTCCGTTTCTGCAGAATCCACTCAACCGGGTGGAAGCAAGCGTTTGCACCCGTTGTGCCATCGATCTGAGGACAAATGGGTTAGCTCGCATCGATGGCGGGGGACACTCGTCCGCGCGACTGCACTTTCCCCGTGCGGCGGGCCGGCTTCCGGGGTGCCCGTCTTCTTCCTTTTACCGCCCGACGCACGCCGATGTTGCGTCGCCAATGTCACGTTCGCGGGAACCCAGGGGAGTCGACGGGTCGACATCCCGGCCCTACGACTCTCCGCGGCTCCGCATAAAGCGCAATCTCCAGCGGCTCCCCTCGGCTGACGCCGAAGACAGTCGACGGATTAATCAGTGCTCCGCCTCAGCTCGGTATCCTGCCAGGAGAGCGGATCCTCGACGGGTTCGAGATGGGTGAACACCGTGCTGTGCGGAACGGCGGAGCGGATTCGCTCCTCGAGGTCTTCGAGCAGGTCGTGTCCGCGTTTCACCGTCCAGTCTCCCGGTACGAGGATGTGGAAGGAGATGAAGCGCAACATCCCCGCCTGTCGGGTGCGCAGGGCGTGGTACTCGACGCCTTCGGGGCGATGCTCGTCGAGGATCCTGGAGATCAGCTTGCGCGTCTCCGCCGGTAGGGCCGTGTCGATCAGGCCGAGCGTGGACCGACGGAGGAGGTCGATGCCCGTGGTCAGGATGTTGACGGCAACGATGAGGGCGATGATCGGATCGAGCACGAGCCACCCGGTCGCACTCGCCACCGCGACTCCGCCGATGACCCCCACGGACGTCCATACGTCCGTCATCAGGTGTTGCGCGCCCGACTCGAGCGCGACCGAGTGGTGCCGTCGTCCCGCCCGGAAGAGTAGACGTGCGGCGGCGAGGTTTATCACGGTCGCCAACGCCGTGATCGCCAACCCCACGCCGACCTCGTCCAGAACCGGGGGGGCGAATAGGCGGGAGATCGACGCGTAGCCGATGCTCAGCGCCGTGAAGAGGATGAGCGCGCCCTCGAACCCGCTCGCGAAGTATTCGACTTTGGTGTGACCGTAGGAATGCTGCTCGTCGGCCGGTCTGGCGGCGATCGCAAGCACTACCAGGGCGATCAACGAGGCCACGAGGTTGACCAGAGACTCGAGCGCGTCCGACAGGATCGCGACCGAGTCCGTCAGCAGGTAGGCGCCGCCCTTCAGCCCGATCGTCAGCAGCGCAGCCACGACGGCGACCCACGCGGGCCCCACGAGCGACCGTCCGACTGCTGAATCTGCGCTCATACCGAAGTGACGAGGGCTGTTGATAAACCGGCTTCAGCGAAGCCCGAAGAGAAATCGTGCAGCTCGGGGCGCACGACGAGCCGCAACCGGCGGCGAAGAACTGAAACGCAGAGATGCGCGATCTGTCGACGGCCTGTCTTGCGCATAATCCGAAGAGGACCCGTGCAGACTCACGGTTCGCCCTCTGCGTTGCATGCGGCCACATCGACCGCTAGTCACTCTTTTTGTTCCCTTGACGCAGCGACCCGATCGCCCTTACCGTTGCCGCTCGCAACCGCAAAAGCCCCTCACTCCTCGCCGAACACCAAGGACGGGTCCCGGTATGGCTACGCATCCCGCTCCGGCGCCATCCTCTCTCCACTACGTGCGCAAAGACCCTCGCCTCGACCGCGACGCGGCAGACCTCCATCGATCGATTTCCGACCTGATCCGCGTCTACCAGTTCCGCGAGCGCGACAAGATTTGCTGCCATGATCTCTCGGTCACTCAGTGCCACGCACTCGAGATGATCGCGGGCCACGGCCCCCTGTCGATGAACCACCTCGCCGCTCGGCTCTTCCTCGACAAGAGCACCACCAGCCGGGTCGTTGACGCACTCGAGCGGAAGGACTATGCCGTCCGTGAGCCCAACCCCTCGGACCGGCGCGCTCTCCGGATCAGCGCCACCCCCGGTGGTGTTGCCCTCCTCCGCGACGTTCGCGACGAGGTCCTCTGCGAGGAAAAGCTTCTGCTCGCCGGGTTCGAGCCCGCGGTTCGCCGCGAGATGGCTCGCCTGATCGGCCGGCTCGCACGCGCCGCCGCCGCACGCGTCGACACCAGCGGCGGCACCTGTTCCTCCATCGACGCCGAATCGCCCGAAACAGGATACCCCCGCCGGTCTCCGCACCTTCGCGGCAGCCCCGACAGGGGTACAAACATTCAGAACCCTCCGCCCCTCCCCAACCCCCTCAGATGAACGGCTGGCCCTCGTCCGTCAACCTCGCCAGGATCTCGGCTCGCTCGTTCTCCGCTTCCGCCTGCTCTTTCGCCACGTCGCTCCACGGCAGCCCGCCGTGGCACTCCTCACAGTATAGAAACGCGCTGTCCGCCAGCCAGCGCTTCTTCCACAAACCCACACACTCCGGTACTTGGTGCTCCAATCGCACCACCTGACCTTCACCTTCCCCAGCGAAGCTCACCTCCAGCCGCGGTTCGAAATGGCAGCTGAAGCACGTCAACGTGTGCGGTAGATCGATCTTCCGATCCAGCCCCAACGACAGCGGCGAGCCACATCGCGGACAGATCCCCGCGAAGCTGTGCACCGAATAACGGCCCGTCCAGTCCCGATAGGCCAGATACGCTCCCGCCACGAACGCTCCCGCCACCCACGGATAGTGCGGCGGCACCCACAACAACAGAGGAATCGAACCCCAACACGCCACGATCCAGAACAGCGTTCGCGCCAGCCGCCGCGATGCGGGACGATACACCAGCTCCACCCGCGCCGGAGCCGGGTGGTGCGCTCGAAGCGTCAAACAGGCGGATGGGGCGACCGGAATCCCTGACTGGACCATGTCACTCGGCGGCTCGAGGACGTCTGCTGAAATCTAGCGCGAACGCCCCGGGGTGGCCAGCTTCTTGAACCGCTCCGATACTCGTGTCACGCCCACCCACCGCCCTTTTCGGCACCCGCTCGGTTATCGGACGATTACGAACGACGTGGGTCCCCTGGGAAACCTCCGCGATCCTCCGCGCCCTCCGCGTGAGTGCCCTTCCGATGAGTGGGCTCAAGAGACGGCGAACGCGACAATCCAGAGGTCACTTGCCGCGATGAGGAGTCCAGCCTGGGGCAGAGGTCACCAGCTTGTGCTGGGTTCCACCTTCTATACGATGTCAAGACTACTCCCTCAACGCGATCATCGGGTCCGTTCGGGCCGCACGGATGGCGGGCACCCAGGTCGCAACCAGGGACACACTGATCAGCAGGAAGGCAACCGCCAGGAAGGTGGGTGGGTCGGTGGGGGTGATCCCGTACAGGAGACTCTCGAGCAAACGGGTGGCGGCGAAAGCGCCGATGATGCCGATCAGGACACCGCCGGCGACGACCGCCATTCCGGGACCGATGACGTGGCCGATTATATCGCTCCGGGTCGCTCCCAGGGTGAGGCGGATTCCCAGCTCCCGGCGTCGCTGTGCGACGAGGTACGAGATCACGCCATAGACCCCCGCCACAGCCAGGGCGAGAGCGGTCAGGGCGAAGGTGCTGAGGAGGATCAGGCTGAAGCGCCGCTGCGCCAGCGACGCCCCCAGGATCTCCTCGACGGTTCGGATCCGGACCGGCACATCCGGGACGGCCTCGGCGGCGGCTACGCGAGCAGCGGAGAGAACGGGCGCGGGATTTCCTCCGACTTCGAGCACGAGCGAGAAGAGTCCGACGAGGGACCTCGAGCGCTGGAGAGCGTTCCCGTAAAAGGTGGGGAGGGGCTCTGCATCCAAACCAGCCTCGCGTATGTCGCCCACCACCCCAACGATCGTGTAGGGGCGCAGGTCACGGTCCATGTTGCCGTACTGGATGATCTTTCCGATCGGGTCCTCGCCAGACCACCTGCGCTCGGCCAGCGACTCGCTGATCACCGCGGCGTGCGGCGATTCGGGTGCGTCCCGCTCGTCGAAGGGACGCCCGCGCAGAAGCGGGATCCCCATCGCCCGGAAGTAGTCGCCGCTGGCCACGCGGTACTCGGCTTGGCCGAGACGCGACGGGTCTTCGATCAGCCTCGCGAAGTCATCGAGACTGGCAATCTCTTCCGGTTCGGTCAGGATGAGAAAGGTGCCGTTCGAACCGCCGCCGCTCGTCGGAAAGGAGCTCGTGACACCCACGCGGGAGACACCGGGAAGGACGCTGAGACGCGCCAGCAGATCGTCCCTGGCTCGAGCCGCGACTTCGGCCACGTCGTTCCCATCGCCGCTCGGGAGATAGGCGTCGATGACGACCGTGCCGGTCGTCCGATAGCCCGGATCGACGGCCGTCAGGCGGAGGAAGCTGCGGATGAGCATGCCCGCCCCGACGAGGAGCACGCACGTCATCACAATCTGAAGTGCCATCAGCCCGTGGCGGGCTCGATGGCTACCCACCCCTCCGATCCGCGAGCTGACCGACTCGGAAAGCGCATTGTGGATGTCTCCATCCGCAGCGCGGATCGCCGTGACCAGCCCGATCGTAGCGGCCGTCGCGAAGGAGACGGCGATCGCGAAGGCCAACACCGAGGCGTCGAGACCGACCTCTTCGACGCGGGGAAGCCGACCCGGCTCCAGGGCAAGGAGCGCTGCCACACCGAAGCGGGCCAGGATCACCCCCAGAACTCCGCCGAGAACCGACAGGAGGAGCGCCTCCGTTAGGAACTGCCTCACCAGCCGCCCCTTCCCGGCCCCGACCGCCTGCCGGACGGCGATCTCCGCGCGGCGGGTCGCGGCGCGCGCCAGCAGCAGGTTCACGACGTTCGCGCAAGCGACCAACAGCAGGAACCCGGCAGCACCCAGCAAGAGGAAAAGGACGGGCCGCACACCACCGACAAGCTGCTCCCGCAGCGGCACGACCGCAGCGTCCATCATCCATGTGTCGTCGCCATACATCCCCCTGAGCTCGCGGGCGATCGCGCTCAGCTCCCCTTCCGCTGTCTCGAGGCTCACGCCGGGTGCCAGCCGGCCGACGATACGGTAGTTGTGACCCGTACGGTACTCGGTGCGATTCGGATCTCGCGGAATCCACGCACCCGTTCCCCATGGGAAATCGGCGGTCTGCGGCATTACACCCACCACCGTATGGAGCCGGTCGCCAATCCGTACGGCTCGATCCTCGAGACGCTCGCCCCCTCCGAGTTGCATACGCCAGAACTCAGCGCTGACTACGGCAACGGGCGCTCCCGATGCGACCTCCTCTGGCGCCATCCACCGTCCGAGCGCGGGCGCCGCGTCCAGCACCTCGAAGAACTCGTCCGACACTTCCGCGACTGAAACTCGCGATACCTCGCCGTCACCGCTCGACACCGGGGTTAACCCCGGAGAGTAGGCAGCCAGGGCCTCGAAGCTACGGCTCCGCTCGCGTACGTCCTGATGATTCTGCCGCGAGAATTGAGTGCGCCCGCCGTTCTCGCCGATCTGCCAGACTTGGACGAGCCGATCGGGCTCGCTATACGCGAGCGGACGCAGCAGCACCCCCTCCACGACGCTGAATATCGCCGTCGTCCCCCCAATACCAAGCCCTAGCGTCAGGATCGAGATCGCCGCGAACGCCGGGTTCTTGCGAAGCCCACGGCCGGCGAAACGCAGGTCCTGTCCTGCCGCTTCCCACCAGCGTGCCCTTCCCTTCCTCCGCTGCCGCGCTCTCCCCATCTCGTTCATCTCCTCCCTGATCTTCGCCATCTCGCCGAACTCATGCTCGGCCTGCGCCCTCGCTGCTTCTCTCGACATCCCTTCGGCGACCAGCGCATCGATCCGCGTCTCCAGGTGGAAGCGGAGCTCGTCATCAACGTCCCCGGCGAAATCGTCTCCCAAAAGCCGCAGATAGCGCCGCCAGATCGGTGCTGTTCGCATGTCGGCACGGGTTCGGGGAAGAGTGGACGGCGCCAGTCGAGGTTACGGGTTGATTCTACCCTTGCTTCGCAAAGGGTAAGATCATTCCCTGGGTTGGCAAGGGATCGATGGTCCTTCACCCCCTCCACTACCTCCCTCTACGGCCGTTACCTCTTCATCGGTTGCGGGATCGCGCAGTTCTCTGCGCCCTCTTCGGTGAAGTCGTTGTTTTCGGGTAGGATGCCGTTCGATACGGGCTCAACTTGAGAGCTTCTGCAGGATTTTCTTCTGGTAGACGGTGCTGATCCGTGCACCATCCCAGACGTAACCCAGGTGCTGCGCCTGCTGGCACCGCGATAGGGCTCGGGGGCGCAGGACGGCGGCACATTCCCCGCCAGTCCGGCGGACGCTGTCATAAGCGATGCCCCATGACCCTGTGGCTCTGAGCCCTCTGGCCAAGGCCTGGGAGGCAGAGTAATCGTCGAGGTGATAGATGTCGGGGTGATCCGGCGCGAGGCTCCGGAGATCATGCAACTCGGCACCGAGTCGGGCACGCAGTACCCGCATATCCAGCTCGATGGGCGCCTCGTTCGTCGCCCGGAGGAAGCGCTCCCGGTGGTAGACGGTCTCCTCGATCGCCGTCTCGAGATCCCTCGCTGTGTAGTACGCGCCGAAGCTGCCGTCGGTGAACCGTCCTCCGATCGGGGACGGATGGGTGAAGGCCGCCATGATGGAGCTTGCCCCGGCCCCGGTAACCCGGTCCTCGGGCGCCACGAGGCTCAGCGTGCCCACTTCGTCGCGGATTCGATCGTTGGTCAGCGCCTCGATCGCGAAGACCGCCTCGAGATCCTCCGGGTTCGCAACTTCCTCGAACAATTGTACGGGTGGGAAGCGGCTGGGGATGACCCGGTAACAGGACGGCCACCGGACGTCGGAGACCGGGACCGCGACCGGGTCTAGGACCATCCACCTCGCTCCGCATCCAGGTACCGCCGCACCACGTACAGGTCCGCCACGTGACCCGACAGGAGACGATCCAGCGCCGAGCGACCGTTGAAGAGCGGCGTCGAGTTCGACTTCCGGAGCCAGGCGTCGGCGGCGGCAGAGTCCGGTAGGAGGACTCGCAGGTTCTTGTAGATCCCGAAGATGTAGGAGAGACGCTCCAGAAGGTCCGGCGTGAGCCGCTTCGGGGGCTCGTTCCTCCACTTGTAGTACGTCGACCGGGAGGTGAGACCCAAAAGGGTCATCTGCTCATCGGGCGACAGCTTCCAGCGATCGGCAATCCGAAAGAACGTTCGGAACGCGGGTCCGCCCGCACTCTCCGGATCGACCGGCTTTCCCTTTCGGGCGGCAACGGCCATCGTGCTTCCTCCATGAATGGACTGCTATCCTAAGGTCGTCCATACATGGAGAAATGGCAAGGCACTCGCCACCGCTTCACCCCTCGGCGCAACCGCCGTGCGGACGACCGCCACTGGTGTCTGCGCCTTGCCCGCCGCGAAGATGTGCCGGCCCGACGTGCCCCTGCCGCCTTTCGGCCAGTGGGCTCCTTCCGCACGAGGACAACTACGGATCCCAGGATCAGTGTCATGGCCACGACGAGTGAGCCGGTCATGACTTCTCCACCGAGGCCGGCCCCAAGCGCGAGGGCAACCAACGGGTTCACATAAGCGTGCGTCGAGAGACGAAGTGGACCGACTCGCTCGAGCAGCCAGACGTATGCGCCGAACGTCACCACCGATCCGAAGACCACGAGATATCCGAACGCGAGCAGCGACCGCGGGGACGGTCCACCCTCCGGCAGCGCGGACGTCTCGCCGGCCACGAGCGTGACGACCCCCAGCACCAGACCGGCCATCAGGAGCTGCATTCCGGCTAGCTGCGCCGGCGACCGCCCCGGGACCGCTCGCGTCCGGAACATGCCGACGGACCAGGAAAGCGAGGCCAGGAGGGCCACTGCCGCACCCGCTCCATCGAGGCGATCACCCGCACCCGGTAGGACCATGGTTCCCACGCCCGCGAATCCGATCAGCAGTGCCCCGATCGTTCGCCGTGCGGGACGGGTACCCGCACGGCCAGCACCCACGAGTCGCCCGCCGTGCCACGCAAGGAGGACGATGAACAGCGGCTCCGTCGCCACCAGGAGGGCCGCGGGGCCGGAGGCGATGCGTGTCTCCGCCCACGCGAGCAGCGCCTGCCCCGTCACGAAGAGCAGGGTTCCCGCGACGGCCGCCTCGCCCCATTCGCCAATCGTCGGGCGCCGCCCACCACGCCATCGGGTCCAGCCGTAAAGCACTGCCCCGGCTATCAGGCACCGGGCACCGATCATCATAAAGGGTGGAATCGTTTCGACCGCCCACGCGATCGCCAGGTACGTAGAGCCCCACACGATGTAGACCGCCGCAAATGCCGCGACTACCAGGATCCGCTCCCGCCGGTCCGGGCCGCGCATCGACGTCTCGGGAGCGCCCGGCTGCCCCATATTCTCGTCTTGACGCGCTATCGCCGCAGGCCGTGGGTCATGCCGCCTTGCCACCCCGCTCTCCGTATCCCCGTCGCCGGGGGTCGTACCGACCGCCTCCTTCACCACTCGCATTCCGTCCGTCCTTTCGATCGTGGAGTCCGCCCGGCACCCGTATGGAACGCCGGGTGCACGCTTACCCCTTTCGCCGCCCCCTCCCGGCGGACCTGGTGCGGGCAAGGCGCGCCGACCCCGTCCGCGTTCCGGAAGGCCGTGTCCTATCCGCCACCTTGACCAGCAAAGTACGTTATGGTAGTTATAGAATACAGTGCCGTGGATAACCAGTCAACGGGATGACGATGGTTATGAACGTGGAGGGCGGTGACGGCTCGCCGGTGGCGGCGATGGACCTGGTGGGGGGCGACATCAGCATGGAGCTGGTGAACACTGCCAGCGGCCGAACCGGTGAGCAGCTGAAAGACAAGCTCCGGACGTACGACGACCTGGTGGGCTGGGCCGAGCGGGTCGGGCTGTTGGGTCCGCGGCGTTCGGCGCGACTGCGGCAGGTGGCGACAGAGAACCCGACCAAGGCGGACGAGACGATCGCACGAGCGCGCTCCCTGCGCGAGGCGATCTACCGCGTCTTCACGACGGAAGTACCGGACGTGAAGGACCTGGAAGAGCTGGGGCGGACAGCGGCGGAGGCGGCGGTGGAGCGTCGGATCGAGCGGAGCGGGACCGACTACGTGATGGTCTGGCCAGAGAGCGATGCCCTCCAGCAGCTCCTCTGGCCGGTGGCGATTTCGGCCACGGAGCTCCTCCTATCGGCGGACCGGTCTCGGGTGAAGGAGTGTGCCGGGGAGGGCTGTAGCTGGTTGTTCGTGGATCTGAGCCGAAACCGCAGCCGCCGCTGGTGCGACATGAGGGAGTGTGGGAACCGCGCCAAAGCGCGGCGGTTCCAGGCTCGACAGCGAGGCAGGCAGAACGGGTGAGAATGTACCTAGCGCGCTGGGTTCTCGCTCCCGGAAGCAGGGCCACAAGAGGCCGCTAATCGCGGCCCAGCCGGCGATCATCCACAACCAGACGATGGCGATGCGACCCGCGGTACCTACGCGGGCGTTCGGAGCGGACGGTTGAGTAACCTCCTCGGGGACGGGAGCCACTTTGTCAAGGCGCGAGCCAGTCCTGGCTCTACCTATCGGGATCCTTGCCCGCCCGAATCGACGACCCACCCACGTCCGAATCCTGCGCAGCGGCTGGTTGGCGTCCGCTCACCTCGTCCGGTGCTGGCAGCCAGAGCGTGAAGGTCGATCCCTTCCCTACCTCGCTCTTTACCGTGATGTCTCCGCCGAGGGCGTTGGCGATCTGGTGACTGATGAAGAGGCCGATTCCAGCGCCCTTCGTGTCTGGGGTCGTTTCCAGGCGTGAGAATTCTCGGAAAAGGTGGCGGGCCTGGTCGTGCGGGATACCTCGTCCGCTGTCGCGGACATCCACCGCGACCCAGCGGCCGGACCCCGGCGCGCCGCCATCCGAACGGACACTCGCCTCCACCATGATCCCGCCTTCATCCGTATACTTGACGGCGTTCGCGATCAGGTTGCCGAGAACTTGACGCACCCGGCGCGCGTCGCTCTCGATCCTCGGAATGTCACGCGGTGGCTCGATCGCCAGGGCGAGATGCTTGGCCTTTGCCTGAGCCCGATACTCCTCGGCCGCCTCGCGGGCGACCTCGGCGACATCCATCGGCGCGCGGTGGAGTTCGATCCCATCCGTTTGCGCGCGTGCAAGCCCGAGCAAGTCTTCGATCAGGTCCAGCGCCGCCTTGATCGAACGCCGCGACTTCCCGACGGTCTCGTTCTGTTCTTCCGTGAGGTGGTCATGGACCCCTTCCTCCAGCAGCTGGAGGAAGCCATCCGCCGCCCCGAGGGGGTTCTTTACATCGTGGCTGAAGCCTCGCATCAGGCGCGCCCGGCTCGCGGTGACGCGCTCGAGTTGGTCGCTGTGGCGCTCGGATATCCGCCGGAGCCGCGTTTGCTCTCCGACCGCCGCGGTGAGCTGCCGCGTGAGCTCACGTTCGAACCGCGCAAACCACCCCACAGCGATGACCGCCAGGACTGCGACGAGACCGAGAATCAAGGCAACCATCTGCGCGCGCTCCGCTTCCGCGAGATTCGCCTCGAACCGTTCCACTGACCTACGCTCGATCTCGTTCTGAAGGAGGTTTGTCGCTGCAAGGGTGGAGTCTGCAAGCCCTCCGATCTGCGGCAACTGTGCGACTGCTGCCTCGTCGGTGATGTCCCCACTGAGAAGGGCGTCGGCGACGGAATGCATACGGGCCGAGGCATCACGAATGCCCTCCGAAAGCTCAACGGTCATCGGGCTCATCCGGTCGACGATCGGCGTAAGTCGCTCAAATATCTCCTGTTCGGCAACGCGCGCTTCGCGGTAGTCGGCCAGGTCCTGCGGGTCTCGCGACCGACGGAAGGCCCGATATTCCGCGACCTGGAGTAGGAGCAAGAACCTTAGTTCGGCGACCAGATCTTGGGCCGGATCGAATGTGGCCTGGATCGCTCTGCTGCCGGCTGTTGCGCGCTGCGCTATGACGCTCGGTGCAATCGCCAATATCACCAGAACGAGGATCACGAAGGCGTATGCGATGACCGGAAAGCGTGTTCTCCAACCCAAGGCTCTTCCCGGCATGGCGCCGCCCCCGCGCCGCTGCATCGTTGCGAGAGTCCCTTGATCACTCTCCACCCGGGCGACCCTCCCTTCAGATAACGCTTCGACTACAGCTTGGCGGCGCATGCCTCATGCCGCCTCGGGCGCTTTTCGCGACCATCCGAATACCCTTGCTCGACTAGTCGGTGGAGGGGCGCGCTCTTGTGACGAGAGTCGGTTCCGCTGCTTACGATAGCGCCAGGCGGGGATACGGCGGGGTGACCAGATCCGCAAAGAAGCGGCGGAGGGAATCGCACCGCTGACCTATGACCTCGGGCGCCCGGCTCTCGAGGCCCGTTTCGTCGTGGCGGCGCGATTTTGGCCTGCATGCGAGGGTGAGCTTCGACGGTTGCGAACACCCTCGATCCGGCGTGCCCATGTTTCGCTTGCTCTTGATCGGGCTCGTCCTGTTTCCGCTCGGGCCCGCCTACGGCGCTCAGTCGACCGAGCGCGATTCGCTAAACGCGCTCGCAGACGCCCGCGGCGCCCTCCGCTCGCACATTCGCCAGCTACGGCGGATCCGGCCGTCGCCAGGGACTCCCCGTATCGCCCGCGAGGCCCGGCCGAAAGTCATCCGACGCCTGGACGATGCCGGCACCGTAATCCCGGGGAACGCTTGGATCGTCGGGCACCGGATCGGGTTGCGCGTGATGCAGGGCGAGCTGGACCAGGCCCTCGCCATGGCCGAAGTGTGCCGGGCAGAGCCATGGTGGTGCGACGCCCTACGCGGCTTCGTGCTGCACGCCCGCGAAGAATTCGTCGAGGCGGAGAGCGCCTTCGACGCGAGCGTGGACGGCATGCCCGCCGACCTGCACTGCGAATGGCTCGAGGAGCTGCCGCGGTTCCTGCTCGGTGGCGAATCGGCTCGGGAGTTCCGCCGATTGGCCTGCCCCGAGCAAATCGAAGAAGAACGCCGTGTCTGGTGGCTTGCCGACCCGCTGTACCTGATCGCCGGAAACGATCGCAAGACCGAGCACTACGCGCGAATGGTCGCGATGGAGCTGCACCATCAGTGGCTTGCGCTGGAGGGGAGCACCTGCTCTCCCGCCCACCATGAGGCGCAGGTCAAGCAAGGCTGGCCGGACTGGTGGTGGAGCGTCGAGCGGACGAACAGACATCTCGGTGACGGATCCGGCTATCGTTTCATCGCTCGCGGACTCGCGGGACTCAACCCACTCGAGTCCGTTCCGGGGGACTGGTCGCTCGATGGGTCGTCGAGCGCCGAGTGGTACGATCCGCCCTACGGTCCCATCTATCCGTTGGAACCGCAGACCGCGTTCTTCAGGCGCGGCGATCGCTTCCTCGCTGCCGTGGCCGTGGACATTGCTGGGCTCGAGCTTGAAGCCGACGCGATCGTCGACGCGGCGCTCGTGCTGACCCGCGAGCCCGACGAGCTACACCCCGGCGTCCGCGAGGAAACCAGTGACGGCTCGCGCTACCTGTTCGAGGCGATGGTCCCCGCCGAGCCTCACGTGCTGAGCATCGAGCTGCTGTCGTCGGAGGATGGAGCCGCGCGCGGTCGCTTCGCTCACGGCTTGCCCGGCGAGCCGTCTGAAGGACTGGATCTCTCTGACATCCTTCTTTGGGATTGGAGCGAGGGTGTCAACCAGGAAGTCGACGCCGTACTGCCGCGGATGCTCGGCAGCTCGCACGTCCCTGCCGACCAGGAGGTCGGGGTGTTCTGGGAGCTATACGGTGCGGCTCCCGGCGATGCCATCGACGTCTCCATCTCCGCACAACCGCAGGACCGCGGATTGTTGTCGCGCGTCACTGACTTGCTCCGCATCACATCGCCACCCGAGGGCCTTCGCTTGGAGTGGTCGGAGGGGATGTCGGCCGATGAGGCGCCCGCGCGTGGCCGGACGCTCGCCCTCAACCTGTCGCAGCTGAGGCCGGGAAGGTACACGCTCGAGCTGCAGGTCAGCGGTGAAAGCGGCGACCCGGTGATCAGGACGAAGGAGATCGAGCTCTACCGCTAGATCCCGATTCGGCTTTTACGGACAGGACCGTCGTACAGTCCGACACGCCGCGTGCCTACCACCCGACACTCTCGAAGGTCACAGCGCCCGACGCGTGAGTCAGAGACATTGCGCCCCGACCGCCCGCCCCCGTCCGACGAGGGCGGTGGGATGGATGCGAAACGCCATCCGGTATGTTAGCGTGAGTGGATACCCGTGAAATTCGTTCCTTCGAACCTGTGGTTCCTTGGCTGCGACGTAGCCACCCGACATGAAGAACTCGTTGATCTTGACCGGTTCCGCACCCGCGTCGAGGAAGTAGCTCACGAGATTGGAGACGCTCTCCGGGCTACCGCCGCCGTTGCGCCGCACGTCGATGATCAGCGCCTCAGTGTCCTCGAGCGACGCCATCGCCTGATCGACAGCCGACTTGAACACGGCGAGCGAGGGGAAGCCAACGACATCGATATAGCCGATGTCGCCGGAGAGGCGATCCGCCCGCGTGACCCCACCCTCGCTGCGCGGCGGTAGAAGAGGCGCGGCGTCGTCGGCGGGCACTGGTGCCGGGCCGGGAGCGGAGACTCGAAGGTGCTTGTCCTGCGCCACTTCCTGCAGGTCAGCCGTCAACCTTTCGGCGAACCCCCAAGGCGACTCGAGGTCGTCGTAGCCTCCAGCCGGCGCGTGCCGCTATGGGCAGTACTCGAGATATACGAGGCGATACAGATCGCCAATGGGAGACAGTCGCTGCGATTTACGATGGTGCTCGAACGCGTCATCCCAGTCGGTTCTGCGCCAGCGGTTCGGTGGGACTGCGATCTCGACGCACTGTTCACCCTTTACCCTTCAGTCCAGAGCCCCGGATCTCCGGGGAACGGATCGCCGACCCTCGCACTATATCGCCGGCCCTGGCCGTCCGTGGCCTCGATCAGGATCTCCCTGGCCTCGCGCGAGGCAGGAGCGTAGAAGAGGTGCTCCGTCGGATAGGGGTCGACCCAGGCGCGACGCGGCGGCAGCTCCGGCCCGGTGTGCAGCTCGAGGCTCCAGGGATCGAATCCCTTTCGCTGTGCCATCCGCCCCTTCGGCTCCCCATCCTCGTACCAGACGACGGTCCAATCGTCTTGCCAGTCCCACACGTTGGCCGCGATCTCGTTCGGCGCGGCAGGGTCGGCACCGTGGGCGTAGGCCCGGAGCTGATAGGAGAACGGCTGTCCGGTAGGCTTGTAGCGGTGGGTCACGCGTTCCCCGCGGATCTCGTAGACGGAGTAGCCGTTGGGTGTCCCGTCGCCGCAGATGGGGCCGCTCCACCAGGCTCCGCAGACCGTACCAGAGACGTGGTGCCGGGCGCCGCCGTCACGGAACTGCTCGTTCTCGTGGGTGTGCCCGGAGAGGATGTGGGCGTTATACGGCTCCAGCAGCCGATACAGCGCCTCCCGGTTGGCCACGGACCCGCCAGTGCCGGGATTGGCGCTTCCCCGCCGAAGGTCCCCCGTGGACAGGATCGGGATGTGCGTCGCCACGATCACCGTCCGCCCCGGCTCGACCAGCCGAAGATCGTTCTCCAGCCAGGTCAGCTGCTCCCGCGGGAGATAGCCGAGATAGCCAGCCCCGTGCCAGAACACGTCGTTCAGCACCACGTAATGCACCCTCCCTCGATCGAAGGAGTAGTAGTCGGGACCGAAGTGCTGAGAAAAAGTCTCCGTCGACGCCTCGGAGATGCGCGCGTCGTAGTTCAGATCATGGTTGCCGACGGCCTGGAAGAAGGGGATTCCCATCCGCGTGACGGCGCGCTCATACTCGGGATAGAGGGAGAGGTCATCGTACATGATGTCGCCGCAGGCGATCCCGAAGAGCGCCTGATCGCCGAGCTCCCGGGCCAGGGCGATTACATCCGGCACCGACTGCTCGTGCAGCCACCCCATCTCGAGGGCGTCCTGCGTCTGGGTGTCGGGCCAGAAGAGGAAGGTGTGGTTTTCGTCCGATCCCGCCAGGCGCTCGAGGTCGAAGGCCGCCGTCATCTCGCCCCCGCTGTTCGGCGCGATCCGCCGGTAGTGGCTCGCCGTCCCGTTGGCACCGACGGGAATCCGGTATCCGGCCGGAACCGAGATCCGCACGAAGCGGCTCCACCCCTGCGTGACCAGCTCGAAATCGCCATCTCCGTTCGTGGCGACGACCTCCAGGCCGTCACTGACGGCGACGCCCGCCACCCCCTCGCCGTTCGAGCGGACGCGCCCTCGCACTCGCACGGGAGCGCGCATGGTGGTCGGAGTCGCCAGCGGTGCGTAAGGATCGGCCCGGAGCGCGCCGGGAAGGGAGAACGCCACGGCGCTCAGCGCGGAGCCCCGGACGAAGTCACGGCGGCTGATCGAGGTGTTATCCGGCCTCGGGGCGGGCGGGGGTGATGACTTTGACATTGCAGCCCAGTCGGTTGTGTGATGGAACGGGCGAACGAGCGCCGGGCCGCGCTGATCAAAAGCTAGTGCGTGCCGAGCATCGCGGATTGGCGGTTCCGTAGAGAATAAGGTGGAAAGAGGCGGCTGGAGTCGCGCGTCGGTCTCGATGCTGTCACATGGATGCCACGAGACTGCCTGGGGGTTGGCGAGAGGGGACGGGGAGATCTATCGATCGAGCCTGAGCCCAGACGGCCGGCATCACCTTCGTCATCTTCTTTCCGACTCCAAAGGCCGGATCACCGGGAACGCGATCCTCAGCTCCGCATCGCGCTCCTGGGTGAGCAGTGCCGCAGTGACGACGGCCGCGTCGTACCAGAAGTGGTGGAAGATCGACTCGCGTACGCTCCACCCGTTACTCCGCGTCAGCCATCCCTCCCACGCGGCCTGACGCCGTCCGGCTTCTACTCGGCGGCGGATGGCGAGCGCGCTCGGGACAGCGCCCGCCAAGTGGTGGCGTTGATCGAGCCTCATGTGCTGGGAGGAGTGAGCGAGGAATGAGGTGAACACGTCGACCAAGAACGTCCGCAGGAACGAACGAATCAAGTGGAGGCCGAACAGCAGCGCGGCGATCGTTGGGACGGCCACGACGCCCCCCAGGAGGAACGGCCACGGCTACGATGTCTCGAAAACGAAGGTCGGTCACTCCGCTCGCAGGGCGTCGGTAGGCTGCACTCGAAGGGCCCGTCGGGCGGGACCGAGCGCGGCGAGCAGGCCGGCGACGAGCATGAGGAATCCGAAGCCGGGCAGAATGACGGTGCTATGGCTTCCCAGGAGCCCGCCCCCGGCGACCACATCGAGCAGGAGTACCGCCACGAGCCCGACGGAAAGGCCCAGAGCGAGTTGACCCCCAGCGCGGGAGAAGATCGATCGGAGGATTGCACGACGAGGTGCGCCGATCGCGGTCCGGATGCCAATTTCCCGCTGACGTCTCGCCCGCAGGTTTCATCGATACATCCGACATCATGACGGCAATGGGTCTACCCCGAAGAGAGAAAGACTCGCCTGCGTGCATCTGTACCGCGCCGGCTTCTTCTGCTTCTCGAGAACGCCTTCCTCCATCAACTGATTCAACCACTTCAAGACCTGCGGCCGGCGCGCTTGCAGTTCCTGGGTTATCTCGGCTAGCGAGAACGGCCTATTGAAGCTGAGAAGCCGATCTCGTACTTCCGGCGGCACGTCGCCATGCTTCGAAACCTGACGGGGAGCCGGCTGGTCTGCCGCGACAGGGACGGGGGCTCCGGGCCGCTTTGGGTAGCCCGGTTCGGGCTTCTCACCTAGTGACAACGTCCGCTGGCCGGTCGCCGCGTATCCGTCCGATGCCCCGGCATTCGATATCCTCGCGATCAATTCATCCGGGGACGCCGGTTCCGACAATGCCTGGGCGCCCATCCCCAGCAAGCCGTGCAGGCCAGGCTGAGCAATGCCATTCTCCCTCACAAAGAGGGGCACGTAATGCAGCTTTCTGAGCTGCTCCACAGCCCCCGCCCACGTTCCCCCCTTCTCCAGTTCAGCGCTCGCCACGAGCCCCGTGTCGGCGAGGGCGTAGATGAGCTTGTTGCGCGCCATAGCGTGACCTACGTGGAACCGGGCTGAAGGGTCATACGGGCTGATCAGAGTCAGGCGTCCGTCCCGAAGTAGATCGCGGGTAGCGCGATCGAGCGTGACGCGTTCCAGTCGGTCAGAAAGTACGGCCACAACCCGACCCCCGGCCTCCGCGCAACCTCGCATCGCTGCTTGGTCCACCCCCTGCGCGCCTCCCGAGACGATGGTCACCCCTGCCTCAGCCGCCAGGCTCCCGATCCTTTCGGCATAGGCCGCTATCTCATCGTTGATATGTCGCGATCCCACGACCGCCAGACCGCCGGAATCGAGGAGCGCCGGGTCGCCCGAACCGTAGAAAAGGGGTGGCGCGGCCACCTTCACACGGCGGCGGATCCGGTCCGGATAAGCCGGGTCTGCTCGACTCGCGAGCCAGATCGATCTCGAGTGCCAGCGATCCACCGCTCGGCTGAGGAGGAATCCACGAGACAGCAGGTCGCGAAGACGTTGCAGGTCGATTGGTCCTGCACATTCCGCCAGGACCTCCTCACTTCCGGACCGGACCAAATCCGCGGGCGTTCTCCCGTGGTCATGAAGACGCCGAGCGAGCTGCCGATACTCACCGGGTGACAGGAGTTTGAAATCCGGCGCCCTGCGCCCCGCGATCAGCGGGGCCGTCAGCAGTAGGATCGCCTGAGTGTTCGGAGAAACGGAAGCGTCCATGGTTGAGATCAGGCGTGCGATAGCGCCAGGGGGTACACAACACCTGAGCCGGCCGAACGAAGTAGCCAACCAGCGATCGTGAACGTCCAGCGTGAGTCCACCATGTCGTCTACCAGAAGGACCGGGCGGGACGGAACCTCTCCCGAAATCGCTAGGGCACCGTCGAGATTGAGAGCCTGCTGGACGCCGTTCGCCATCGTTCTTTGCTCAGGGCGCTCTTCGGTCCACCCTAACACGTCATGGTATGGCAAGCCAAGAGCCTCTGCCAATCCGCGCGCTAACCCGGGCACCAACCGTGGGTGTCGAAGAGACGGTATCGACGCCACCCATTGCGGCGCCGGATCGGGGGACCAAGCGCCTATCAAGTCTACGACCGCGGGAAGGATCTCGTCGGAAAAGTGCCCCTGGTCATACTTCCCGATGCGGACGAGACGGCCCCAGCCAGCATCCCTCCAGAAACAAAGCGCCCTCCCGGGAGATGGCCGAAGCTCAGTCGGGATCGTTCCGCGAACGGAATACCGCGGAAGCCCTCCAGCGGGCCACTGACGTCTAGGCTCGATGGGGATGCTGGTCCGCCGGAGGAATTCTTCCGCCTCCCGAATGTGCTCCTCTGTGATCTCGGTGGAAAGCGGCGGGATGGTTGGCGGGACGACTGCTTCCGGACTCCCGTCCAGAGCCCGCAGGAGGAACTCCATATGCCCACTCTCTAGCTCGAGATACCGGAGCATCTCTGCCTGCTCGGCCTTGCGGAGCTGCGTCAACCGTCGAGCCCGATCCCAGAACGCCTCACTCAAGTCGGCGACTGTTAGCTGCCATCTCGATCCTTCCTTTACGATCGGGGCCGGCGACTCCAAGGAGAGAAGCTGGAGTGCGTTCTCTATCCGTCGTCCACTGATGTTCACTTGGCGGAAGAGCTCTTTGGATGTGAGCCCTTCCGGCGACGCCTCGAGAGCGTCAACTACGGTGTTCACCTCGTCGGGCGTCGGAAACGCCGAATTGATGAAGTAGTCGGTGATATCGGCATCTTCATCGCCGCTAAGGAGTACGCCATATGCTGCATCGATAGCGCGACCAGCCCGCCCAACCTGCTGGTAGTAGGTGACCACCGACCCGGGTCGTTGGAAGTGGATCACGAAATGGAGATCCGGTTTGTCGTACCCCATCCCCAGCGCTGAGGTGGCGACCAGCGCCTTGACGCGATTCGCCAGCAAGTCCTCCTCGAGCTGGCCGCGCAGGTCTCCCGTATCGCTGGTGTATGCCTCGACGTTCAGACCGCGTGAACGCAGCCAGGCAGCGACCGTCTCGGCGTCCCGCTTCGTAAGCGTATAGATGATACCGCTACCGGGAAGCACCGGCAGTCGCTCAGCCAGCCACGCCAGCCGTTCCGCCTGAGTGACCAGACGAATCGTCTGGAGTAGGAGCGAGGGGCGATTCAGGTCTCCGCGTGAGATCAACAGCTCTGGCCCGAGAACCTCAGTCAGATCCTCGACAACTCGGTCGTTCGCGGTCGCCGTTGTCGCGAGAACGCGCAGGTTGGGCGGGAGCATCCGGATCGTCCTGTCCACGAGCCGATAGTGCGGCCTGAAATCGTGTCCCCAATCGGATATGCAGTGGGCCTCATCGACCACGAGAAGCGAAGCCCGAGCACCCACCAGGGCAAGAACCCGTTCATGGAAGCGCTCATTCGCGAGTCGCTCCGGCGAGACGAGCAGGATGTCGATCTCGTTTCGGGCGACTGCCTTCTCCACTTGCTCCCAGTCGGATTGGTTGTCGGAATTGATCGTCGCGGCTCGTACGCCCATCCGACCCGCGGCGGCCAGCTGATTTCGCATCAGGGCGAGAAGCGGGGAGATCAGCAGCGCCGGACCATGTCCTGCCTCACGAAGCAGCTTCGCCGCGATGAAGTAGACGAAGCTCTTGCCCCATCCTGTCTTCTGCACTACGAGGAGCCGACCGTCTCCGTCGACGACCTGACGAATGGCTTCTTCTTGTCCTTCGCGGAATCCGGCTTCCGGTAGGGCGCAGCCAGCGCGGAGCAACTCCAGCGCCCTGTCTGCCTCGTAGTGCATCGGCGGTCGCGGGTTGTAAGGAGGGGCGAGTTCGATCTGCGTCTCTTGCGGATTCCGGAAGATTGGGTGAGCCGTTCGTCAGGTTTCGCTTCGATTACCTGTGCCATCGCAGGCCTCCGTCCTGAAAAGCGGGGATCGAAGGACTCAGGCTGTGGCTACGCTCCCAACGAACCTTCTCTACCTCGCCGCGGACAGGCGTGGAAGACCGCCTTTACCTCCTCTGCTTCCGGATGCTGAGAGCCATTAGCGTTTATCCTCAGGGCGCCTCTCCCACGAGCTGATCGAGGGAATTCCTCAGTTCAGTCAGGTGCCGCGCCGCTTCCTCGAAGCGCCCTTCCGCCTGGAGTTCGAGGTAAGACTCAAAGGCCTGGCTCGCACGCCGTGCGAGGTCTGCCTGGTTGGTTGTTGGCAAGCTGGCTGAGACTCCATCTTCGCGCTCAAGATCTTCTTCAGGCTCCTCGCCGGTTCTCAACGTAAACGCCGCGTTACTGCCTGCATTGTTGAGCAGGTTGCTGATCGCCTCCTCGAAGGTCTCTCCGTACGCGAACGATTCTCCGTGCATCACGGCGACGAGTCGAAGTTCAGGATAGGCGGAATTCTCGGCTTCGAGATAGATCGGCTCTACATGAATCAGCGTCTCTCCGACCGGGAGGGAGAGGACGTTGCCCCGGATCACTCTCGAGCCACTTTGACCCCACAGCGTCATACGATCCGAGATGAACGGGTCCTGGTCGATCTTCGTCTCGAACTGCTGGGGGCCGGGAACAAGCTCTCCCTTGGGGAATTGGTAGGTAAGGAGCCTCCCGTAGTGCTCCTGGTCGGCGAGTCCGGCCATCCAACCGATCATGTTCTGGCGATTGCGCGGGGTGAACGGGAGCATCAGAGAGAACTGTGCGTGCGTAGTTCCCGGCTCCTGCCACATGACGTAATACGGCTCAACGGTCTGCGGATCGGAGTGATATAGCTCCGTAGCACGTTGCCAGAGATCTTCTTGGTTGTAGAAGTTCCGGACGTTCTGCATGTGATAGCGCGAGTACACGCTCGCCTGAACCACTAGCAAAGCTTCCGGATACCGGATGTGGCGCCGGAGGCTTTCCGGCATCTCGTTCGCCGGCGTAAAGAGTCCTTCGTATGCAGACGCCCACGCGCTCGCCACCGGGTCCTCTTCGTCGAACAGGTACAGGTCCACCGAGCCGTTGTAGGCGTCCACCACCGCCTTCACCGAGTTTCGCACGTGGTTGGCGGGGCGGCCCCAGAAGTTGAGCGTCTGCGAGTACGGCCGGCCGTTGGAGGTCGTGTATCCGTCGATGATCCAGGCCAATCGGCCCTCGGCGATCACGATATAGGCGTCATTGTCCCAGGTGACGAATGGAGCAAGCCGCCGAACTCGCGAGAAGATGTTTCGCTCGTATAGCGCCTTGCTATCGGATGTGAAATAGCGAGACGTGAAGAGGCGGTGTCCGTCCAGATTCCAAGCCGCCGTCAGCCTCCTGGTGAACGAATAGAGAGGCACGCCACCCGTGCCCTCGTACCGCTCGTAGACGTTCTCCTCGCCGCTCGGGTAACCGAACTCGTCCTCGGTCGTGCCGACATATACGTGCCCATTGGTCAGCTGTCCGTAGTAAATCTCCGGGCGCGTGATCTCGAGCTCGGGCACGGACGAGGTTGCCGGGAGATCGCGCACCAGAAAGTTGGGTCTGCCCGATGGGGTAAACTCGCTGACCGGTGAAGCCACCACGCCGTGGCCGTGCGTGTACCGGATGCGCTCGTTCTCAAACGTTCGAGAGGGTAGGCGGGCCGCGTCCAGCTCCCTGGCCGAAAGCATGATCTGTCTCGTTTCGCCCCCGATTTCATACCGGCCGACGTCGATATCGGTGAAGTCGTAGTAGAGTCGGATTGCCTGTAACTGCTCGTACACCTGCTCGAGCGCACGATAGTCCCACAGACGAACCTCATGCATCAGTGAAGAGTTGTTCGCCAGCAACTCGGGCCCGAACGCCTCTGTGTCCGCCGGAAAATCGCGCTCTTCAGCCCGATCCAGTCCAAAGCCGACGCGGGTTCCTTCGATGCCCAATTCGATGTACGGCGCTTCGCGTGCAACTTCATTGGGTGAGACGAGGAGTCGCTGGGCGGCGACGGAAACGCCGGCAAACAACACAAAGGTCAAGCCGAATAGCACGCCGAATCCGGCGCCGGCTAGAGTGTGGGTGGCAGATCGGGCTCTGACGATCAGGAAGAGTCCCCAGGAGAGCCAGAGCCCTGCCGCGACCGCATAGAGGTGGTAGCGCACATTCATGTCCACCCATCCTGCTCCGCCGGCGATGCCGGTACCCGAGACGATCAGATCATAGCGACCCAGGAAAGAACTGGCTGCGATCACGATCGCGAGAACGCCAAGGATGCGGATCGACGCGGGCCGACTCTCGGCGACTCGTTCTTCGCTCTTGGTCGTCGAAGGGTTCGCCGTGGAATTTTGCGCGAGATCATGGTGCTGGACTGGCCGGGCCCCGCCTCTGCCGCTAAACCGCATCAGGATTTCCTCGAGACGTCCGCCACGCCTCGGGCCAGACTGCGGGATCGTCTTTCCTGAACTGATATCCAATATGCCTTCCGGTCCAGATCGCCGGAGCGCCTCGGCAGTCGCCAAAATTCCGAAAGGAAACAGCAATACGGCAACGACAGCCACAACAGCTGTCATGCTGAGCAGGGTGAGGGCAAAATTGAGCGCCGGCAGGTCGAACATATAGAATGTCAGGTCGCGCCCGAGTAGGGGGTCCACCTGACCGCTCGGGGAACTGGAGCGCCAGAGCAGGACCTTGTCCCAGTTGGTGCTACCGAGCCCAAAGCCGACTACGCCCGCGACGAGCCCCGCGAGCAGGCCCCGCCCGCTGCTTCTCCCGTGCCAGGCGAGGACACCGGCAATCGATGCGCTCAGCAAGCTGGCAACGGCGCTGATGCCCCAGCGGTACTGGATCTCCGTCAGGAATCTCTCGATTCTACCGAGTTCCTCAAACCAGTAGTAATCGTACGCGAACGAGAACGCGCTTCCTGCCAGTACGATCGGCGCCAGCACGAGAGCCGCGGCAAAGATAACCCCGCCAACGCTCCTCCTTCCTACCGATCGGACTAGAAGTAGCGCTCCGGGCAAGGCGAGGACCAGGATGACGAGTAAATTGAACATTGGACTCTCACTTGGATGTGAGGAGGCGTTGGAGTGTCCGCCATCTCTTCCTGAATGGTAACACTTAATCCGGGACCGAGGGTGAGTAAACGAGCGGCCGGACGAATCCGTGGTAGGAATACGGACTGGTTGATGTCACCACTTCCAGCCCTTGCCTCAGATGCGGCAGGCCTAACAATCGGTTTTCGACCTGCTTCAGGAACGCTACCAGGTTCCGTCCGGTGAAGTCCGGCTGGCTGAGATGCAGCTTGTTCCAGAGATCGAGGATCCACTGCTCGCGTCGATGCAGGGGCCGGCCTCGGTCGGAGGCGAGGCACCCTATGGTGACTCTGGTGGGAGGGCTGGGGATGGCATCGGGCGGGCAGGGGGTGGTCTTCGTGTCCGCCGCCGCGGCGCTCATGGCGGTCGTGGGTTTTCTCGCAGCGCTCGGTCCCGCGGCGCGGGCTGCGGATCGAGCCGTTGGAAGCGTTAAGAGAGGAATAGGTCGGCGCGGAAGACAACCGGATAAGGGCAGACCGCCTCCCGTGGCGAAGCGCCCGAGTTCGCGCCGGATGCGAGTGTGCTCAACCACCTGAGCGCCCACACCGAGAGCACGACCCGCGAGCGCATCTACCAGGACGCCCAGAACGAGCGGGTGAGGGCACGGGCTGCCGAGGCGAGAAGGGAGATGCGCCGCCACCTGCGGGCGCTCACCGACCCGACGCGCAGGAACCGCCCGCCCGAACCCATCCCAAAGTTGTCCCACCCGACGCCGGAAGCAAAACGCCCAGCCGCGCAAACGCAGCTAGGACTTTGACTTCTTGAAGCTCCCGCGGTAGGACTCGAACCTACGACCCTCTGATTAACAGTCGACTCGGCGGGGGGCGGTAAAGTCGGCAAAATGGCGTAAAACCTCGATGTTCTGGAAGAGCCTGCCGGAGATTGGAGATCGAAAAAGCGGGGTCTGGGGGGCGAACCTATCCCAGAAGTTATCCCAGTTCCCTTCCTGGTTGCAGCGGCTTGGCTGCGCATGGAGCAGCATTCCACACCCAGTCGGTGGCCGGACACGGCGAGGTCACCGTATACGACTCGCGCCCTCCCCTCGGAAAGGGGAAGGGGCTAAAAGCCGGATCTTAGCGGTAGCGCAGTGGCGGGCGCCTCACGGTCTTACGGCCCAGAGGCGGTCGCCAGACGGCAATCCGGGCGTTCCGCGAGCTGCCGGACATCCCGGAGGGGAGGGAGCAGGCCGAGCCGACGGCCGATCCCCGAGCCGGCGGCGTGCTCGTGTCTCACCCATGCTCCTCAATCATCGTTGCGTCTCACCAATCGCGACTTGTGAGACAGAACGGGTGTTGCAGCGAACGAACGAGAAACGATCGACGTGCAGCCTGACAGAGGGTTGATGTCCTTCATTGAATCCGTCGTCGAAGACGCCGACCTCACCTGGGTGGAGGCCATCAGCTGGCGGGTGGCCCATTGGGGCGACGCTGCTGCGCGGCGACATCGCGAAGGCCCTCCGAGCCGTTCGCTTCGAAGTGGAGCTGTCGAGCGAGCATGCTCTGCTGTCGCGTAGTACTGGTTGGGCAAGCTTACCTCACCGGAGCGATAAATGGTCAAGGTCAAGTGGGTCGCTCTCCACATACTCTTGGGCGGTGAGGTCTTCGAGAGTTACAACGACTCCGCCGATCGAGTTGAAGCGGCCGGATGGCGGTACTCGCGCCATCCACCCGTCGAGATACTGATCCCAGCTTTTGTCCTCGAAGGTTGGTTCATCCTCGTTTCGGATGAACCAGAAGAACAAATCGACTTCGTCCGCATTCCAGGACGGAGCCGCCTGGACGCGAATCTCCCTCAGGCCCCGAAGCGCTCGCCCTTCGTCGCTGTTCTTTCCATGCTTTCCCGAGAGGCGGTCGGAGAGCGCAGCGGTGAGCTCAACAAAATCATCGGGAAATGCCACTCTTGCCCTTTTCCGTGCTAACGAAAGCGACAGACGCCGAGCTTCCTCATCGGAATTGGAGCCGGAGATTCGCGCCCACTCCGCGAGAACGGCCTTCTCAACCGTCATTACTCGGTCAAGGTCGGCTACGAGCATCCGATCTATGAGAGCTGGGACAAATGCATAGCGCGGGAAGCGCCCCCTCTGAACGTGTTGCAATTGGCCAGCATCAACTCCCACTAACGGGCACACTTCAACGAAGGGGCGATCACCGCAGGCTCGAACGATATCGCATGTCTGCGTGGCGACCATGAACCCGGAGACTTCCGTCTCGGCTATGTCAACGCCTTCATCAGCCGCTGTGGAGGCCTCCTGGGTGAGCGGAGCTGCCGGCGCGATGCGAGAGAACAACCACATCTCGCCAAGGGCACAGTCACCCTGCCGCCACTCCTGCAGAGCAGCATCGATTCGCTCCCGCTCAGCCTCGTCGATCACCGTCGCGTTTACTTCTCACGGTCCGGCCGGCTCGGCTTCGCCCGATCTCTTTGTGGATCGGCTCGTGGAGAGCTCCAACGAGGTCTTCAGGGGGCAAGGGCTTTCGTGCCGCTTTCGCTTCGACGTCGAGCTCGGCCCGGGCTGATTCGGGGCGTAGTGCTCCTTCCCCCAGCATAGCGCGCGCTTCATCGAACCGTTCAGTGATGAGCAGATCGAGTGCAGTTATCCCGCCCGAGGCTTCAACAAGAGCTCGTCGCGTTGCCCGCGGATCTCCCCTGTTACATGCCCGTAGAACGTCTAGCGCTCGAAAGAGACGCTCCTCATTTGCGGCGTTAAGGGGTTTGCCGCTCGCCCAGAAGTGAACGCTTCGCCGGGTGACGCCGAATAGCTGTCCGAGCTGATCCCAAGTCAGGCCAGAGATCCGCCGAAGTTCAGCTATCCCCCAGCGTGCACCTTCGCGTGCGTTTCTCTCGTCGGTAGCAGTCGTGGGGATGCTCCAGCCGGAACTGCTGGCAGTCAGACTGTATTCGTGCACATACGGCTCTTCCCACAACCGAGTTGACTCAGCCGAGGAGGTGCCGGAGACCGCAAGAGTCCCGCTCGCCGCAATGATCGAAACCCGATGAGGAACCCGGCGTAAGCCGCCCACTTCCAGAGTTCGCAGGGCGCTGGGAGTGGAGGTCTCCACCGAGGTATTGATGAGCATGCTCATAGCTCGCCTCCATAGCGGCGGAGGAATTCGTCCGTGACTGACCACCGGAAGAAAGTGTAGATTCGTTCTGCGAATCTCCGGGTCACGGCCAGCAGCTCCTCCGGATCAAAATTCTGTGTTTCTTCTAGGTACGCGTCCAAGTCCAGAAGCCAACTTGCCTCCGAAATGGGATCGATCGCCGCCGGATCGACTGTGCCATTGGGAGGGACCAGTCCCCACCGCGCGATCAGGTGCCCACCATCCTCAGGCAGTGCGAACACGTTCTCGCTGATCGCTTGACGGACATCTTCGGCCAATGCAGTCGCCATCACGCTCGCGATTTCGGGGCGAACTAATTCGGGGAGGTCCGAGAGATTGTCGCCGGCGACCCGGTCGATATAGCGAATGCCGATCCGATCGATTACCTGCGGGTCGACATGTTCCCGCAGTGCTCCGAGTACAAGTTCGAACCTCCGAAGGAAATCGTCGCGACTGGTGTATCGGGTGGTTTCAATCGCTAAAAAATCCGGCGCCAACGACACCCGCCAGGCGTCGCTGCTGTCCTGAAACCGCCAAACGGTGCTCGATCGGGATTCCACAACACCCTCGACCCCAAGCAGCACTCCGCGGCTCTGCTGGGGGCGTAGAATTGGATAATCTCGCCGGATAGCCTCTTGGAAAGGCCCGATGAAGTCTCGAGTCTGCACTGATGCGATGAGTGGGAAACGCGCCTGGGCAAGGACGCGAATCAGCGGCGCATCTCTCAGCGGCACTTCCGCCGGGGGTGGTCCCTTCAGCGGCGTTTCGGCTGGATTCACAGTTTCCCGTTGCAGTGGTGGCGTTCCTCGGGTGTATGTCTCAAGGTATACGCGAAGCACGCGTATGTGAAGAGGAATGTGAAGCACGGAGGATGCCAGACTTCACGCAGGTATCCGGCAAGGTGCAAGCGTAGGCCTTTACGGGAAAGGCGGAAAGTCCGGTAAATCGTTGAGAGTCCTCGATCTTGCGAGTCGTCTAAACTTTGTCGCTGATCCTCTCTAAACTTTGTCGCCATCCGAGGTCTTACCGACTTACCTTCTCGCCGTCCGCGCAGGGATGTTGATCCCATTGGTCGGAGGCGAAGGAGGATGCTTCGGATGATTGACAGCCCCGGCGGGAGGGGCGGTGAAGGCGGAGAAATGGCGTTAAACTTCGATTTTCGGGAAGAGCCTGTCGGAGTTTGGAGGGGTGAAAAGCGGGGTTTGGGGGGCGAACCTATCCCAGAAGTTATCCCACCTCTCGGTTACTAACGCTGGGCGTCCGCCACGAGAGGTTGTCACGTATATCCACCTTTAGGGCTGACTCAGAAATAACTTCCTGAGCATGTCGCATTTCTAACGGCTGGTGT
>WHSP01000139.1 GCA_009380025.1 Gemmatimonas sp. | reverse complement strand
CAGTCGGCTGCGGTGCTCTGGATTCCCGCCTTCGCGGGAATGACGAATGGGGATGACCAGCCATACATCGTCATCGTTCTGGCCGGAGCAGTCAGCGATCCGCAGCCATCACATCGCCTGAAGGCGACCCGGCCCTTCGGGCATCTCCCCCTTCCCGTCCCAGTTGGTCGGCGGGAGGGATTCTCGTTGCTGGTACGGCTATTGGAGAGTCTCGCGCCGTGTGGCAGCAGCGCCGCGAGAGCTCCTGGTCGCCCCGGACACAACTTGCGCGAGAATGCACCGACTGACTTTCGACGAGGGCGGAGGGGATGCCGGGAAGTCAAGATTTTGCGCCCGACCCGCGGAACGCGCGGCTCAAGGTTTGGCTCAACGGGGAGCTCGTTCCGACTGAGGCGGCGAAGGTCTCGATCTTCGACGCTGGTTTCGCCCTCGGCGACGGCGTCTGGGAGGGGCTGCGGCTGCACCGCGGCGAGCTCCTCTTCCTCGATGCGCACCTTGACCGATTCTCGGCCGGCGCGGCCGAGATCGTGCTCGACCTCGGCCTCTCGCGCGACGAGATCGTCGCCGCCCTTCGCGCGACCGTCGAGGCGAACGGGATGGTCGACGGCGCGCACCTGCGGCTCATGGCGACCCGCGGCGTGAAGCGCGCAGTGAACCAGGACCCGCGCAACGCGCTCGGTGCGGCTACGATCGTGATCGTCGCGGAGTACAAGGAGCCGAGCCCGACGATCGTGACCCGGGGCCTCTCGCTCGCAACCTCCTCGATCCGCTGCACACCGCCCGAGATGTTCGATATGCGGATCAACTCCCACTCGCGGCTCCCGCTCATCCGTGCGTTACTCGACGCGATCCGCGCCGGGGCCGACGAAGCCTTGATGCTCGATCCGCACGGGTTCGTCTCCACATGTAACGCCACCAACCTCTTCTGGGTGAGGGACGATCAGGTTCGAACTTCGACTGGTGAGTATTGCTTCAACGGCGTGACCCGCGCGAACGTGGTCGACCTCTGCGGAAGGAACGGAATCCCGCTGCGGCTCGGGGATTTTCCCGTGGCCGACCCGCGCGCGGCGGACGAGGCGTTCGTCACCGGCACCTTCGGCGGGTTGACGCCCGTGCGCGAGATCGACGGCCAGGTGTTGCCGGCGGGTACGCCCGGCCCTGTCACCGCGCGGCTGCGCGGGCTCTACGAGGCGCTGAAGGACCAGGACGCAGACGCACGGCGGTCGCGATGAGCGACCCCATCCGGATCGCGATGTGGTCGGGACCACGCAACCTCTCCACGGCGATGATGCGATCGTTCGGCTCGCGACCGGACACCTACGTCGCCGACGAGCCGTTCTACGCCGCGTACCTCGCCGGGACCGAGCTCGACCACCCGATCCGCGAGGAGGTGCTGGCATCTCAGCCGACCGACTGGCGCGAAGCGGTGGCGGGCATGCTCGCCGACCCGCCGACCGGTGCCCCGATCTTCTACCAGAAGCACATGACGCATCACATGTTGCCGGGCTTCGGTGTGGAGTGGATGCGGGAGTTCCGCAACGCGTTCCTCATCCGGGATCCGACTCGTGTGTTGGCGAGCTACGCGCGGAAGCGCTCCCGGGTCACGCTTGCGGACATCGGCTACCCTCGCCAAGCGGAGCTCTTCGCGCTGGAAGCGGATCGTCTCGGCAGGCCACCGCCGGTCGTGGAAGATGTGGACGTGCTGAGGGATCCGGCAGGTACCCTCTCCAGGCTCTGCGCGGCGCTCGAGATCCCGTGGACCGAGACGATGCTGAGCTGGCCGGCGGGTCCTCGGGCGACCGACGGCGTCTGGGCACCAGTGTGGTACGATGCCGTCGAGAGGTCCACCGGCTTCGCGACGCCCCCCGAGCGCGAGATGGCCCTCGCGGACGACCTCCGCCGGCTCGCGGACGAGGCGCGGCCGATCTTCGTGGAGCTGCGGCGCTGGAAGCTTTAGCACTTCTCGCCACCAATACGGCCACGTATTTCCGAGTCGGCAGAGCGTCGGCATCCCCGTGAAACGCGGGGATGACGGTTGGCGGACGACTCGTATACGTCGCCATAGTGGGCTCGGCGGGGAGGGCTATTGATGCATGTGCACATCCCGCTGCGGGTAGGGGATCGAGCAACCCGCAGCCTCCAGCTCCTCCTTGAGCCGTCGAGTCAGGTGCCACCGGAGAGCCCAATAATCCCCCGTATTGCACCAGGGACGGACCACGAAGTCCACCGAGCTGTCCCCCAGTTCATTCACCGCCACGGTAGGCGCCGGGTCATCGAGGGTTCGCTCGTCGGAACGGAGGACCTGAAGGATGGTTTCCTGGGCCACCTGAAGGTCATCCTCATAGGAGACACCGATCACCAGGTCGATCCGTCGGATCGCGTTTGCAGTGAAGTTCTTCATTGTCTGGCCGTACACCTGAGAGTTCGGCACCACGACCCGGACGTTGTCTCCGGTGAAAAGGAGGGTCGAGAAGATTCCAATCTCCTGGACCGAACCCGCCACCCCGCCCACCTCGACCCAATCGTCCAGCCTAAAGGGCCGGAAGATGAGGATCATGACTCCGGATGCGAAGTTCGACAGGGTCCCCTGCAATGCCAGACCTACCGCCAGCCCCGCGGCGCCGAGAACGGCGATGAAAGAGGCCGTGGGAACTCCGAAGATCCCCAGCACGGCCACCACGACGAAGGCCACAAAGCCCCAATAGACGAGCGATGCAGAGAACTGGACCAAAAGGCGGTCCACCCCGGCCTTCCCCAGACTCTTTCCGAGCGCCTCACGAATCCGCTTTGCGAGCCAGATCCCGACCGCGAGGACCGCCAGGGCACCCAGCGCGTCCATCCCCCAGGATGCCAGCACGCCTGTCATGGTCTGCAGGGTCCCGTTGAATTCCATCCCTCACCTCCTCGTTGTTGGAGTCTGATCCCACCATCCGGACGCGGTGGGCGGGAGGTTTGGCACGGACTACTGAGCACGCGCCTTCCGAGGTGCGCCACGTCGGTTGACAAAAGGTTAGACCGTCTCATTGGCGCCAAACCTATCACCATGACGGCGTCGACGCAGGGTTTTCACAGCTTCATGATCGTCGGCAGGATGGCTGACGGAACCCCCCGCCACCGGCGGGTGTCAGGGGGTTTTGCATTATGTAGCCGGGGTGGCGACGATTCCCTCACTCCGCGGTAATTTCGACTGCGCTTTCGAAGGACCCCTCTGCAACCATCCTCGTCTCGACATCCGCCTGTGACAACCAAGCATCCGCGTTCAGGTCGATCGTTAGCCGGGACTGCGCTCCAGACCGGACCCGGACCGCCAGCTCCCGTTCGACCACCACCTGGTCATCGCTCCCGAGCTCTACCCCCAGCTCCGCTTCGCCCAGGGAAAGACCTATGCTCACCTCCCCCGAAACGCTTGCCCGAATATGCTCGAACTCCACCCGCACTCGGCTGTACGTCCCCGCTTCGACCCCGCTGTTGGCGAGCGCCTGGACCCCGTCACTTCCATCTGCTCGCACCGTTTGCTGCGCCCCTTCCTCCGTGACCTCCACCCAATCCCCCGCCTCCGTCCCAAGATAGACCCGGGCGTCTACCGCCACGGACGCCTCTCCCGATGCCTCCCCGCTCGGGCTGATCGACTGGGACGCACCCGTCTCCGCGCCATCGTCGCCCCGCACGCCAACCCACACCTCGCCCTCGCCTTCCGGCGAAATCGGCTCCGATTCGCACCCCGCCAGGGCGGCGCCCAATGCAACGACTACGGCGATTCTCGTCTTCAGCATGACTCTCATCCGCGGTTGGGTTTCTACGATCGGGCGACTCCACCGGAGCCGTCCGCTTTCGGGAGGCGTGCAAGGCAGGCGAAGTGCCACATCAAAAATCCGCACCACGCCTGGACTTCCACGTTCTGCCTGGCGGAGCTGCCCGCCCTGGAGCTACAATTTGTAGCATTCCATCAAACAACTTGTCACATTTTGGGGAGACTGGATGGCGAGAGCGTCCGCAGTTCTGATCATCGGAGGTGGAGAGGATGCACACGCCGCGGTCCGCGCGTCGGTTGGGGCGAGTGCAGTGGTGCGGTGGGAGCGCTCGCTGGGTGCAGGGCTGGCGGCGTTGGTGGAGCGTCGGTGGGGTGCGACGCTGCTCTCACTGGAGTTGGAGGGGGTCGGGCCCGAGCTGGTCGGGCGGTTGGTGACCGAGCCGAAAGCCGGGGACGTCGTGTTAATGGTGGATCGAATGACACCGCGACTCGCAATGGAGGCGACGCGTCTCGGCGCGGCGGAGCTGTTGAGTCATCCGCTGGACGAAGCGGCGCTCGCGGCGGTCTTACGGGGGCCGCGGGAGGAGCACGAGCGCATCCCACTGCCGGCGATCAACGGCGAGATGGAGCTGGTGGGCTCGAGCCCCGAGCTGTTGGAGGTATTCAAGGTGTTGGGCAGGGTAGCCGAGAGCGTAGCCACCGTCCTGGTAACCGGAGAGTCAGGAACGGGAAAGGAGTTGATCGCGCGAGCGCTCCATCGGCTGAGTCCCCGTGCCGGCGGTCCGTTCGTGGCCGTGAACTGCGCGGCGATTCCAGAGGACCTCCTCGAGTCCGAGTTGTTCGGCCACGAGCGAGGAGCCTTTACCGGAGCCGTGGCGCGGAAAATGGGGCGGTTCGAGCGAGCGCATGGGGGCACGCTCTTCCTCGACGAAATCGGGGACATGAGCCTGGTGCTCCAAGCCAAGATCCTGCGGGCGCTCCAGGAGCGGGAGGTGGAGCGGGTGGGCGGAGAGGAGCGAATCGCCATCGACGTGCGTGTTGTAGCAGCGACGCACCGCGATCTTCCTGCATTCATCGCCTCGGGGGAGTACCGCGAGGACCTGTACTACCGACTCGCCGTGGTGCTCCTCCACCTGCCGCCGCTACGGGAGCGCCGGGGCGACATCCGTGAGCTCGCTCTGCACTACGCGGCGCATCTCGCGAAGGAACATGGACGCCCCCTGCGTCATTTGGGTGCATCTGCACTCCGGCGGCTCGAGGAGCATTCGTGGCCGGGAAATGTGCGCGAGCTGCGCAACGTCGTCGAGCGAGCGGTGCTGGTGGCGCAGGGAGAGGTTCTGAGCGCCGATGCCGTTCGCATCGAATCGCCTCGCCGACGTCCGACTGCAGAGGCGCTCCCCGGATACTCACCGATGCTGTCGCTGGCGGAAGTAGAGGCGCTGCATATCTCGCGAGTGCTCGCGGCGGTCGACGGTCAACTGGGCCGCGCGGCGGAAGTGCTCGGCGTGCACAGGAACACGGTCTCCCGAAAGGCTCGGGAGCATGGCATCGTCGCCCGGTGAGCCCCTCGCACGGTTCTGGTGCATCGGGTTGCGGAATGCAGCACAGGCGCCACCCGCGCGGCGGCGTCCGGGGCCAGAAATCCCCTCGCCCCGCGGTATTTCATGGCTCGGCCGGGCGGAACGGAGCGTGCCAGTGAGGGCGGCCCGCGTGAAGAACAACTCCTCGGGCTTGGATCGGGAGAGGATGGATCGTCGGACCATTCGGGTAGGACAGGCGCTCGACATGCTCTCGTCGCTGGAGGACTTCGATCCTGTGCGGACGGCGCTCGTCGGCGCCTCCTTCGACGACCCGGACCACTCCTGGGGCGCGTCGGAGCTCTATCGCACGGTCGAGAGTCGGCTCCTGGATGTAGAGGCGCTCGAAGGGGAAATCCCGCGGCTGGTGAGAGAGGAGGCCACGCGGCTGGAGCGGGTCTGGCGCCAGACGGCCGAGGCGCTGCGGGCGCTCGCTGCAGGGGATCCGGCAGGGGCGGCTCGCGCTTTGGTCGCGGCAGGGGAAGCGGAAGAGGAGGCGGGGCATGCGGACGCAGCCGAGCGCCTGTACGGGCGGGCGCTCGAGCTGGGCCGAAAGCCACGCGACCGGAGCCCGGAAGGGCTCGCGCTGCGCAGGCTTGGTCGACTTGCCAAGGCACGTGGCGAGCTCGCAACCGCCATCCGGTACTATCGTCAGGGGTATGACATCGCCGAGGCGCAGCGCGACGCGGAGGGAAGGGTGATTGCCTGCCAGGGACTCGGGAATTGCCATGTGGACGAGGGGCGGTGGGACGAGGCGGAGCGGTGGTACCGGCGGGGGCTCGAGTTGGTTGGAGAGAGACCGGTCCGGGAGCGGTGGCAGATCGAGAGCAACCTCTCGATCGTCACCCGGCGGGCTGGCGAGCTGGAGGCGAGTGGACGCTGGCTGACGATGGCGCGCGTGACCGTGGCCTCTTCGGGGGACCGCGAGGCGGATGTCTACCTGGCGAACGCCGAGGGACTCCTGCGCGTTGCGGAGCAGCGGCTCGACGAGGCCGAAGCCGTCTACAACGCCGCCCTGAACGCAGCGGGCTCACCGGCGGCGCGAGCGACGGTGCTCATCAACCTGGCGGAGTGCCTCCTCTTGCAAGGGCGTGCCGCGGAGTCGGCGGAGGTCACGCGGGAGGTAGAGCGCATCGCGATCGCGCACCGGCTCCACCCTTTTCTCCTCCACGTCTACCTCGGGCTGGGTGCCGCAGCTCGAGCCACGAACGACCCCGATGCGCTGGTCTTCTATGAGCAGGCCCTCACCCTCGCGCGGGCCGGGGGAAATGCATCGGAGGTAGCGCACGTGCTGCGGGAGTATGCGCTGCAGGAGCGCGCGCAAGGAGCGATAGAGTCGGCGGCAGCACGGCTACACGAAGCGGCCGAACTATTCGGACGCTGCGGCTCGCGTGTGGAGCTGGAAGCGACGATGGCAGAGCTGGATGCCCTGATCAACTGAGGACTCGCGCCCGCTCGTCACGCGGGCGCAATCGAAACACACAACGCGTTCGATGGCGCGCCTAACGATATGAACCGGACATTGGGAATGCTGCCCTTGCTGGCCGCGCTCGCGCTTGGCGGATGCAGCAAGGAGCTCACGGCGGGCGGATTTGGCGAGGTATCGACTGTCGCGACGGACGAGGATAACAACCCTTCCACGGCCCGTTACGCTCTTCTCCCCGGCGTCGGAGAGCAAAGCGTGCCTCTGGCGACCGTCGAGGGGGCGGTGGAGATGAGCATGGACGTCTCTCTGGTCAGCGAGTCGGGCGTGGCGCTGCCGATCACGGGTGGGGCTGCCGCGGTGGAGGTGGAGATCGGTACATCGGCCCGCGTGCCGCTGGGTACGGAGGTCGTGCCAGTGGGACTCTACCCGGCCGTGCGCCTCAGCTTCCATGAAGTCGGCGCTGAGGTGCAAGGGCTCGTCCTTGGCGGGACGGTCTTTGCCGGCACGGTCACCGTGGATCTGGGCCAGGACGGCCTCGAAGTCGAATTCCCGGTCCCCGTCAACGTGCGCGAGGACGAGGACGCGACCGTGGTTCTGCATCTGCACTCCATGACCTGGTTATCGCTCGCGCAACTCCTCTCCTCCATCCCGCCCGGCGCCGTGGTTTCGTCGGACGCATTCCGAGAGGCGATCGAAGTGACTGCGGAGTCTTCGAGCTGAACGACGAGCGTCCCCTCTTGCGCGGCGGCAACAGCCGCCGCACCTTGCGGCTTTTGCAACTGATTCTCAATTGCAAGGGGAGACACGGTGCGCTCAGATTTCGCATTCGCAGTTACGCTGGCCCTCTTTGCCGGGTGGATTCCCGCCCGGGGGTTGGCCCAGCAGGGGGCCATCACGGTGAGTGGTACGGTTCGGACGGAAGAGGGGCGGCCGGTGCCCGGGGTTACCGTGGTCGCCGAAGGGGCGGTACGGCGAGCGGCGGTGACCGACGGAGGTGGCGCGTATAGGCTCGGACCGATCCCGGGAGGCCGATACGTCGTGACCGTCCAGGGTCTCGGGTACGGCGTGGGGGAGCGCGAGATCGAGGCGCCCGGGGCACCGGTCGACTTCGTGCTCGAGCGGGCGCCGATCGCGATAGAAGGGCTCCAGGTTGTAGCGGCGACCCGAACCGGTGCGGCGGCAGCGACGCTGCCGGTCAAGGTCGAGGTCATCCCGGAGCAGGAGGTGCTCCTTCAGCGTGGTCTCTCGGCGAATCCGACGGAGATCCTCTCGAACCTTATTCCGAGCTTCTCGCCCGCCCGGCAGAAGCTCTCCACAGCCGGCGAGAGTTTCCGGGGTCGGCGACCCTTGTTCTTGGTCGATGGTGTGCCGCAATCGAATCCGCTGCGGGACGGGCGCCGAGACGGGTTCACGATCGACATGGAAGCGATCGAGCGGGTGGAGGTGATCTTCGGGGCGAACGCGATCCAGGGACTGGGGGCCACGGGTGGGATCATCAACTACGTGACCGTAGCGCCGGCGGTGAGTGGCGAGTTGGAGCAGCGGGCGTCGCTCAACACAACGAGCGGGGATGCGTTCGAAGGCGACGGCATCGGGTGGCGTGCTCACTACCTCGCCAGCAAGCGATTCGGCCGGTTCGACGTGCTCGGCTCGATCGGCTACGAGCAGAGGGGTCTTCAGTTCGATGGTGAGGACCGCCCGATCGCCGTCGACAACGTCCAGGGTGACGTCGCCGATTCCCGCAGCCGGAATCTGCTGGCGAAGATCGGGTGGGAGCCGACGGCCACTCAGCGAATGCAGCTGATGGTGAACGACTTCCGCATAGCGCAGGACGGCAACTTCGAGATCGTCGCGGGGGACCGCAGTACTGGCACACCGGCCGTTTCGATTCCAGGCCATCCGGAGGGGATCGAGCCGATCAACGACGTCACCACCGCCTCACTGGACTACGAAAATACCGCCTTCGGAGGCGGGACTTTCTCCGCCAAGGCCTACCTGCAGGACTTCTCTGCGTTGTATGGGGGCGACCGCTTCGAGACCTTCCAGGATCCCCAGATCGCCCCGGTCGGTGAGCTATTCGACCAGTCGGAGAACAACTCGGAGAAGTACGGAGCACGCCTCACATATTCACGCGCGGGCGTCGCGGGAGCTCCGGTGGATGTGATCACCGGCTTCGACTTCCTGCGCGATCGCACGGTCCAGAGGCTGGCGCTCACCGATCGCAACTGGGTGCCGGCGACCGAGTTCTATAACTACGCTCCATTTCTCCAGCTCGATCTCCGGGCCCTGGGTTGGCTTTCAGTCTCCGGCGGGCTGCGTTGGGAGCTAGCGGAGCTCGACGTCTCGGACTTCACGACGCTGGCGGGCAACCGACCGGATCACCAGACGGTGCCCGTCGCCGGCGGAAGTCCGGGATTCGACGAGCCGCTCCTCAACCTGGGTGGCGTGATTACTCCGCTCGAGGGCCTGCGTTTCTACGGTACCTTTTCGCAGGCGTTCACGATGCCGGACGTCGGCCGGGTCCTGCGCGGGGTCTCTTCTGAGGGAACCCGGGTCGATGACTTTCTCGCCCTGCAGCCGATCGCAACCGACAACCTCGAGATCGGTGGCACTTTCGGGACGGCAACGGCGCTCCTGGGTGTCACGTACTTCGAGTCGGAATCGGATTTCGGTTCGCGGCTCGTACCCAACGCCGATGGGATCTTCCAGGTGATGCGGGAACCGACGAAGACGAGCGGGTGGGAGGTATCGAGCCGCCTCGAACCGGCTGCCTTCCTTTCTCTGTCGGCTGGCTATTCGTTGCTCCGGGGCAGCTTCGATGGAGACGATGATGGCGCCTTCGAGTCCGACCTGAGTGCCGCCGATATCGGCCCCGACCGGCTGAATCTGAGCGCCGACATCGGTCGGGGAGGTCGCTTGAGTGGCAGGGTTCAGAGTTTCACTTATTTCGACCGGACCTTCCGCGACGGCGACGGCTCCGTCAGCGCCGAGTTCGACGGGTACACGACGATCGACGCGTCAGTGGCTGTTGCGCTCGGAATTTCGACGATCACTTTTTCGATATCGAACCTCCTGGATGAGCAGTACATCACCTACTTCGGCCAGGCGGCGACCGACCTCGAAGACCGGTACTTCGCGGGTCGCGGACGAACGCTCACGCTCGGGATCGCGACGCGGTTCTAGCCGCCGCGTCGCCGTTCGCCGCGTCCTGCGAAAGCTGCATGCGTGGGTTGGCCTGGCGCTCTCGGTGCTGCTCTTCATGTTCGGCATCACGGGTTCGGCCCTGGTCTACAAGGAAGCGTACTGGCGGAGCGTCTACCCGGAGCTGAGGGCCCCCGCGCCAGATCTCGATGCCGCCGAACAGGCCGCGGCGATCTCGGCAGCACGGAGGGAGTTCGGTCCAAACCTACGGTCCGTCAAGCTTCCCGAGCCCGGAGTACCGGCGTACCACCTCTATCTGAACGACGGGGAGGCATTCCTCTCGATTGGGGATCACAGGGTCATCGACGAGTGGCGGCCCAGGGATCGGCCTATGGGCCTGCTCTTCGATCTGCATGCCCACTTGATGGGTGGCGAGACCGGTGAACGGGTGGGGGGCTTCATCGGGCTCCTCGGTGCTCTGTTGTCGATCACGGGGCTGATCCTCTGGTGGCCGACCCGGAGGCTCTTCCGGCTGCAAAACATTCTGCCGCGCGGTTTCTCGAGATCCGCTCTCGTGGCCTGGCACCGCGACCTCGGTCTCCTCACGACCCCGATCGTACTGCTCCTCGTCCTGACCGGGAGCAGCCTGGTCTTCTACTCGACGGCGGGGGTCCTCCTGAACGGGATGTTCGGTGATCCGGCAATCACAGCGATAACCCCCCCGCCGACGGTCGGACCACCGGTCGCCCTCGCGGAAGAGGAGACCCTCGCCCGCGTCCGCGAAGAGTTCCCTGAGGGGCGTCTCGTTTTCTACTATGCGCCGCACGAAGGCGTGGGATACAACGAGTTCCGATTGAAGCAGCCCTGCGAGCTTCACCCGAATGGCCGTTCCTTCCTCTACCTGGGCGCCGCGGGGCAGGTACTTCAGAAAACGGACGCATGCGCGCTTCCTCCGGGGGAACGGGCCCTGCATGCGATGTATCCGCTGCACGCCGGGAAAGCGAACAACGCAACGTATAAGTTCCTCACGCTCCTCGGGGGGTTTGCACTTGCGGCGCTGTCCGTTGGGGGCGGGCTCAGCTATCTCCAGCAGCTGCGGTCGCTTACTCGGCACGGTGCATAGCACCACCGGGTGCGACTGTTGTTCCTGAATCTCTCCGAAGGAAAGTAGGGCGAGAAGGCCCCGTTGGCGTACGACCGACGGAGCCTTCAGGCATTACGGGAGACGAAGTGGCCGGCCGCGCAGCGTCCATTCCCTCTGGCCTGCTGCCCACCCGGTGGCCAGCGAACACGAGATCCTTGTGCGCCGCGCCTGGGCTCGAAATCATTCGTCATTCCCTCATTGGAAGGAATCACCCGGACGCGGGAAAGACCCCGAGATGACGGTCCTCGGACTGTAGCGAACCGAGGCGGCTGCGCGCGAGGAACAGGCAGGATAACGAGCCGTGATGGGTCGGAGACACTGCGAACGATTGTGGCGTTTCGGCGCGAGCGGCTGGGCGATTTCTGTAGTCGGCACGGGGCCTCGCCTGTCACGTGCATCTAGTTGTCGTGATGCATATGCGTGTCGATCGGTGCCGGTCCATGTGAGACCGTAGAGCAATGGAAGCGACGGAGCACGAGGTCACCAGGATGACGGAAGCTCGTTCGACGAAGGCCGGCGCCGATCCCGAGCCCGCCGCCGAGGTCGAGGTACTCATCGTGGGCGCTGGACCTACCGGCCTCACCCTCGCCGCTCAGCTCCAGACATTCGGTACGAGCTTCCGGATCATCGATCGCCTCCTCGACCGGGGGGGCGAGTCCCGCGCCCTCGCCATACAGGCTCGTTCGATCGAGATCTTCCAGAGCCTCGGCCTGGGCGAGCGGATGGTCGCCGCCGGGCGCACGAGCACACGACTCGTGCTTCACTTCGGGGACCGCCTCGCTGAGGCCGGACTCACTAGCTTCCGCGCCCCGGACACCCGCTTTCCCTTCATTCTCTTCCTATCTCAAGCCGAGACCGAGCGGATCCTCAACGAGCATCTCACCGCCCAAGGCGTGCAGGTCGAGCGTGGGATCGAGCTCGTTCGATTCTCCGCAAGCGAGCACGCCGTGGACTGCACCCTCAGGGACCGGGATGGTCGAGAGCAGCAGGTTCGTGCGAGGTACCTGGTCGGCTGCGACGGGGCTCACAGTACGGTTCGTCGGGGTGCCGACATCCCGTTCGAGGGCGGCCCGTACCTTCAGGA
>WHSP01000138.1 GCA_009380025.1 Gemmatimonas sp. | reverse complement strand
GGATCCGCATCCTCTGGAAATGCTGGCGAGATCGCACCCCCTATGATGAATCACGCTACATCGAAGCCCTGATCCAGCGGGGCTCGCCCCTGGCCGAACGTCTCGGCGTCGTCGTCGCCGCCTGACCTCGCCCCTGGGCCCGAACCCTCGACCCTGGAAGCAAATGTTTGTTACCGCCTCACAGACCTTGACGGACCACCTCAGATGGCTCCGCGTGAGGCTTGTGTACGGGGCCCGATGCGCAGCGGTTAGAAGGGTCAATGCTGGTGGCTTGGATCCCCTGCATGCTGCTCGTAATGCTGTCGTAGCAGATCTTTCCCGTAGTCGTTTCCGTTGGGCGTCCGGACGAAGATGTGGATGTGGTTGCGCGACGGCCCATCGCCTTCGACCTCACGGAGCGAGACCGGAACCGTGTGATCGAACTCGATGAGGATCACCGGGCTCTGAATCCGATAGTAGAAGAGCGCCTCCTCGCCGACCTCCCCGATCCATGCGAAGTGCGTGTCGTCGAAGTGAGCACGCACCTCCTCCATCCGGACGCTGGCGTGATCATCCCGCATTGCACCAACGTACGTGCCGATCACGTCGAGAAGCTGCTCCTGCTGGTCGGCATCGAGCTGGTCGGCCTGGATCCCCTGGTGTTCGAGCTCCAGGTTGTCGCGGAAGGCAGCCGAGCGGATACTATTCCGGGTCTTCTCCGTTTCGATGGTCGCCAGACGACGTTGCTCCGGGCGAAGTGCCCGCATGAGCTCGAGGCCACGGTCCTGCTCCTCCTGCAGAACCTCGATCCCCGCGTACTCGCCCGTTTCGACGAAAACCGGCTCCGAGCCCCAGAAGTTGGGTGACATTACGATCTGGTCACCGAGAACAAAGAAGTTGACGACGAGGTGATGGCCATCGAGCTGCCAGCCCCACGGCTCGGTGGTCGACGGTTCACCGAAGATGTCGATGAAGTACAGGTCCTCTCCATACCCCTCGTGGTTGTCGAGGAAGTCCGCGAGGTAGCCGTCTATACGCATGATGTCGCGGGCCTGCTCGAAGCCGCGGGCGCTCAGTCCCGACCGTACCAGGGCAAGCGCCGCCTCCCGTTGTTCCTCGGTCATCTCGCGAAAGGGCAACCCCCGCCGATCGAGGTTGTTGACCGGGATGTTGCTCCAGTGCCGCCATTCATCAGAATCGAGGTCGAAGCGTGTTTTCGCGGTCTGCTCGGGGGTAAGGGTGGCGAGGTACGCGTCTGCCGCGTCGACGATAGGCGCTGTCGTCACGCCAGTAGCACGGATCGGGAAGAGGCCCTCGACCAGCTCGCCCTCCGTCGTGATGCCGAAGAAGGGATCATCTTCGGCATCGGCCTGGGCCGACAGCGGGACCGGCGCGATCCAGGTGAGCCCGAGGGTCAGGGCGATGAACGGGAGGAGATTCCGGGAAGGCGTGGCATCGGCGTTCATGGGGAGCCTCCTGCAGGGGGAAGGGAGTTCGCTCCGACCATCATTTATCATCATCGGGTGGAATGGGGCGACAGACAACGTCCATGATACCTCCCGCCGCCTCGGCACCTCGACATATTGCCTGAGCAACGAAGACGCATTCGAGGGTCTCCCCCAAGGTAGTCATTCTCGCGAGGGCGGGAATCGAGCCGACTGGATCTCCGCCCTCACGGCATTACGACGTGTCGACTCGGAATAAGTAGCCGTAACTGTAACAACAGGTACCAGGCAGGCTATTGACGATCCTCCTCGCGCCTCGCTCCCAGGGGCAGGCGAACCGTGGCCCGACATCCCTGACTATCCCGACGGTTCTCGAGCGAGAGGCTCCCGCCGTGCCCTTCCGCGATCTGTCGGCTGAGTGCCAGGCCGATACCCGATCCGTTCGGCTTCGTCGTGAAGAACGGAACGAAGAGATTCGTCGTCTCCGAGATCCCCGGTCCCTCGTCCAGGACGACGATCTCGAGCTCCGACGCCTCTGCCTTCCATGCAATCTCGACGTTGCCGCCGGTCTCCAGGCTGGCATCGGTCGCGTTTCGGACGAGGTTGATCAGCAGCTGATCGAGTTGGTCACCGTCGGCCAGGATACAGGCCGACGGGCCATTCCGGATCTGAACGTCGAGGCGGCGCTCGAGTGACGCGACTCGGTGCACCCACGCGCCCACGTCGACGGGCAGTCGCTCCGGAGCGGGTAGTCGGGCGAGACGTGCGTACGACGCCATGAACCTCGAGAGGGCCGCCGACCGGGCCCGGATGACCGCCAACCCCTGCTCCAGATCGTCGTGCTGGTCTTCCGGCGGCGGGTCCTGTCGGACGAGATCCGCCAGGCTTCCGGCGATCGAATGGATCGGGGTGAGCGAGTTGTTGATCTCATGGCTCAGCACCCGAACGAGTCGCTGCCAGGCCTGCCTTTCCTCCTCCCGCAGGGCCCGACTGAGGTCCGAGAGGACGACGAGCTGATGGGGGAGGCCGTCCTGTCGGAACGTCGTTCGCCGAAGCTCCCAGCGCCCAGCACCACCCGGGAATCCCGTGGTGACCGTTCGTGGCGCTTCCCCCTTCAGGCAATGCTCGATCCCGAGGTCGGCTGCCCGCTGGCCAAGGATCCGGGCCGAGGGATGTCCGAGTAGCCGTTCTCCCGCTCGATTGATGAGCCGAAGTCGCTGATCGGCATCGAATGCCAGGACCGCGACGTCGATTTCCGCCATGACACTTCGGAGCAGGTTCGTCGCCTCCAGGGCGCCGACGCGCTGATGGCGCAGGGTTTCGCTCAGCCCATTGATCTCGAGCAAAGCCAACCCGAGCGCATCGTCCGTGCGCGCGCCACGCGCCCGGATCGAGAAATCGCCCTCGCGGAGTGCCTCGAGAAGATTTGAGAGGGTCTGGATGGGGCGTACGACGCGTTCGCGAAGGACGAAAGCGCCACCGATCCAGGCGGTGAGGAGCAGCGCCGCGATGGTCCAAGTCGCCCTGGGTGTCAGATCGCTGGTGAGGAGAAATCCGAACGCAATCGCGGCAGCGGGGGCGCCGGCAAGAAGGGCGATGTGGAGCACCCTCCGTTCGAATCGTCCGTCCTCGAGGTCCTGCTCGCGCGGGTCGGTCAACAGTTCGTTTTGCGACCGGTGTGGGTACCGAAAACAGGAATGACCATGTCGCCAGGCGCGCGGGCTATATCCGGCCGGAGCCCGAGACCGTCACAGGCCGTACCGATTCAGCCGGCGATAGAGTGCGCTGCGGCTCAGCCCCAGTGCCTCCGCGGCCTGCGTTACGTTGCCGTCGTACCTTCTAAGGGCTTTCTGGATCAAGACCCGCTCGACGTCCTCGAGAGGCATCTCGTCCAGGGGCGTCGGTTCGCCCGGCGCGGTATGAGCGCCTCGGAGGTTCAGGTCCTCACCGCGTACGACGTCGTCAGTCGCGAGCAACACCGCACGCTCGATCGTATGTTCCAATTCCCGAATGTTGCCGGGCCAGCCGTATTCCAGCAGAGCCTGCATCGCGTCCGGCGTGAAGCTACTTCCCTCCTTCCGATACTGGGCACCGGACACCTCGAGAAAGTGCTTGGCGAGCAGCGGGATGTCTTCTCGCCTCTCGCGCAAAGGGGGGAGATGGATCTCGACGGTGTTGAGTCGATACAGGAGGTCCTCCCGGAAGTTTCCGGCCGCGACCTCCTTGGCAATCTCCACGTTCGTTGCGCTCAGTATCCGCAGATCGGCCTTCTGCGTCCGAGACGACCCGACCCGCTGAAACTCCCCCGTCTGGAGCACCCGCAGTAGCTTCGCCTGTAGCTTGAGCGGCAGGTTGCCAATCTCGTCGAGGAATAGCGTTCCCTCGTCCGCCATTTCGAAGAACCCGATTCGATCGGTCTTCGCATCGGTGAACGCTCCCTTCACGTGACCGAACAGTTCGCTCTCGACCACCCCCTCGGAAATTCCCCCGGCATTGACGGTCACGAGCGGCTTCCGACTGCGCGGTGACGATGCGTGCAGCCAGCGGGCGACGACTTCCTTCCCCGTCCCGTGCTCGCCCGTGATCAGGATGTTGGCGTCCGACGGCCCGATCCGCTCCATGATCCGCAGCACAGGCTGCATCGCCCTCGAGCTCGCGATCAGTTTCGAGGCACCCTGTTCCCTGAGCCGGAGGTTCTCTCCCTGCAGGAGCTCCGTCTGGCGAAGGGCTCGACCCAACTCCACCTGCGTGCGCAGGGTCGCCAACAGGCGGGCGTTGTCCCACGGCTTTTCGACGTAATCCCGGGCGCCCTTTCGCATCGCCTCGACGGCCCCGTCCACGCTTCCCCACGCGGTCATCAGAACGACAGGCAAATTCGGATAGACGGCGTGAATTCGGGTCAACAGGTCGAACCCTTCCTTACCGGATGTGGTGTCGCGCGCATAATTCATGTCGAGGAGCAGGACGTCGAACGCCTCGGCCGAGAGCACCTCAGCCACCTGCGACGGGGCACTCGCCGTCTCGATCTGATACCCCTCGTTCTTCAGAAGCAGCCGCAGCGCCTGCAGGACGTCCGCCTGGTCGTCGGCGATCAGGATCCGCGGTGGTGTCTCGGTCTGCTTCATACCGGCAGGGGCGTTCTCCGCGCGGGGAAGGATCGGGCGATTCGATTGCACTGCGTTGCCGATCCCGTGCCGGATCACACGCCGCTCTCGATGCTGATGCGGCCGTTCGTCGTCCTCAGACGAACCTCGCGTCCACCGGACCCGATTCGCCCGGTGAGATTGTTCCTGCCGAGGCGTCCCTGAACGGTGATGGGGAGTGCCGTCTCGATGCCTCCGTTGCTGGTGCTAGCGTCAATGTCGAAGTTCGCGTCGGGGGGCACGTCCAGGGTGATGGACCCATTGGTAGTGCGGAAGTCGAGGGGATCAGTGCTGGTCATGCTGCCGAGCCGCGCGGTGATCTGGCCGTTCGTTGTCCGGGCGTCCGCTTCACCTGCACTGGCGATGGTGATCGACCCATTCGTCGTCCGCGCGATCACGCGGGCACCGCCTTCCACGCGGACGTCTCCGTTCGTGGAGTGCGCTACGATCGGGCCGGTCAGGCCTTCGGCCTCGATCGATCCGTTGGTCGTGTTCGCCACCAGGGCCACGCCATCCGGGACGGCGACAGTGAACTCGACCTGAACGTCGTTCCGGCGAGACGATATCCGGCCGGCATCCCCCGGCAGACACTCGTTCGCCCTCGATCCCGAGGAGGGATACACGGCACAGATCGTCGCCCCGCCCGCGTGCTCGACTACCGCAATTTCAACTTCGTTGGGATCGTTCCGACGGCCGCTGCGGACCGCCTCGACCCGGGCGGTGCCGTTGGTCGTCGGCACCGCATCGATCGACCCGTTCACTCCTTTGATCTCCAGCGTCTGCCCAGCAACCAGACTCCCTTCCCAGGCGAAAGGCTCGGCCGTCGTGCGCTGCGCCATCGCGACATGCGAGGTCAGGGTGAGCGCGACGGGAACCGCGAAGACCGCGGTAGCGAGTCTCCTGAAGTGACTGATCATCGTGATCTCCGAGCAGGCGGTTGCGAACGACGAATGCGGTCCAGACGGCTAGGTACCTCCGGACAGAATTGCGGCCACGAATTCGCGAGTCGACAAATGTCGTCATCTCCGCGAAGGCGTGGATCCAGTCTGCTCGATTCCCGCTTTCGCGGGAATGACGACATTGGAGGAGAGCCACGAATACGTAGTCATTGTTCAGACACGGTGTGTTAAGCCGGACCGTTGGCTTCACGGGAAGCCTCTCCATGAGACGTTCGACGTCGACCCCCTGTTTAGAGTTCACGGCTCGACCAACCATCCGTCATGCAGCTCCACGGTCCGATGTCCGTAGCCGGCATTCTCCTCGGAGTGGGTGACCTGCATGATCGTCGTGCCCGCCGCGTTCAGCCCACTCAGCAGCTCCATGATCATCTTGCCTTGCGAGGAGTGCAGGCTCCCGGTCGGCTCGTCGGCGAGGATCAGCTTGGGGCTGGAGATGGTCGCCCTTGCCACGGCGACGAGCTGCTGCTGCCCGCCGGACAGCTGGGTCGGATACAGGTCCTTCTTCGCGACCATCCCAAAGCGGTCCAGGGCGTCCGCAACGATCGCGGCGCGTTCGCTCCGCTTCACGTTCCGATACGAGAGGGGGATCTCGAGGTTCTCGTAGACGGTGAGGTCGTCCAGCAGATGGTATTGCTGGAACACGAAGCCGACGTACTGCTTCCCCAGCTCCCTTCTCACCTTCGTCTTCAGCGCATGGATTGGCTGGCCAACGAACTCGAAGGATCCAGACCAATCGGCGTCGAACATGCCGAGGATGTTCAGCAGCGTCGTCTTGCCGGCACCCGAAGGCCCCATGATGCTGAGGAACTCCCCATCCCGCACGTCCATCGTGATGTGGTTGAGGATGTTCGTGCGCCCGGCCTTCGTCTCATAGTGCTTGTTGATGTCGTGCAGGCGAATGAGGCAGTTCGTCCCCGGCGTAGAGGAAGGTTTTGTGAGCGAAGCGTTGGTCATGAATCTGAAGGTCTGGTGAAAAATGGCTTGCCCTGACGACGAGCTCCGTCGCCGGCAACAAGGCCGCGACCGAGGTCGGCGTTCGTTCCGAGGGTCGAGAAGAAGTCGCCAGAGACGTACGCAGCCGGAACTTCTTGCGGAACCTCGCCACCCACAATGGGCAGCTCATCGATGAAGTAGGTCGCGAGCTGCTGAAACGAGGTCGCCTCTCGCTCCAGGTCGTCGAAATCCTGGGGTGAAAACGTGCCTGGGACGACGGTCAGGCCTTCCTCGGGCGGTGGGTTGTAGAGCCTGACCAATCGATCGGGCTCCTGATACGGCAGGGGGCGAAGGAGAACGCCGTCGATGACGCTGAAGATCGCACTGTTGATCCCGACGGCAAGCGCCACAGTCAGGAGGGCCACCACGGTGAATCCCGGAGTCCGGCGAAGGCTCCGCGCCGTGGTATGGAGGTCGTTCAAGAGACCTGCCATGGTCCGGTGTTAGGCTGGTGGAAACCAGTGGAGCGGGTGCGTCAGGTCATGTCGAAGCCATGGCCCTCGAGCTCGGAGGCCAGCTCGGCTGCCCGGGGCCCGCTGACGTCCTCGACGACCTGTCCGTCGAACAGATGGATCGATCGCTCTGCGTACTCCTCGTACCGCGGGTCGTGCGTCACCATCACGATCGTTGCTCCTCCCTGGTGCAGCTCCTTCAGTAGGTCCATCACCGCTTCCCCGTTCACCGAGTCCAGATTCCCCGTCGGCTCGTCAGCCAGCAGGACGCTCGGGCTCCCGCCGATCGCACGCGCCACCGCGACCCTCTGCTGCTGACCCCCGGAAAGCTGCGCCGGATAGTGGTTCATCCGGTGCCCCATCCCCACCCGCTCCAACGCGTCGTGCACCCGCTGCTTCCGCTCCGCTGACGGCATGTTCCTGTACGTCAGCGGCAGCTCGACATTCTCGTAGACGGTCAGGTCTCCGATCAGGTTGAACGCCTGAAAGACGAACCCGATCTCGCGGTTGCGGATCTGCGCCCTCTGCCCCGACGACAAGTTGGCGACCGGCTCCCCGACCAGCCGGTACTCTCCCCCGGTCGGCGTGTCCAGCAATCCGAGGATCGACAGCAACGTCGTCTTCCCGCACCCACTCGGCCCCGCAATCGCCACGAACTCCCCCGGCTGGATCCGCAGGTGCACGTCCCGCAGCGCATGCGTCTCTACCTCCTCCGTGTAGAACACTTTGCTCACGTCCTCCAACTGGATCAGTGGCTGCGTGCTCGTCGGGGTTGCGACTGCCTCCATGGCTTCCTGTGGCATCTCTTGCCTCTGTGATCGCGGGTGAAAAGGAAAATTGCCTCGCCGACTGTGACGGCTCCGGGTCTGGACGTCAAGGCAGCCGACAGGAACGGAGCGATGGGTTATGGCAACTCCACTTTACGACGAAGATCCGGCGTGAGTTTCGCGCGGCCCTGGATTAGTCGTAGCGAAGGGCCACATTTGGATCGACACGCATGGCCGTCCGCGCGGGAAGGTAGCTCGCAAGAGCACCTACGCCGAGTAGAAGCGATGTGGCGCCGACATAGCTCACGAGATCGAGTGTACCAATTTCGAAGAGCAGCCCCGAGAGTAGCCGGGAACCGAGGAGCGCCAGGCCAACGCCCAGGCCGGCGCCGATCGCGCACAAGGTGAGCCCGCCACCCACGACGAGCCTCAAAACGGCCGCCGGCTGCGCGCCGAGAGCGATGCGCACCCCGATCTCGCGCCTTCTCTGCGCGACCAGGAAGGACATCAAACCGAACATGCCAATCGCCGCCAGCGCGAGTGCGGCCGCCGCGAAGATTCCCAGAAGAATCGCGAAGAACCGGGGCTGCGCCGTGGAAGACGCCAGAATGTCCTCTCCAGTGAAGAGGCGCTCGATGGGCAGGTCCGGATCCATCGCCGCGATCTCGGCACGAATCGAGCTCGATGCCGCTAGCGGATCGCCGACTGTGCGAACCACCACCGACAGCGAGCTGGCCGTGAACTGCTCGTGCGGCAGAAAGATGCCCGGCTGGACCCCCTGATCGACCCCTTCCTGCGGCACATCGCCCACGATACCCACGATCTGCACCCAGCCCTCCCCGTCGAAGCTGATCCGCCTCCCCACCGGCGACTCGTTCGGCAGGTACCGGCGAACGAACGCGTCATTGACGACCGCTACCTCCGGACTCCCATCCCGGTCCCGCTCATCGAGCAACCGGCCTCGCCGTAGGGGAATCTCAAGTGTCGTGAAGTATCCGGGCGATACCGAGCTCGTAGCCGCATCGACGATGAATCCGGGCGGCGGTGGCGGCGCGTTCTCGATGTCGAACCCCAAGACATCCCTGATTCCTTGCAGGGGCAGGTCGCTTCCCGCGGCCGCCGACTCGACGCCCGGAAGGCCACCCAAACGCTCGAGAAGGTCCGCGTAGAACTGACGGACGTCCGGACCGTCGGCGTAGGAGCTTTCGGGAAGCGAAAGCTCGAAGGCCACGATCTGGTCCGCCCGGAAGCCCGGGTCGACGCTCATCAGGCGGAGGAAGCTGCGTAGCAGGAGCGCAGAACCGACAAGGAGCACGATCGCCAACGCCATCTCGACCACGACGAGGGCGCGGCGTGACCGCTGCGACGCTCGTGTACCGAGGGCGCCGCGGGAACCCTGTCGCAGACGAGTCGCCAGATCGGGGCTGGTCGCATGAATGGCGGGGAGTAGGCCGAAGAGCAACCCCGTGCCGATCGATATCGTCGCGGTGAACACGACGACTACGCCGTCGATCCGCACCTCGTCGAGCCGTGGGATCCCTTCGGGCAGAGCGGCTAGCAACAGGTCGATACCGACGGCTGCCACAAACAGACCGGCGATCCCACCCACTGCGCCCAGTACGAGGCTTTCGGTCAAGAGCTGCCGCAACAGCTGCCCACGCCCGGCACCGATCGCCGTTCGTACGGCCAGTTCGGCCTCTCGAACCGACGCTCGGGCCAGTAGCAGGTTGGCGACGTTGACGCACGCAATCAGAAGGATTAGACCGACTGCTCCGAGGAGAATGAGAAGCGGCCTGGTGACGTTGCCTAGTAGAACCTCTCGGAGTGGAGCGATCGAAAGGTCGATGTTTTCGGAGTTCGTTTCTGGGAACTCTCGCTGAAGTCGCTCGGAGATCTCGCGCACTTCGGCATTCGCCGCCTCCAAGCTGACGCCCGGCGCCAGGCGGCCTACCGTGAACAGGAACTCAGCGCGCCGACCGAGCGCCGTCGTCGAGCTATACCGGGCGTCGTACGCGATCGGAAAGTACACCTCGCGTCGGCTCGGGAAGTCGAAGTTCGGGGGCAGAACGCCGACGATCGTCCGCGGCTGTCCATCGAGGTTGAGCGTCCGACCGACGACATTCGGGTCCGAGCCGAACTGCTGCCGCCAGTAGGCGTGCGCCAGCAACGCAACCGGTCCCGCCCCGGGCTGATGCTCCTCGGCCGAAAAGGCGCGCCCGATCAGGGGGGACGCACCCATCATCTCGAAAAAGCCGTCGCTGACTTCGGCGATCTCCACCTGCCTTGGCTCGCTGTTCCCCGTCAGCGTCGCGATCCCCCCGCTCGCAGCCGCCACGCCGGCGAACGATCGTCCGTCGTCGTGGAAGCTCATGAAGTCGGGTGGAGAGAGCGGATAGCGGGTCTCGTCGTCAGGGTACCCAGTGTAGAGCATGACGAGCCGGTCCGGCTCGGCGAAGGGAAGGGGCCGCAGGAGGACGGCGTTGACGACGCTGAAAATGGAGCTGTTCGCCCCGATGCCGAGGGCCAACGTGACCAGAACCACCGCCGTGAAGCCCGGCGTTCGAGCAAGACGGCGGACCGACTGGCGGATGTCCCTCAGCAAATGATTCATAGGCCCCTGTTCAGGCTCCCCAGGCTACCTGAGACGTACCCGATCGACCGCATCCCACTGTGACATGTCCGACAGAATCACGACGTCACCCGGCTGGAGCCCGTTCACCACTTCGATCGTATTGACCGAGCTCCTACCGAGCTGAACCCCGATGCGGTTCGCCGTCCGACCCTCGGGATCCAGCCGGAAGAGTCCGACGGTGCTCTCTGCCTGCCCGTATGCCGGCCTGCCGGTGTAGACGACGTTCTCGAGACGCTCGATCTCAATCGTCCCATCGACGGAAAGGTCCGGCCGAGCCCCTCGTGGGAGCTCGCCTTCGAGGGCGACGTCGACCGTGACCGTGCCGTTCTCGACGGCCGGATCGATGCGCACCACCCTCCCCGGTATCAAGCCGTTTCGGGTATCGATGGATGCCGGCTGCCCCACGGCTACGTCCCTCGCCTGCGTTTCCGGGACACGCAGCTCCGCCTTCAGCCGTCCGGGCTGCACGACGACCGCGACTCGCGTCCCCGGGTTGACCCACTCACCCTCCTGCAGCGGAAGCTCCCGCAGGACTCCCGTAGCTCCTGGATTGACCACCAACGCCTCGACGTAGGACTCCTGGAGGGCCGAAAGGGACACGAGACGCTCGACCTCGGCGAGCTGGGCCTCCAGCTGGGCCTCCATCGATGCCGCGAGGAACTCCAACCGTTGCTCTTCGATCTCTAGCCTCTCGGCGAGCTCGGCCGCCGTATCCTCGCTCCGGCGAAGGTCCAGCGTGGGGATCAGCCCGCGCTCCGCCAGCTCCCGGTTCGCCGTCACCTGACGCTGTGCTTCCCGGTACTCCGAGCGGACGGTAGCGGCCGCTGCTTCCTGGTTGAGACGCTCGTTCTCGAGCGTCGCACGAAGGGTCGCGACGGTGGCCCGGGATCCGGCGAGGTCCCGCTGCGCCTCCATCGCCTGAAGCGTCACCTCCGGATTGCTCAGAACCAGGAGCTCCGTGTCCGGGGTCACTGACGTGCCCGGCTCCACCATAATCTGCTCGACCCGCCCACCCGACACCGCCGAAATGTAGCGGATCTGCTCGGGTACCAGCGTCCCCGGACCACGCACCTGCCTCACCATCGTCCCTTCCCTCACCGTATCTACCCAGATACCGGCTCGATCGACTGAAGGTGCTGCTGGTTCCAGTCGTGCCAGCGCCGCAGTCGCCAGTACGAGCACAGCGAGCACAGCGCCGCCGATCGCCCACCGCTTCACTCTCTGATTCTTTCGCTCGCGAGGTATGTCCACTTTCTTTCTCCGATCTGTACCGGATGATTCCGACCGCGGGTCAGGCCACCCCGATTCCGCGCCCTTCGGATGCCTGCCTCGATTCCAGCTTCCGCAGCCGCTCCTCGAGAACCCTCATTCGCCTGTCCAGCTCACCCGATTTATCGGCCCTGTGTCGTCGATATTCGGTCACCGCCTCGAGGAGTGGGATCACTCCATATCGGAGGAGCAACGCCGTCAAGGGAATCAACACCAACACTCCCCCGATCCAGATCGCTGCCACGGCCGTGAGGTCGATCGTCACGCCCCCCATTCTTGCCTCCCTTGCTTTGCTTAGCGTCTCGCCTCGACGCAACTTCGGCGTTCTGCACACCCGAGCGCTGGGGTCCGAAAACGGACTCGCCGGCGAGTACTTGCCAAGGAAGCTGCGTGCCCACTACTCCAAAATCCCCAATGCGCTTGAACGATAAGGACTTGTGACCTCATGAGCGGGAAGCGGTGGGCATCTCGGACGTCCGGTCATGGGATTCGGCGTCCCACAACCGAACACCTCGAGACCCGACTCGGCTCCGCTGGCCCGCCCACCGATCTCCACCGTCCCCGTCTGGGAAACCGGCGGTTCAATGTCTTGCGAAAGACCCACGGCCACTGGCTCACCGATGGGCGAATAATGCCGGAAAAACCTGCAATCGCGAGGGTCTGGAGGGGTTGACTCAGCAATCTTCTCCGTGTATCTTCACCTCCTTGTCGCGGGGTGGAGCAGTCTGGTAGCTCGTCGGGCTCATAACCCGAAGGTCGCGGGT
>WHSP01000137.1 GCA_009380025.1 Gemmatimonas sp. | reverse complement strand
GCGGAGGCGTTTACCGACGAGAACCTGCGCGCCACGTACGGAGGGCGCGTCCCGTACCTTCGAGGAACCTCGGCCGAACCGCCGCCGGAGCCGTTCCGGCTGGACCGCGCCTCCGGCCTCGAATGACCCTTCCGTTCGTTCTCGACTTCACCCTGCGCACCGTCGCCATCGGTGCGGCGGTGCTCGGGATCGTTAGCGGGACGCTGGGGACCTATGCCGTGCTCCGCGGCCAGAGCCTCCTCGGCGACGCCATCTCGCACGCAGCGCTCCCCGGCATCGCCGTGGCCTTCCTGTTGACCGGCGTCCGGTCCCCCGTGGTCCTCGTGTTGGGCGCTGCAGCCGCCGGATGGATCGGCGCATTGCTTGTCCTCCAGATCAGCAAGCAGACACGGATCCCCTACGACGCTTCGCTCGGCCTCGTCCTCTCCGTCTTCTTCGGATTCGGGATGGTGCTGCTGACGTTCATTCAGCGCCTCCCGAGCGGTAACCAGGCCGGCCTCGACACTTTTCTCTTCGGTCAGGCCGCCGCTCTGTTGCCGCGAGACGTCGTCGTCATGTCGGTGCTGGGCCTCATCGCCATCTCCGCGACGATCCTGCTCTGGAAGGAGCTGAAGCTGCTCGCCTTTGACCGGGAGTTTGGCGCGTCCATCGGGCTGCCGATGCGAGCCCTGGACGTCACCCTCACCAGCCTCTTGGTCTTTGCAATCGTCATCGGTCTTCAGACCGTCGGGGTGGTTCTGATGAGCGCCATCCTGATCGCGCCGGCCGCGGCAGCGCGGCAGTGGTCGGATCGCCTTGGCCGTATCGTTCTGCTGGCCGCCCTGTTCGGGGCGGCGGCCGGAGTCACCGGTGCCGTCATCAGCGCCTCCACGCCACGGCTTCCCACCGGCCCGACCATCGTCCTCTGCGCCGGCGCTATCATGCTGGTGAGCCTTCTGGCCGCGCCCCGCCGCGGTCTGCTCGCGGCGCATGTTCGGTCGCGGCGCAGCCACAGGAATCTTCGCGAGCTCGGTGTGCTCGAGGACATGTACACACTGGCGCGACACCACGAGGACCCACTCCACCCGCATCCGGCCGTCGTTCTCCGCACGATGACGTCGGGTCCCGAGAGTGTGCAGCCCGGGCTACGAGGATTGGAGCGACGCGGCTGGGCCCGCCGTGTCGATGGCGACCTGTGGGCACTCACGGATAGCGGGCTCGAGTCCGCGCACGCCGAATTCGCCGCTCCCGTCGCGGGCGAAGCTCCCGGGGTCCGCTCGCTCCACGGAGGGCGACGCTGACATGCCGCAGCTCGAGATCCAGATCATCGCCGTCGTAACCGCATTGGCCTGCGCTCTGCCTGGTGCATTCCTGGTCCTACGGCGGGTCTCGATGCTCAGCGACGCCATCAGCCACGCCATCCTGCCGGGCATCGTGCTCGCGTTCTTCCTCACGGAGGATCTGAACTCCCCCCTATTGATCCTGGGTGCGGCCGTCACCGGAGTGATCACCGCAGGCTTGATCGAAGCGCTCAATCGTACCGGGCGGGTGCGGGAGGACGCGGCGATCGGTCTCGTCTTCCCGGTCCTCTTTTCGATTGGCGTCATCCTCATCGCGCGATACGCCGGTGGCGTGCATCTCGATATCGACGCCGTACTCCTCGGCGAGCTCGCCTTCGCGCCGTTCGACAGGATCGTCATCGGTGGTCGCGACCTCGGCCCCAAGGCTCTCTGGGTGATGGGCTCGGTCCTCCTCGTCAATACGGCGTTCATCACGACCCTCTACAAGGAGCTGAAACTCTCGACTTTCGATCCGCCTCTCGCCGCCGCGCTCGGCTTCAGCCCCGTCCTGTTGCACTACCTTCTGATGGGCGCGGTATCGGTCACAGCGGTCGGGGCTTTCGATGCCGTCGGATCCATCCTCGTCGTCGCCCTCGTCGTCGGACCGCCGGCCACAGCCTACCTCTTGACCGACAGCCTCGCCCGGCTACTCCTGCTCAGCGCCGCGATCGGTACCCTGGCCGCTCTGGTGGGCTACTGGGCCTCGCACCTCGCCGATGCCTCGATCGCCGGCTCCATGGCCACCGTCGTCGGGATCTTCTTCTTCCTGGCCTACCTCTTCGCCCCGCAGCAGGGCGTGATCGCGGCGATTCGCCGTGCACGCGGTCATCGGCGGCGGTTCGCCCAGCAGATGCTCCTCGTTCACTTGCTCCACCACGAGGACACGCCCGAGGCGTCCCGGGAATGCCAGCCGGAGCACCTTCAGGAGCATCTGCGTTGGAACGAGGAGATCGCGGGAATCGCAATCAAGTCCTCCCTTCGCGACCGCCTCGTGGTTTCGCGTGGAGGGCTCCTTCACCTCACCTCGGAAGGACGTGAGATAGCACGCGAAGCCATGGTGGCCTGAGCCGAACCGCTGGGCTCACGCGGCGCGGAGATCCGGAGATGGGATGTCGGTGATCCTTCAACCTCCTCCGCCGTCCTTCGCGCCTCCGCGTGAGTTGTCGTTCCGGTAACGCGATCTCCCGAGTTGCGGCGGCGCAATCCGTGCAAAGGCTCGATCGGGCCCGCTGAGCGGGTGACGGCACGTTCAGCGCAGCCATAGGTTTAGGATGGAGACCGTCAAACAACTAGCCTTTCCTCGCTGTATCGGTTCTATTACAGAGGGGGAGGTAGCATTGCTTCCTTTCGCCCCCGGGCATACTTCCAGTTTCGATCCGCACGGGCTCCAGCCGTCCGCAGTCGGGCCGCACAATCCAGGAGCGGTTCCATCCGCGCGCGCCGGTCGGGGTTCGGTCGTCCTTCGTCCCTTGGTTCGTCCCGGCGAACCTCGCTTCCGAGGAGATCCTGGATGCGGCGACCGTACGCGAGATTCCTGGCCATGGCCGCGCTCTCGCTGCCTCTGACGACGGCCGCCCCACTGGGCGGTCACGGGCTCCGGGATGCCTCTCCCGGGGTGACGTTTGCCCGTCTCACCGACTCGGCCCCTGCCGCGACCGCACCACCCATCCTGCCCCTGCCTGGCGGCCGTTCTCCTTCGGAGCAGAAGGCGCACAGCTTCTACTTCACTCGAGCAATGTACAGCGGCTGGGGTGGTGGCTGGGGTGGTGGCGGCTTTGGTGGGGGAAGCTGGTCGGTCGACTACCCGGTCGCTGACCGGTGGATCGTCAGTGTCCTTGGCCGACTCACCGGCGTCGATGTCTTCCCGCTGGAGAACCCCGTGCGGCTGGACGATCCGGACCTCCGCCGCTTTCCCTTCCTCTATGCGCTCGAGGTCGGCGGGATGAATTTGCGCAAGGAAGAAGTCGAGGGATTGCGGGATTATCTTCTCGCCGGTGGCTTCCTGGTCATCGACGACTTCTGGGGAGAGTCCGAGTGGTACACCTTCGAGCGTGAGATAAGGCGGATCCTCCCCGAGTACGAGATCGTGGACATCGGGCTCGACCACCCGATCTTCTCGACGTTCTACGAGATCGACGAGATCATCCAGGTTCCGAACGTCGGCCAGGGAATCGCGGGAGGGCCGACGCACGAGAACGGCGAAACCGGTCGGATCCCTCGCGTTCGCGGGATCTTCGACGAGCAGGGACGGCTGATGGTCATCATCAACTGGAACACCGACCTCGGGGACGCGTGGGAGTGGGCGGAAGATCCCGCTTATCCACTCCAGTACTCGACGTATGCGTACCAGATGGCGGCGAACTTCATCGTCTATGCGATGAGTCGCTGATGCGATTCGACCCTCGGACGCTGCAGATTGCGCCGGGGAGTCTGTAAACCCAGGTAAGAATTCGAGACGGCATGGCACTGGGTCTTTGGGAGTTACTGTTCAAGTATCCGCCTCTCGTTTTCGAGAAGGGGCGGATCGTTTTCGCGACGCCCTTGCCGGCCTGGGTGCTCGTGCTCGCCACCGCTCTCGCTGCGCTGGCCGCATGGACCTACCTTCTCCGGGTGCGCGAGCTCTCGGGGATGGACCGAGCCGGCATGTTGGCGCTTCGCACCTCGCTTCTCGCCCTCCTCCTCGTCCTCCTCTTCCGCCCGACCCTGCAGGTCCCGGTCGCGGTCGAACAGGAGAACTATCTCGGCATCCTCGTCGACGATTCGCGGAGCATGCTCGTCGCCGACGATGGGAGCTCGACCCGCGCGCAGGAGCTCATCCAGCGGCTGGACACCGACCTCCTCGAGGCGCTCTCGGAGCGGTTCCGCATCCGGCTGTTCAGCTTTTCTGGGGATACCAAGCGCGTGGAGGAAGTGGGACAGTTGAGCTTCCTCGGCGGACAGACGCGGCTGGGGCGTGCCCTCGACCAGGCTCAGAGCGAGCTCGCCGGCGTTTCGCTGGCCGGCCTCGTTCTGGTGACGGACGGGGCGGATCAATCCGAAGCCGAGCTGAACTCGTCGGTCCTCTCCGCACGCGCTTCGGGCCTGCCCGTCTACACCGTGGGCGTCGGTCGCGAGGAATTCCAGCGTGACATCGAGGTGCGACGGGTTTCGAGCCCACGAGGCGTGCTGCGGGGTACCTCGATGATGGTCGATCTGGTCATTGCTCAGAATGGCTACGCCGGCCGCACCGTGCCGTTAATCGTCGAGGACGAAGGCCGCGTGGTCAACACGCAGGACGTCGAGCTTCCAATGGACGGCACGCCGGCCACGGTCCGGGTCCATTTCACGGCGGACGAGCCCGGGTGGCGCCGGTTCACCTTCCGGGTGCCGCTCCAGGACGACGAGTTGGTCACGGAGAACAACCGCCGCGAGACCCTGGTCAACGTTCGGGAGGGACCCCAGAAGGTCCTCTATCTCGAGGGTGAGCCTCGCTTCGAGGTGAAGTTCATGCGCCGGGCCGTGACGGACGATGCCGAGGTACAGCTCGTCGTCCTCCAGCGAACGGCCGAGAACAAATTCCTGCGGCTCGACGTCGACAGTGGCGAAGAGCTGGTCGACGGGTTCCCGCTCACGCGGGAGGAGCTGTTCTCCTACCGTGCCCTGGTGATCGGCAGTGTCGAGGCAAGCTTCTTTTCGAGGGAGCAGCTTCAGATGATCGTCGACTTCGTGAGCGAGCGCGGTGGCAGCGTTCTCTTCCTCGGCGGACGCCGATCGTTTGCGGAGGGAGGCTATGCTGGGACGCCCATCGCAGACCTCCTCCCGGTCGAGCTCGATCCGAACGGCGATCCCGACTACTACCGGGAGCTGAAGGTCACACCGACCCGTGCGGGAGCGGCGCACGCCGCCCTGCAGCTCAGCTCCGATCCCGCCGAGTCCGCCGAACGCTGGAGCACGCTCCCCGAGCTATCGACTTTCAACCGGCTGACGCGTTTAAAGCCGGGGGCGACGTCTCTGTTGGTCGGGGAGGGTCCGGGTGTCGAGGAGGGGCAGGTCGTGCTTGCGTTCCAGCGATACGGCCGCGGCCTCGTGCTGGCTCTCCCGGTCCAGGATTCCTGGATCTGGCAGATGCACGCCGATATCCCGCTCGAGGACGAGACGCACGAGACGTTCTGGCGGCAGACCCTACGGTGGCTCGTCAACGAGGTGCCTGATCAACTGACGCTCACGGCGTCGGCAGAACCGGCCGCAATCAATCACGCGGTCGAGCTACAGGCCGAACTACGTGACAGCGCATTCCAGCGTATCAACAACGCGGCCATCTCCGCCTCCATTGCTTCACCGAGCGGGGCTTCGACCGAGCTTCCGCTCCGCTCGACGAACCAGGTGAACGGGGAATATCTGGCCTCGTTCCTGCCCAAGGAGGGGGGCGTTCATCAGATCCGGCTCCGTGCGGAGAGGGACGGCGAGGAACTCGCAACCAGCACCCTCGCACTGGATGCCGCCGAGGACGACGGTGAGTTCTTCTCGGCCCAGATGCGGGCTCCTCTCCTACGCCGGATCGCCGAAGAGACCGGTGGCCGCTTCTATGGGCTTTCCGACATCGAGCAGCTCGTCGAAGACGTCCAGTACTCCGGCAGCGGAATCACCCGCGTGGAGAGTTACGACCTTTGGGACATGCCGATCGTCTTCCTGCTGATCGTCGGATTGGTGGGAGGCGAATGGGCGTTCCGCCGCAGACGGGGGCTCCCATGAGGATATTTTTCCTGGCCTTGTTCCTGGCCGCCGTGCAAAGCACCGCTGTCGCGGCACAGGCTCACCTCTTGATCGTCAGTGGTCTGGGGGGGGAGCCCAAATATGTCGACGACTTCCATGCCTGGGGCACGGAGATGGTCGACGCGGCCGTCGAGCGGCACGGCCTGGCGCGGGAGAACGTGATCTATCTGGCGGAGAATCCGGATCGGGATCCGCAGCGGATCGACGGGATCTCGCGGCGGGAGGAGGTCGAATCAGCATTGGCGAGGATCGCGGAGCGAGCCGGGCCGGACGACCGGGTCATGATTCTGCTGATCGGGCACGGAAGCGCCGACGCGCGCGGCTCGAGGATCAACCTGCCGGGGCCGGACCTCACGGCAGAAGAGCTGGCGGGGTTGCTGGAGCCCTTCAGTTCCCAGCCGCTAGTCATCGTGAACACCGCGAGCGCGAGTGGCGATTTCCATGAGCCCCTTGCAGCCGAGCACCGCACGACGATCACAGCCACTGGGTCCGGAATGGAGCGCAACGAGACCCTGTTCGGCGAGTTCTTCGTAGGTGCGTTCGCAGGTGACGGAGCCGATGTCGATCAGGATGACCGCGTCACCGTCACCGAAGCGTACGAGTATGCGGTCAGGGAAACGGAGCGAGCATACACGACGAGCAACCGGCTTCAGCTCGAGCATTCCCGAATGGAGGGGGATACGGAGCTCGCTGGCGTCTTCCACCTCGGTGCGCCAGGGGTCGCGGCCATCCCGGAGGACGCGTCTCCCGAGCTGAGGGCGCTGTATGACGAGCGGCTGCGCCTCCAGGAAGAGGTGGAATCCCTCCGCATCCGCAGTGGGCAGATGGATCCTGAGGAATACCAGCAGCAGCTGGAGCAGCTGCTCCTCGAGCTGGCGCGCACCAACCGAGCGATCCAGGACGCCGGAGGTGACGGATGAGGCATCGACGATGGTCGTCCGGCTGTTGGTTAGTGCTTCTTGGGGTGTTCTTGCTCCCGGCGGCGGCCTGCGCACAGCAGGACGCCGGCGGGGCGGTCGCGGCGGCCGATTCCGGCGGCTACGAGGAGGCGATCCGGACCGCACGCGCCGCCGTCCTCGAGAATCCGGACGACACCGTCGCGCGGCGGGCCCTCGTCCAGGCGCTGATCGACGTCGGCAGGTATGACGAAGCGGCGGAAGAGGCGACCGGGCTTCCGAACCTGCGCGGTGTCGCCCTTCGCGAGCGGGGCCGCCTCGCGGAAGCGGAGGCCGCGTTCACCGAGGCGCTCGAGGCGGAGGGTCCCGATCAGCTGGTTGCGGAGTTCAACCTCGCGGAGCTGATCTTCAATCGAGGCGATCGAGACGAAGCGGTTCCCCGGTTCGACTCGTTCATCGACCTCTACAATCAGAGTAGCGGGCTCAGCTCGCCCGACCTGACGGCAGTGGGCAACGCGGTCCGCTATCTCGGTGTCACCCAACCCGAGCTGTTCCAGGACGCAGTGATGGCATACGACGAGGCGGTCAGCGCCGATCCATCGAACGTAGAGCCGAACATCCGTCTCGCGGAACTCTTCCTGGAGAAGTACAACAGCACCGAAGCACACACAGCGCTGCAGGACGCGCTCGCGATCAATGAGAGCCACCCCCGAGTTCTCCTCGGGCTGGCGCGAGCCAACGCGTTCGACGGCGATCGGACGGCAGCGCTGGAGCTGGTCGAGCAGAGCCTCGAGATCAACCCGAACCTCGTTTCGGGGCGGACCTTCCTCGCCAGAATGATGCTCGACACCGAGGACTACGAAGGGGCCGAAGCCGAGCTCGAGAAGGCGCTGGAGGTGAATCCCGGCTCACTGGAGGCGCTTGCGATGAGGGCGGCCCTCCATTTCGTCCGTGGGGACCTGGACGAATACGAAGCCAGCCGCGCGCAGGTATCGGAGCTGAACCCGATGTACCCGGGATTGCTGACCACCGTCGCCGAGATCGCAGGACAGCATCGGCTGTACGCCGAAGCGGCAGAGCTCGCAGCGGAAGCCACGCAGCTCGACCCCGTGCACTGGCAGAGTTTCGGGGAGCTCGGTCTCAACCAGTTCCGTCTCGGCCAGATCGATGAGGCACGAGAGAGCCTCGAGCGCTCCTTCGCGGGCGACCCCTACAACGTCTGGATCAAGAACAACCTCGACCTGCTCGATACGTTCGAGGAGTACGACATTCGCCGCCTCGACGGCTTCGAGCTGATGCTCCACCAGGACGAGGCCGATCTCTTGCTACCCTACCTGGAGATCGCAGCCGTCCAGGCACACTCCGAGCTCGCTGAACGGTACGGCGACCAGCCCCGGGGCGATGTCCGCATCGAGCTGTACCCGCGGAGCGCAGACTTCTCCGTTCGTACTGTCGGCCTTGCGGGGCTCGGCGCGCTGGGGGTCAGCTTCGGAGACGTGCTCGCGCTCGACTCTCCTTCGGCCCGCGAGGCCGGCACCTACAACTGGTTGACGACGCTGTGGCACGAGATGGCGCACACCATAGCCCTCGGAGTCAGCGAGAGCCGGGTGCCGAGGTGGTTCACCGAGGGCCTCTCGGTACACGAAGAGCGCAGGGCTAGACCCGGTTGGGGGTATCCGGTGACGCCGGAGTTCCTGATCGTCTACGATGACGATGAGCTCCCGCCGGTCAGCCGGTTGAACGAAGGATTCGTTCGACCCCGAACCCCGGCGCACCTCGCGCACGCGTACGACATGGCAGCCCTCGTGGCGGCCTGGATCGAAGAAACCCGGGGGTTCGACGCAATCATTCAGATGCTCCACGGTTACCGCGACGGTCGTTCGGCCGAGGAGATCTTCCAGAACGTCCTGGGGGGCGACGACGAAGAGATCGATGAAGAATTCGACCGCTGGCTCCGGGACCGCGAGAGCCCCGAGGAGGCGCGAACCTTCATGACGCTGTTCCAGCGGGGACGGGCAGCGATGGAGGCAGGCGACCTGGATGAGGCGCGGCAAGCGCTCGAGCAGGCCGGCGAGCTCTTCCCGGTTGCCGCGAGCGGTTCGCCTTATGCCCTACTGGCCCAGATCCACGTTCAGGAGGGGAACGACGAGGGGGCTATCGAAGCGCTCCAGATCCTCACTGAACACGACGAGACGGCCTATAGCGGCAACTTGGAGCTGGCACAGATGCTCGAAGAAAACGGGGACCCCGCGGGCGCCGCTGCGGCCCTCGAACGGGCGGTGTGGATCTATCCCTACGAGGCGGACCCGCACTTGAAGCTCGCGGATCTGTATACCGAGTTGGACGAGCATCTGCTCGCGGTCCGCGAGCGGCGCGCGGTCGTCGGCCTGGAGCCTACGAACCGCGCGGCCGCCCTCTACCAGCTCGCTCTCTCGCTCTTCCAGGCAGGAGAGCTCGAGCGAGCCCGGGTCGAGGTCCTTCGCGCCCTTGAGGCCGCTCCGAACTTCGAGGAGGCGCAGGACCTCCTCCTCCAGATCCACGAAGCGAGTTGATGTTCGGCATGCCGGCAGCAGGCGTCCGTATGGAACGCATTCGACGCTCGCCAGCTCGAACTCGAGGGCGACGCGATCCTCTCAAACACCAGACGGGGAGTTCAGATTGTCGTCGATGATCAACACCGCCTTGCTCGAAGGAGATGACGACCTCGAGCTTGCGGACAGACTAAAGCAGGGACGCGAGCGAATCCTCGTCGAGCTGCGAAAGGCGATCGTAGGTCAGGAAGCCGTGGTCGAGCAGCTGCTGCTCTCTCTCTTCGTGGGCGGCAACTCCCTCATCCTGGGCGTACCCGGCCTCGCGAAAACGCTCCTGGTTCACTCCCTCGCCCAGGTTCTGAACCTCAAGTTCTCTCGGATCCAGTTCACGCCGGACTTGATGCCCTCGGACATCACCGGCACGGACATCATTCAGGAGGACCCAGCCACGGGTCGTCGGCAGATGGTCTTCGCGCCTGGGCCGATCTTCGCCAACATCATCCTGGCGGACGAAATCAATCGGACGCCGCCGAAGACGCAGTCCGCGTTGCTCGAGGCAATGCAGGAGCACCGCGTCACCATCCAGGGCCGCACGTATCAGCTCGATGAGCCGTTCTTCGTGTTCGCGACACAGAACCCGATCGAGCTCGAGGGGACGTATCCGCTGCCGGAGGCGCAGCTCGACCGGTTCATGTTCGAGATCGTGATCGAGCACCCACCGGAAGGGGACGAGATGGAGGTCGTCCGGTCTACCACCTCGAACCGGGTTCCGTCCTTCGAGCACGCGCTCACCGGCGATGACATCGTTGCGTTCCAGCAGCTCGTCCGGAGGGTGCCGGTTTCGGATACGGTACTCCGCTACGCGCTTGCGGTGGTACGAGCGACGCGGCCGTCGAAGAACGGGATCTCGCTTCCCTTCATTCAGGAGTGGGTGTCCTACGGAGCCAGCGTTCGCGCCGCCCAGTACCTGACCCTCGGGGGGAAGGCACGAGCACTGATGGACGGCCGCTCACACGTGGAGTTCGATGACGTCCGAGCCCTCGCGCATCCCGTACTCAGGCACCGGATCCTGACAAACTTCCACGCCGAGTCGGAGCGGGTGACCACGGACCAGATCATCGATCAGCTGCTGGCCACCGTCCAGCCGCCGAAGTCGGGGATGTCATGAAGTTGACGCGAGGCCGCGGTTCGCCGCACCGCCGGACCGGCCGGGTCCGATGATGGCGAAAGCGACGGCTGAGACGCACGAGCTGGATCGGTTCATCGATCCCAAGGTTCTCGCACGTATCGACAACCTGGAGCTCCTTTCTCGTTCCGTCGTCAGCGGGTTCGTCAACGGGCTGCACCGTTCGCCCTTTTTGGGCCTCTCGCTCGACTTCGCCGAACACCGTGCCTACATGCCGGGCGATGACATCCGCCGGATCGATTGGCGGTTGTTTGCGAGGACCGACCGGTTCTTCATCAAGGAGTTCGAGGCCGACACGAACTCGAATTTCGTCGTGATCCTCGATATCTCCAGCTCGATGTCGTACACTGGCCAGGGGCTCCGGAAGCTCGACTACGGGCGCTACCTGGGTGCTTGCTTGACGTACTTCGTTCGGGAGCAGCGAGACCGGGTCGGGCTGATCACTTTCGATGACAAGGTCGTCGACTACGTTCCCCCATCGGCGAAGCATCTCGAGATCTGCCTCCACGCCCTGAACCGCATCCAGCCGGGGAAAGGCAGGGAGGGGAGCCTCGCAGAGCCCCTGTTGCGTGCAGCAGACCGGCTCCGTAGAAAGGGAATGGTGGCGCTGATCACCGATCTGTACGAGCCGCCAGAGAGCGTCATCGACGCGGTGAAACCGTTGCGCGGACGCGGCCACGACCTGATGGTCTTTCATATCCTGGATCCGGACGAAGTCGATTTCCCGTTCGAGAATACCAGTGATTTCGAGGACCTGGAGACGGGCTCAGTCCTCCCGGTCGATCCGCCGGTGCTCCGGGAGCGCTATCGCCAGACGATGGGCAAGCACCTGGAGGAGCTCGCACGGGTCTTCCGCGAAAACCAGATCGACTACTCGCGACACGATACCTCCGAACCTCTCGACTTCGCTCTCTTCGATTTCTTGTCGGCACGAGAGAGACTCGCGCGGGTTCGATGAGGTCGGCTTCGGGAAGGGAACGAGAACGATTCGGAACAGGTCGAATGGATCCATAGATTGGTTTGGCGCCGCCGAAGCGACGCCGTGTATCGTTCAGTACATGCGCTGCAATGTCACTTAACTTTCTGGTCCCCGCTTTCCTCGCCGGGCTGCTGGCACTTGGGATCCCGATCCTGATCCATTTGTCGCGCCGGCACACGAAGGATCCGGTCCTGTTCCCGTCGTTGATGTTTCTGCGACGGATACCACAGGAGACGCAGAGTCGACGCCGGATCCATCGGTGGCCCCTGTTTCTGATCCGGTGCCTGGCGATCGCACTTTTGGTCTTCGCCTTTGCTCGGCCCTTCGTCGAGCGAAGCGGGGCGTCGGTAGCGATTCCGGGTGGAGGAAGCCGGGAGATGATCATCCTGGTGGACCGGTCGTACAGCATGGCCGTCGGGGACCGATGGGAGCAGGCCGTTGCGGCGGCGAACGACGCCATCGGTGGGCTCACGGGCAACGACCGTGGAACGGTGGTCCTCTTCGATGCAAACGCCGAGTCGGCGACCGAGTCGACGATCGATCGAGACGTCCTTAGGGGTGCAGTGGAGAGGGCAGAGCCGGGTGCGCCGGGCGGGGGCGGGGCGAAAGCCCCTCACCGAGAAGGACCCGACGCTGCTCGGCGATCTCGAGCGCCTGGTGGACGGCACCTCGCGCGGGGACCCCGAGGGGCCGCTGCGCTGGACGGCCAAGAGCCTGCGCAACCTCGCCGGCGAGCTGCGCGCCCAGGGCCACCAGATCTCGGCGCGCTCGGTCGCGCCGCTGCTTCGGCGCCTGGGCTACTCCCTGCAGG
>WHSP01000136.1 GCA_009380025.1 Gemmatimonas sp. | reverse complement strand
GTGAGGCGTACTTTCGTACGCCGCAGGGAGCGGCGAGGAAGCGTAACGCAGAGCTACGCGATTTATCAACGGCCTTCTAGGTGCCAGACGTTCTCGCGAGCGTGCGCCTGGTACACTCAAATCAAGTTGACGACCACCTGTTGAAAGAGGATGATCGCAAAGAAGGCGATGATGGGTGATAGGTCGATCCCGCCCATGAGCGGAAGCATCCCCGAGATGGGGCGCAGAATCGGGTCGGTGATCCGCCTGATGATCGAAACGATCGGATTGTCGTTGGCAGGAGAGACGAACCAAGACATGACGGCTCGGACGACGATCAACCACTTCAGCGCTTCAAGTATGTAGTAGAGGACGATCCAGGCCATCCGAGCTCCTTGTGCTTTTGGCGATCAGCTATCTGTCCCTGGCGCTGTCATCCGCGCGAAACCGGGGATCCGGCTGCTCCGTCAGTCTCATTCGCTCTGGGTTCCCGCGTTCTGTGGGAATGAGACTTTGGGCGACGGGCATCATGGTCCTTGCCCTGCCGCGTCGTACCCTAATCGTCCAGAGTCGGCCCGAGGACCACGATGGTGGGCGTAGCCAGCGAAGCAGCGGCCTGGCGGACGCGTTCCTGCGTCAATCCCTCGAGACCCGGGATGTGGCCATCGACCTGACCGTGGACGAGAAGCCGCCGCGCTGCGGCGTGCGCTCGGTCCTCGGGGGCGGCAAGAGCCATCAGCTGTTCGCCGGCATAGCGGCGCAAATGTCCAGCGTAGACATCCGGGAGCATCGGCGAATCGAGTAGCCTGGTCAACACCCCGGCGACCCGTTCTTCCCACGCTTCGCTCTCCTCGGGCGGCACCACGATCTGAAGCCGAATCTCGCCGCTACCCACCCTCGTCACGACCTCGCTTTCCACGTTGTAGATCGACCGCTGCAGCGGTGAGAACGAAAGCTCCGCAGCCGCAAGGTAGCCGATGAAGCGCATCGCCTCCTCGTCGGCGTCTTCCGGGAAGATGAAACTTGCTGTAACCCAGGTCGTGATCGAGTTGTATGCGGCTTGAATCGAGCGTTCTGCGGGCTCGAAGGGAGGGTAGTCGAGCGGTGCCCCCTGAGCGGACCCGAGCAGGGATTCCAGGTGGGCAGTGGCAGAGGCCGGGTCGAGTGGTCCAACGGCGGCGGCAAACGTTCGAGAGGAGACGAAGTTCTCACGGAGGAAGCTTTCTACTTCACCGAATTGCAGCCGACGAACCGATTCCGGCGTACCGACGGTGGGTCGTCCCCAGGGATGATCAGGGCCGAAGAAGGCACGGTCGATGGCCCGGGTGGCAGCGTCGGCCGGGTTGGCACTTCGACCCTGCAGCTCGGCCGCGATCGAGGCCCGTTCGCGGATCACCGTCAGGCTGTCCGGCGGGTCCCGAAAGAGGGCGGTCGAAAGGATGCCTGTGGCTTCTTCCCAGACATCAGGTGCCGAAACCAGGGAGAACGAGATCGCATCCTTCTCGGGGAGTACATTGAGGTGCGCACCGATGGAGTCCAGGAGAGGCTCGATCGGGGCGACAACGCTTCGCGCCGCCAAGTAGGTGAGCCCCGACTGATACTCGTCTTCGTCACCTGGCCCGACCGAGAAGAGGAGCTCGGCTGCGACCACAGAGGTACCAGGCTCGCTGAGAACTCCAACCCGGGCCTGCGCGTGGGAGTCGCTACCGAAGGACTGGGCCAGGAGAATGGCGGCTAGAGCGACGGCCTTCATTGAACGCGCGGGTGTAGCGTTTGCGGCGGGATCTCGATTCTGGCCGGCGTCAACTCGAACGCGTGCTCGAGCACTTCACGGACGTCATCGTCGTCCAGCGAATCGAGGGCGGCATAGAATTGATCGGTCGCGTTCGGATCGCCTTCCCGGTCGACGAACTGACCGATGACCTCGGCCATTCGCCCGGGAGTCCGCGAGTAGAAAAGCATCTCGCTGCGGATCGCGTCGGCCGCCTCCGTCACGTCCAGCAAGTTCAGATCATCGAGCAGGGAAGATAAAGCGGTTCCGAGAGCTCGTCTCGCGAGGTCGAGATCGGGTTCCGGAACGGCCAATACGAGAGCGATCGCCTGGCCGTGGTGCGTCCACCAATGCTCGGAATCCACCTGGACCGTGGGCAGGCGGCGACGCAGGTAGTCGCCGAGGAGACGCGTTGCCACCGTGACTGCCGCCGGCTCCAGGCCCGATGCCAGATACGCGGCGCCGACCCAACCGCGGGTCGCCTGTGGAGGCGCCAACGATCCGAGCACGATACTGTCTCGGCTGATCGGCAGAAGCTCAGGCTCCGACGCTGCTTCCGGCAAGTTGGCGAAGGCCGATCGGACGTCCTCCAGGTGCACGTCTCCAACGGCTACAACGGAAACGCGGTCGGGACTGTAGAGCGCGGACCAGATTCGAGGAAGGGCGCTCGAAGAAAAACGCGTCGCGGAGCGTTCGGTCCCTGCAGCGGAAACATCAGGCGGAAAGAGCTGCGCCCGGAGCATCGAGCGAGCGTGACCTTGCGCCGTCTCCCACTCCGACAACCGTTCCTCCCGTAACTCGCGTTCCGCGCTCAGGAGTGCGTCCGTCGTCGGTGCTTTCGGGCTGAGTGCCGATTTCAGGATCTCGGCAAGATAGGTGAGCTCCGACGCGGGCCCCGTCGCCGTGTAGATGATGGCGTCCGACGTGCGCTGGATCTGAAGTTCACCGCCAACCCGTGCTACCCGGTCACGAAGCGACGAGTAGAGCAAATGCTGGATCATATGACCCGCCCCGGCGTAGCCAGGCGGGTCATTGGCCAGAACGGAGAGCCGAAGCGCGACGATGCCAACCGCCGGCTGTCTGTGCACGACAACGGCTGGTTCCTCTACCTGCGCTCGGGCCGGGGCGACCGACACGAGTAGAGAATCGGCAGCACCGAGCAGGGTCATCATTACAGCTAAGAAATACATCGACTCGGTGAGCTTCCGTGGATGCGACCTTCGGATACTACAGGCGATCGGCCACGAGCACGCCGATCGACGAGCTATTGCTTACCAGCGGTTATGCCCCGGGGTTCCGATGACTTGGGGCGGAGGGGGAGACAAAGAGGGGAGCGCATGATGTCTGCGCTCCCCTTCGACCCCCTCTTCGAGCCAGGAAGAGGGTCGATGTTCTGCCCGAAGGTTATTCGGGAATCGCGTCGGTAATGATGAAGTTGAGTGGGTCGACGGCCACGCCGTCGGACTCGACTTCATAGTGGAGGTGGGGTCCCGTCACCAAGCCGGTAGCGCCGACCTCGGCAATGACTTCGCCGCGTTCGACGACGTCACCCCGGCGGACGAGGAGGCGCGAAGCATGTGCGAATCGCGTTGTGTAGCCAAATCCGTGATTCAGCTCCACAGTCAGCCCATATCCGCCTGCACGATTGCCGGAGAAGACCACCTTGCCCTTGGCCGGAGCCAGGATGGACTCGCCGATGGGTGCCGCAATATCGATCCCCTCGTGGGGACGAGTGATCCGCAGGATAGGATGCCGCCGGTTCCGTGAGAAGAGACTGGAGAGGTGACCGCTGGACGGGGAGATCGAAGGAGTAGCCAGGAGCCGCTCGGTGTTCTGCTGAAGAGTCGCGAGCGCCTCGTCCATGCTCGAGCGCATCAGCGTTGCCCGGCGGATCAGCGTTTCCAGGTCGTAGGAAGCTGCGAAGATCTGTTCACCGAGCTCCGGATTCTCCGCGTAGACCGCCATGGAATCCAACGAAGCGGTACCAGGACCGCCGATGCCGACGCGCTGGACGTCATCATCGATCGACGGGAGTCCGGCGATAGTGCGATACTTCTCGTCTTTCTGCGCGAGGTCGGTGATCGAAGCCGCGAGCGTCGCCATCTCGTTCCGCATGTCCGTCACTTCGGTCGCGAGAAGGAGGTTCTCACGCTGCAGTTGCTCCGCTCGGACGTGTTGGCCCTGCTTCAGGAAGAAGCCGGCAGTAAAGACACCGCTGAGGAGCACAGTCAACAGCAGGATGGAAACGACGCCCTTTACCCGAGAGCTGGAGAGCTGAATCGACCTCACCCCTTCACTGTCGTGAGGGATGAGCATAACTGTCCACTTCGATCTGTCCATAACCTGGCGGATCGCGAAATCGAGGATGTCGTGTACGAAGAGGGCGAGTCCAAAGGGATGCCGACCCACGTGCGGTAGGTCGCATCATAATCGCCGCCTTCGACGAGTGTCAAGCGGATCAGTGGCGCTCGACCCTCCCTCAGGCCGAGCCCATCGATCGAAAATCCCTCAAGGGATCAAGGCGTTCCTGCCGAAATTTCAGCGAGAACCACAGGATTAGGTGCAACGGATATGCCTAGAAGGTCCGTTGATAAATCACGCAGCTCTGCGTTACGCTTCCTCGCCGCTCCCTGCGGCGGTGGTCGATTCGCGGCTGCGAAGATTACCTCGCGAGGTCCGGCCTCGGGAAGAGAACGGTACCCAGGGAGGCCTTCCAGCCCGCGGGCTCGAGGTTGCCGAGGCTGTCCAGGAAGGGCAATGGTCCTTCGCCGCCAATCGACGTCCAGAGCGCCGACATCTTGTCGGGCATGAACGGAGCGAGGAGGACGGCGATACGAGCCAGGGCGAGGACGAGGGAGCGCAAAGTAGCGTTGAGGTCCGCCCGGAGCTCGAGATCCTTTGCCAGCTTCCAGGGAGCGCGGTTCTCGACGAAGGCGTTGGCGGCCGAAACGAGTTGGAAAGCGGCGGCGGCTCCCTCGTGAAGAAGGAACTGGTCCATCCGGTCGCGGTAGCGCGCCAGGGCGTCGAGTCCGGCGACGTCGAGGTCGGTTTCTTCCCCCGCCGGAACGATACCGTCCGCGTATCGCTGAAGCATCGAGACCGTACGATTGGCGAGATTGCCGAGGTCGTTGGCGAGCTCCGACGTATAGCGTTCGTCGAAGCGCTGCCAGGTGAAGTTGCCATCGGAGTCCCAGGGGATTTCGCGCAAGACAAAGTAGCGCAGGGCGTCCACCCCGTAGCGTTCGGCTGCCTCCTGGATGCCGACCCAAGCGCCGGACGACTTGGAGATCTTCCTCCCATCCAGGGTCATCCAGCCGTGTGCCCATACGCAGCGCGGGACGGGCAGATCGGCCGACATGAGCATCGCGGGCCAGTAGACGCAGTGGAAGCGGATGATGTCCTTGCCAATGACGTGCAGGTCCGCGGGCCAGACCTCGTCGAAATCCGGAGCTGGGAACCCGGTCGCGGTCAGGTAGTTGGTCAGCGCGTCGATCCAGACGTAGATGACGTGATCCGGATGCCCGGGCCAGGGAATCCCCCAGTCGAGCCCGGATCTGGAAACCGAGATGTCCTTGATCCCCTCGATCATCCGCCGAACCTCGTTGCGACGGGATTCGGGTCGGAGGAAGTCGTTCCCCCCGTCGAGCAGCCGGAGCAAGGGTTCGCGGTATCTGGAGAGGCGAAAGAACCAATCCTCCTCCTCCATCCACTCGACTTCGAGAGTCGGGTGCTCGGGGCATCGTCCGTCGATGAGATCGGACTCGGCCTTGTACGACTCGCAGCCGACGCAGTAGAAGCCGGCGTACGTGTCGAGATAGAGGTCGCCCTTGACCTCCATCCGTCGAACCATTTCTTCGACAGCAGCGGTGTGCCGTAGTTCGGTGGTCCGGATGAAGTCAGTGTTGGAGACGTTCAAAGCCTGCCAAGCGGACTCGAACTCACCGGCGATCCGATCGGTCCACTCCTGGGGGGAAACGCCGGCGACTTCCGCGGACTGAGCCACCTTCTTCCCGTACTCGTCCATCCCCATCAGGAAGTGGACGTCCCGGCCGAGCTGGCGCTGATAGCGAGCGATCGTGTCGGCGCCAATCTTTTCGAGCGCGTGACCGATGTGCGGCAACCCGTTGGCGTAATCGATCGCAGTCGTGATGTAGAAGGGCTTCTGGCTCAAGCGGCTCTGATGCTGGCAAAGGTTGACGATGTCGAACGGGGATGAAAATCCGTCGCCCTGGCGCAAAAGTGCGTCCCGCGAAGGCAGGAATCCAGCGATTGGATTCCCGCGATCGCGGGATGGACAACCAAAACTGTAGCGTGCGACCCGACGTTCGCGCTACGCGACGATGGGTCGTGGTGATCCTTCCATCTCCGTCACGCCCCGCCGGAGATGTTGTCTGTGCGAGCAGCGTTGCGTCGGGACCTACCGTTCGAGCCGTCGGTGTTCGCGCTGGTGGTGGTACGGGAGAGCTCTGCCTCCTGGAGCATGGACATGTCCGAGCGCAGTGCCTCGAGGGAAACCGTCCGGCGGTCCCGGGACTCGCTGAGCAGGGTTACCTGATCATGCCAGATGTCGATGCCGATTACCTTCTCGGGACCCTGCGACGTCCGAACGATCTTGCCCTCACGTGGAAAGCGCTTTCTGGCGGCGAGGTAGGAATCGTGCTCATAGGTGAGGCAGCACATCAGGCGCCCGCAAGTCCCGGAGATCTGGGCCGGGTTGAGGGACAGGTTCTGGTCCTTGGCGAGCTGGAGGGAGACGGGTTTGATCTCGCGGAGCCAGGTCGAACAGCAGAGCTCGCGACCACAGCGGCCGACGCCGCCGAGGAGGGCCGCTTCGTCGCGGACGCCAATTTGGCGCAGCTCGATTCGCGTGCGGAACGTGCGCGCGAGATCGCGTACGAGCTGCCGGAAGTCGACCCGCCGTTCGGCCGTGAAGTAGAGTGTCAGTTTGTTCTTATCCCACTGCCACTCCGTCTCCGTCACCTTCATGCGTAGGTTGTGCTGTTCGACCATCTCCCGGGCTTTGCGCCGGACGCGCTCCTCATCGGCCCGCTGGACCATCAGCTTCTGAACCTCGGCCGGCTCGGCCCGACGCGCGACCGATAGGGTCGGGTTGCCTTCCCCGTCCGTCGCCTTGTTCGAGCTGCATCCGGAACACTTCTTGGCGGCGATCCCACCCACCGTTTTGATACGGCCGAGATCGAGGCCTCGCTCTGCCTCCACGAGCACATGGTCTCCGGGTCGAAGCGTATCGTCTTCGGCGTTGTAGTATCCGGGTCGGCCTCCCTTGAAGCTAACCTCGACCACCTGTTGGGAGGCGTGGTCTTGCAAGGTGGATGGGATAACGGGCAGCGGGAGGATCGGGTCGGTAGCCATCTATGTTTCTCGGGCGGCCCCTTATCGGGGCGATACCCGGGTCGAGAGAAGCGGTCGGCTCAGGGGGTACCTCGCCACTCGCCGATCTGGAGGTACTTCTGCAGGCGTTGCCGGACGAGTTCGTCGACCGGCAACGCTCGCAGGTCGTCTAGATACCGAATCAAAGCATCGCGGAGCGCGGATGCTGTACGTTCCCAATCAGAGTGTGCACCACCGGCTGGTTCTGGAATGACCATATCGGCTACGCCGAGCTGCTGGAGGTCCGTCGCGGTCAACTTGAGAGCGGTTGCGGCCTTGTCGCGCTCGGCACCCGACTTCCAGAGGATCGCGGCGCAACCCTCGGGAGAGATGACCGAGTACACACTGTTCTCGAGCATCAGAAGCCGATCGGTCACGCCGATGGCCAGTGCTCCGCCGGAACCACCCTCACCGATGACGACCGCGATCATCGGGGTACGTAGTGTGGCCATCCCCCGCAGGTTTCGCGCAATGGCCTCCGCCTGCCCCCGCTCTTCAGCCCCGATCCCGGGGTATGCTCCCATCGTATCGATCATCGTGATGATCGGCCGACCGAACTTCTCGGCCATTCTCATCAAGCGGAGCGCCTTTCGGTAGCCTTCCGGATGGGCCATTCCGAAGTTGCGCGACAGGTTCTCCTTCATATCGCGTCCCTTCTGATGACCGATCAGCATTACGGACTCCCCCTCGAGCCGAGCCCATCCTCCGACGATCGAGCCGTCGTCTCGATAGAGCCGATCTCCGTGAAGCTCGATGAAGTCGCTGAAGATCAGCTTCAGGTAGTCGAGCGTGTACGGCCGGTTCGGGTGCCGGGCGACCATGACGCGCTCGATCGGCGCGAGGTTCTCATAGACGTCGCGTTTGAGCGAGTGGAGCTTGCGCTCGAGGGAGCGGAGCTCGGCCGTAACGTCCAGTCCCCGTTCGCGAGCGAGATCCTGCAATCGCTCGATCTGCTGCTCGACTTCGGTGATCGCCTTCTCGAAGTCCAGGTGCGCTACAGTAGCCAATATAGCCTCAACATTAACGAAATCTAATAAAACATTGCCGTCGAGCGTAGCTCAGTGTCCGGAAGCGGCAGAAAAAGAGGGTTTCCGGTGCCTAGCTTTGGGGGCGGACGAGCCGTACGCGCTCTTCACCGAGGACTTCCCTCAGCGTCGCGAGCAATTCGCGCCGGGGCACGACGCGGAGCGACTTCGAGCGGAACCGTGGGCCGCCGAGGGATACCCCATTGGAGGAGCCGTTCTCATGCCAGACGACGATGACGGGTGCCGGACCGGGGTGGTTAGCGAGGGCGACACGGGCACGTCGAACCCCCTCGATGTCGGCGCCGGGCGAAAGGTCGATGCAGACGCCGACATCGCCGGTTTCGCGTAGGGAATCGAGCGGGACGATGGAATCCAGGAAGATCGGGGGGTTGTCCTCGTCGCGCTCGCGACCCGAGACGGCACCCCGAATCAAAACGGGCGAATCCTTCTGGAGGGACTCCTTGCACCTGGCCCACGTGTCGCCGAAGGCGAGAACGGAGGCGGTGCCGTGGAAGTCCTCGACGGTGACGCGGCCCCATTCCGAGCCGTCACGCCTGGAGACTTGCCGAGATGCGTCGATCACGACGCAGGGCAACTCCACCTTCTGGTCGCGGAGCTCCTTCAGGTTGGCGGTGTTGGCACGATCGAAGAGGGCGATCTCTTCGCGGAACTTGTCCAGCGGGTGACCGGAGATGAAGAAGCCGAGGACCTCCTTTTCGCGCTTGAGCCGTTCGCTTTCAGGCCAATGGCCGATGGGGGGCAGGCCTGGTTCAGCGATCCCGGCACTTGCGTTCGGGTCCGAACCCAACAGGTCACCGAACATGTTCTCCTGGATGCTTTCACGATCCCTCTGGGCCTGCTGCGCCGCGGCGAAGGTGGTTTCCGCACCCGCGAGCAGCTGAGCCCGCCCGCCCTCGGGTGCGAATCCGTCGAGCGCGCCCGAACAGATGAGGGCCTCGATCACGCGCTTGTTGCAAAGCCGGAGATCAATCCGGTCGAGGAGATCGAACATGGAGCGGAACGGACCCTCCGCTTCTCGAGCCGCAAGGATGGACCTGACCGCACTCTCCCCGACGCCACGGATCGCCCCGAGGCCGAAACGGATCTTGCCGACTCCGTCGCCGACCACGGTAAACTTCCAGTTCGACTCGTTGACGTGCGGGGGCAGCACTTCGAGGCCCTTCGGAGCCTTCTCCGGGAGGTGTTTCCCGAGCTCCCGGCAGGCGGCGATATAGCCGACCACGTCCTCCGTCTTGTCGACGACCGCACTCATCAGAGCGGCCATGAACTCGGCTGGGTAATGGCACTTCAGCCACGCGGTCTGATACGACAGGAGCCCATAGGCTGCCGAGTGCGACTTGTTGAAGCCGTATCGACCGAAGGCTTCGATCTGATCGGCCAGGTCCTGCACGACGTGCGGATCGTGACCGAGGTCGACGGCCTTCGCGACGAACTTGCCCAGCTCCTTGGCGATCAGATCCGCGTCCTTCTTGCCGACTGCCTTTCGGAGCACGTCGGCTTCGGCGAGTGTGAAGCCGGCGAGAACCTGCGCGATCCGCATCACCTGCTCCTGGTACACGATGACGCCGTAGGTCGGCTCCAGGACTTCGGCGAGGGATTCCTCGGCGTAGGTCACGGGCTCGAGGCCGAGCTTGCGGCGGATGTAGACCGCATCCATCCCCATGTCCAGCGGTCCGGGCCGGATGAGGGCGCTGGCCGCGATGAGATCGTCGAAGCGGTCCGCCTTCATCGCACGGAGCTTGTCTTTGGCAAGAGGGGATTCGAACTGGAACACCCCAGCCGTTCCGCCGCGCGCCAGCATCCGATAGACGGCGGGGTCATCCAGCGGGACGTCTTTGATTCGGGCGAACTCCTGATCGGTCTGCGGGTGACGGAGGGAGCCGTGGCGGCGCCAGATCGTTTGAGCGGAGTCGTGGATGACGGTAAGCGTCTTCAGGCCAAGGAAATCCATCTTCAACATTCCGGCCTTCTCGAGACAATTCATGTCGTACTGCGTGACGATGATCGACTCGTTGTCGCCGCCTCCGGCCCCCTTGCTGCTTTGGGTGCAGATTGGGACGTAGTCGTCGAGGGGTCCGGGGGCGATCACGACGCCTGCGGCGTGCACGCTGGCGTGGCGGGAGAGCCCTTCGAGGGTGGCGGAGTAGTCGAGGAGTCGGCGGTAGCGGTCCTCTGTCGCGTAGAGCTCCTTGATCTCCAGAACCTTTTCGATTGCCTCTGCAACCGTCATCGAGAAGGCGGGGCCGTTGGGGATGAGCTTGGCCAGCCGATCCGTCTCGGACGGGAGGAAGCCGAGAGTTCTCCCGACGTCCTTGACGACGGCGCGAGACTTCATCGTTCCGAAGGTGATGATCTGTCCGACGGCGTCACGGCCGTACTTGCCGCGGACATAGTCGATGACTTCGCCGCGCCGCTCGAAGCAGAAGTCGACGTCGATGTCGGGCATCGAGACGCGTTCGGGGTTGAGGAAGCGCTCGAACAGGAGGTCGAACTCGATCGGGCAGAGGTCGGTGATCCCGGTACAATAGGCGACGATAGAACCAGCGGCAGAGCCGCGGCCTGGCCCGACGGGGATGCCCTGCTCGCGGGCCCAACGGATGAAGTCAGCGGTGATCAAGAAATAGCCGGAGTACCCGAGCTTGGTGATGACGTCGATCTCGTACTCGATGCGGGCACGGATGTGGTCGGGCAGGTTGGGCTCCCGACCGTCGGTACCAGATGGGGTCTCGGCTTCTCCTCGGTCTTCGGGCGAGGGTCGACGATTGCCGTAGCGCTCCAGCGCTCCTTCCCAGACCCATCGCTTCAGTAACTCCGCCTCCGAGTCCACCTCCTCCGGAAGGGGGAACTCCGGCACGAAGTACTTCTTCTCGAAATGGAGATCGACCTCATCGGCGATCTTCAGGGTGTTTTCGATCGCGTCCGGTCGATCGGGGAAACGGTCGGCCATTTCGGGGCCGCTCTTGAAGTAGAGGCCCCGATCGTAATGCATTCGGTTGGGGTCCTCGCGATCTTTCCCGAGGCCGATACAGAGGAGGACGTCGTGGGCGCTGTGGTCGTCGGCGTGGAGGAAGTGCGCGTCGTTCGTAGCCACGACGGGGAGGCCGAGGTTCTCGGCGAGCGTGAAGATGCGACTATTCAGCTCGTGCTGGCCTTCGGAGTCGTGCCCCTGGACCTCGAGGTAGTACCGCCCGTCGAAGAGATTCGCATACCATTCCGCCGCCTCTCTCGCTTTGTCCCAGCGATCCTCCATCAGGTTCCGGGCAACCTCGCCGGCCAGACACGCACTCGTGACGATGAGGCCATCAGAGTGGGCTGCGAGGGTCTCTCGATCGATGCGCGGCTTGAAATAGAAGCCCTCCGTGAAGCCGATCGACGAGAGCTTCGCGAGATTCGCGTAGCCCTGACGGTCGCGGGCGAGCACGACGAGGTGGTAATAGCTCTTCTCGCCCTTCAACCGCTCTCGATCGTGGCGGCTTCCCGGCGCGACGTACGCCTCCATTCCGAGGATCGGCTTGACTCCCGCCTTCGTCGCTTTCTCCTGGAAGAGCCAGGCCCCGTGCATCACTCCATGATCCGTGAGGGCCAGCGCAGGTTGCTCCAACTCCTGGGCACGTTCGATCAGATCGCCGAGCCGGTTGGCACCGTCGAGGAGCGAGTACTCCGAATGGCAATGGAGGTGGCAAAAAGACATGACGTTCGGTTGAGAGACGGTTCGTACTGAGCGCACGATAATATGCCGATCGGCGGGGATCGGTGCCAATAGAATGGTGAATCGTGAAGGGTGAATGGTGAAAGGGCACAGTCGTCCTTCACCATTCACCCTTCTCTATTCACCATTCATTCACCCGCCGGCGGCGACCTGGGTGGTTTCGGCAGTCTGCGAGATGTCCCGGTCCTTCTGGAGCCGCTCGTCTCTGGATGAGCCGGGGGCGAGCTTCACGTCCTCGGGCAGAACCGGGACGATCCCTTGCTCGAGCCACGCGTGATTGCCGCCGACCACCTCCTGGGCGAGGCGGTAGGTCGAGCTGTCGGCGTTCTCGAAGAGGCGGCTGAAGAGGTGGTCGATCCGCAAGCGGGCCTGCCGGCAGAAGATGTCGGCCATGCGGACCGCCTTCTCGTTCCCCTGATTCCGATGGAGCGATTGTGCCCGAACACAGGTGGCGGACATCGCGTACAGTTCGGCGCCGATGTCGACGAAGCGCCCGAGGAGGGCCTGCTTCTTCTCGAGCTTCGCTTGATAGCGGGACATCGCGTAGAACATGTTCCGGGCGAGCTTACGAGAAGTGCGCTCGACGTAGCGCAGGTGACGGGAAAGACGACCGAACTCGCCGTAGCGGGGCCAACGTCCCCAACCCAGATACTGCTTCGGCAGCCATCCGGCATAGAACGCGCTCGCCTTCGCGAACGCGGAGGCTTTGTCGCTCGCGCTCGCTCTCGGGTCGATGAGCTCGCCGGCGACGGCGAGGTGCGTGTCGACGGCTTCGCGGGCGATGAAGAGACGCATG
>WHSP01000135.1 GCA_009380025.1 Gemmatimonas sp. | reverse complement strand
TCCACGCGCTCAGCGAGTACATCGGAGAGGAGCGCGTGAATGGCGCGCTGCGCAGCCTGCTCGAGAAGAAGACCGCGGACGGCTCCCTGGCGACCACCCTCGATCTCTACCGGGAGCTTCAGGCGGTCACGCCGGACTCGCTTCGACACCTGCTCCACGACTTCTTCGAGGTGAACGCCTTCTGGACGTTCGATACGAAGCACGCCTCGGCGGTGCAGACCGAAGCAGGCACGTGGCAGGTGACGCTCGAGCTAGATGCGCGCAAGGTCGTCGTCGACAGCGCGGGTCTCGAAACGGAGATGCCGATGACCGAGTCCGTGGAAATCGGGATCTTTGCCGCGGCCGAACCGGGTGAGATTCTAGGCAAGTCGCTCTACGTGGAGAAACATCGCATCCGCTCCGGCACGCAGACAATCACGGTGACGGTGGCAGACAGGCCGGCCCGTGGCGGCATCGACCCGTACAACCTCCTCGACTGGGAGGAGGGCGACAACATCGAACAGATAGAGACCGCCGGAGCCGGGTAGCGGCACTCGATCTCACGTCACCTGGTCATTCCTGCTTTCGCTTCCGAAAACGACCCGCCAACACTGGGGGAAACTCATGGAATCGGCCGCCCCAGGAGCTCGCGCGACCACCCCTATGATCTGGCGAGAAGCTGGGTTCCTCGAGTGCATCGAGAACGAAACCGGCTGCGAAAGCTGGCCGAAGCAGGTCCGATATTGACCGGTGGAAGAACAGCGTTCTCACGGGTTGGCCGGTCATAGCCATGTCCCGGGAACGACTCGGTGTTCGATACGCTTCCACCCGAACGGACGTAGGTGACCCCTCGCCGTCGCGTCCGAAGTTTTCGAGACGAGCGTGAGGCGAGTTGAAGCACGGATGCGCGGTCGCGAAGACAAAGCTCGCGCCTCGCGCCAGGATACGCGGAAGCACGCTCATCAAGGGTTCGACGTTTCTCATGTCCATGAGGACCATGGTGCACAAAGCCGCATCGAACCGATCCGTCGGAAGCTGAGCAAGGTCATCGGGGTCCACGGCGTCGAGAACATCGTATTCAATGGCGTGCTCGCGAGTCGCAGCTCGCGCGTGGTCGATCATGTTCGTGGAGTAATCGAACGCGTACACACGAGCTCCTTCGGCTGCCAGCTTCCGAGAGAATAGTCCGTTCCCGCAGCCGATATCGATGACGCGCAGTCCTTCCAGCGGCGGAAGCAGGCGACGAACGATGGGCCAGATGAGGAGGTCCACGAAGTCGTTGCCCTCACCCATCCGATCGTGCCAGAACGAAGCAATGGCATCCCACGCGTCTCGATCTTCCCGTCTAGTTGACATGCGGTGCTCCGTTACAATTTCCTGGAGTGGCTAGACCCAGCGGGGTCCCGCTGGTTGGAGCCGTCAAGAACCTCGAGGTTTAGTGTTGCGACGCCGCAAAGTCAGGGCGCTCGTGTGCTTCTCCCGGTGCCGCGAGACTTCACGGGAGATGGTTGAGGGATGAACCTGGAAGAGCCGAGCGACGTCGGCCGCTGACTTGGTACCCAAGTTGATCAGCTCCAGCACGGTCTCGCGTTGATGGGCGCTGAGTTTCTTCGGGCGGCCACCGATCCGTCCCTTCTCCCGCGCCGTCTCCAAGCCTGCCCGCGTGCGCTCCCGGATCATGCTCCGTTCAAACTCGGCGAAGGCACCCACCATCTGCATGAGCATCCGCCCCGCGGCCGTGGTGGTGTCCACCGCCTCGGTCAGGCTCCGGAAGCCGGCACCCTTCTCCTCGAGCCGTTCCATCAGGTGGAGGAGATCCTTCAGGCTCCTGGAGAGCCGATCCAGCTTCCACACGACGACTACGTCGCCGGGCCGTAGCTGATCCAGTAGGCGATGCAGCTCTGGGCGATCCCACCGACCGCCCGACGCGCGCTCGCGGAAGAGACGCTCGCACCCGGCGCTTTCGAGTCCTCTAACCTGCGCGGCCTCGTCCTGGTCCTCTTTGGAGACCCGTGCGTATCCGAGGAGCGTGAGCGTATTCCAGGTGTCGAATGATGTGCGCCACGAAACTTCGCCATCGCCCCATGGCAGCGGGACGCTCCCTTATCCGGGTTCCTCAGCGCTAGGAGTGCCTTGTGTGGCACGTCCGTTGCTCCTATCGTCTTCAGAGCCGAATAAATCCCGAACACGATAAGGGTGCGCAGTGCCGCAAAACTCACTCTTCCTCGACCGGCCGCGCAGCGGGATCGGATGGGTAAGTATGTGCGCACGTTACTCTGGCAGGACGAGCGCCTCCAGGCGATCGGCTGGCCGCTTGACGTCGGCTGGTGGGAGTCAGGCGTTTGGGCGAGCCTGACGCGCGGCGAGCTGGTGATTCGGACCCAAATCACTTGGCGCGAATGGTGGCTGCCTCAAACCAGGTCGCGGGCTCGGGAGTGGGCACAGCGACTCGCAGAGGTGCTTGTGGGAACCCAGGAGGAATTCAGGGGCGCGGACGAAACCGGCAGGCGCACTGTGGGTGCGTGGCAGTCAGCGGACGGGCGGATTGAATGGGAGGAGCCCGAGGACGGTGCACGGTCCGAACCCATCAAGTTCATTCTTGATCCCGGCGTTTTTCTCGGCGAGCAGATGGGCGGTTCGCGGCCCCTAGTGCATCGTCTCGGTGATGCTGCAGGAGTCTCCCCTCAAGAGGCGATCGAGCGAGGGTGGATGAAGGTCAGCAACGGAGCTGAGGAACATCGGGACAGTCATTAGCGACGATGGCGTTGAAGTAGTCGGGTGTCCAGAGGAGAAGAAAGGAAGGGGTGCAGGAATGGACCTGCGACGGCAACCCCCAGCCGCACGAGGCAACCATGTACCGCATCCCGATCTACCAGGTCAGGCTCGTTCGTGATGGCAGCCAGCCCAGCGCGCGGAAGAAGGTTGTCTCTCCCTCGACCGCCGCTCGCGTCCTCCAGCAGTATCTCGATGGCGCCGATCGTGAGCACTTCGTGGCGCTGCTCTTGGACACCCAAAACCAAATTATCGGCATCCACACCGTCACGATCGGCACGCTCGACGCGTCCCTCGTTCATCCGCGAGAAATCTTCAAGCCGGCAATTTTGGCGAACGCGGCCTCGGTTATCCTAGCTCACAACCATCCCAGTGGGGACCCCACTCCCTCCGCCGAAGACCGCACAGTCACCCGTCAGGTTGTTGCTGCCGGCACCACGCTGGGAATCGAAGTGCTCGATCATGTCATCGTCGGTGGGCCGCACCGTTATCACAGCTTCAGAGAAAGCGGACTCATGGAGTCGCTGACCGGCTGAGAACCCGAGCCAATCCCGAGCGGACGGTAGTGGGACCTGCACCGGCACCACAGCTTCCGGGAGTCCGGGATGCTTGATACGACGCCAGTAGCAGGAGGTGACGCGGCTTGATCTGCGTGCCTGTCGCCCCGGTGCGATGCCGGCGGCATGCCCCCTCACCGTTGGGCGGGATGCGCTCGAGTACCTGCTGACGGTTCCCAACCGACAAGACTTTCCCGCCAGGCGCAACCGGCCACCAGGAGAAAAGAGGAGAGAGTGAACGGAACCGGGTAGTCCGATCCGTCATCACCGATTCCTCACACCACCAGGAGGACCGCAATGCCTGCTGAACTCGCCTACACCAACGGCACCGCCGATTTCTTCGAGGTCGGCACCCGGCGCAGCGCATGGCACCGCGAGGGCCACCTTATCCCGCGCGAGTGCGAGATCACGATTCCCGGCGCGCTTGAGCTGATCCACGGGGACTACGGGGTCGTGCGGCGACCCACGCTCTACCCGGTCGACCTTGCCGGCGACGAGCTCCGTCAGAGCCAGCACGCGTATGTGACGATTCGGACCGACACGGGCAAGGAGCTCGGATCGGTCGGTCGGAACTATACCGTGCTCCAGAACGAGGCCGCGTTCCGCGCGCTCGAGCCGCTCGTGGATCAGGGCATCGTCCGTCTCGAGACAGGCGGCGTGCTCCGCTCGGGTGCGGATATCTGGATGCTCGGCCGATTCGATATCGAACGGTTCGGCCCCGTTGTCCGCGAAGTATTCGCCGATGAGGTCGTGCCCTACTGCCTGTTCAGCAACAACCACAGCGGCCGGCGGAACGCGTGCGTGGCGCTCACGCCCATCCGTGTCGTGTGCGCGAACACGCTCGGCGTAGCCGAGCGCCGCGGCGACCAGGGCGTCGACCGCCTGATCAAGGTCAGCCACACGGGCGATGCCGCAACGAAGATGGTCGACGCAGCCACGACGCTACTCGCTGGCCTGATCGAGCGGTTCGAAGCAGTTGCGACGCAGTACCGCCGCCTCAAGGCGACGTACGTGCCCGAGGCGGCGTTCGCGAAGCTCGTGCTAGACGAAGTCGCGCCCGATCCCCGTAACCGCCCGGACTTCAACCCAGAAGCGCGGACAGCCGAGCTCGTGCTGAACCGCGCCGAACGGAAGCGGGCTGAGCTCCGCCGTCTCTGGGACGAGGGCGCGGGCCACACGGGCGACCATAGCGCATGGGAGGCTTACAACGCCGCGGCTGAGGCGATCGACCACAATGCCGAGCTCTGGCCAAACCGCACCGGCGCGTACCGCACCGCGAGTCTGATGGATGGCAACCTCCTCAGGCTTAAGCAGAACGTGCTCGTGAACCTGTCACGCTACGCGCCCGAGATCCCAGCGTGAAAGGCCCAGGGGCGCCGGGGTCGATCCGGCGCCCCCTGCCACAACCTTCGTCCCGTCGTCGTCGTGCGCTGCTGCACGTCGTGTTCGACGGCCGTCGTAGCTACCGAAGGGCCGGGGCCTCCGCCTCCAACCCCAACCTGCACAGAATGAGAGCAATGACACGCGATAACGTGTCCAGTGCGGCGAGCGACTACCCAGCTCGCGCAGACGCACCCGAACCCCGCTTCGGCTGCCCACGCTGTGGCAGCGAGGACATTCATGGGGTGAGCACGACATACGTTTCGTATCCGATCACCGCATGGGACGAGGACGGCATGCCCGTCGGCTTCGGCAATCCGGAGTACGGCGATGGCGATGAATTCGACACCTATGAGTGTCGAGATTGCCTGCGCAAGGGAGGGGTCGACCTCGCCGAGTTCGCGTTCCTCCAACCTGTGCGCCTCGCATGATCCCGGAACACCATCAACGGGCTGGAACGGTCTCAATGAGAAAAGAACCAAGAGAGGTGAAATCCCCCCGGCCTCACAGGAGGCAGGAGCGTAATGGGACTACGGTTACTCCTCTGGATCTTGTCACCGGGAAGCGAATAACTCATTTTGCGATTCGCATTTTGCGATTCGCATAATAGGGAGGACTCGTGGAGAAGAACCCATTCGAGTACGGCCGTGAGCTCGGACTTTCGGAACTCGTCGATCGGGAGGCCGAGATGCGCGATATCGAGGCTACGATCCGAAACCGTAGCAAGCTGTTCCTCATTGGCCCACGCCGGTATGGCAAAACCTCCCTCCTGAGCGCCGCCCATGAGGCCGCACGGAAGCATGGCACCGTGGTGATCCGCCTCGATGCGGAGAAATACGAGTCGCTCGATCTGCTTGCGGCTGCCATGCTCACTGCCGCTACCAGAGCACTGCAGGGCCCGCTCGAGAAAACGATCGGGCTCATACGCGACGTCGCATCGCGGCTCCGGCCGGAGTTCGTGGCGGACGGAGAGAACATCGTCGTGCGGATCGGCGCTTTGCCCGGCAAGAGCGAGCTGCCTCTGTTAACTGAAGCGCTCGAGGCCGTTGAGCGGCTCGCCGAGAGGACCGAAAAGCAGGTTGTCGTCATTCTCGATGAGGTCCAGCAGATCGTCGTCGAGCACGGCATCACCGCGGAGCGCCAGCTCCGATCCGTAGTCCAAACCCATCGCCACGTGGGGTATATCTTCGCAGGCTCCGACACACGCCTTCTTACCGCCATGACCCAAGATGCGGACCGCCCCTTCTACCGCCTTGGTACCCGTGTCTATCTCGGTCCCCTCCCGCGTCGCGCCTTCCTCGACTTCCTCCATCGGACATTCGAGTCGAGCGGCATTGAGGTGGAGCAGGGCGCTGCGGAGCGCATCCTTGAGCTTGCCAAGGAAGTACCCTACAACGTCCAGCGGCTCGCCCACGAGGTCTGGGAGATTGCTCGTTCCGGAGGTCTCGGCCGTCTCACCGTGGAGCTGGTGGATGATGCACTTCACCGTGTCGTTCTACGCGATGACGCCGCCTACACTCAGATATGGACCGGCCTTACGTCGAATCAGAAGAAAGCGCTGAAGGCCGTGATAATGACCGACGGGACAGATCTTTTCTCAGCGGAAACTCAGCGGAAGTTCAAGGTTCCGTCATCGAGTCTACACCGATCGGTGGAGGCTATCGAGGCCGCGCACCTCGTTCGTGTGGAGGCCTCTGGCGGCGAGACTCGCCACCGTCTCGTCGACCCTTTCTTCGGAGCGTGGCTCCGCGTTTCACAACTCGGCTAACGACTGCTCGTCGCAGTTGCTAGGCACCGTGAAGGGCCACTTTACGGGGCCAATGCGGTAACCGCTGGCCGGCGCCAGTCGCCACGCAGACCGACGGCACCGAGGGCCTTGTCGAGAAGATCCTGGGCTTCGTCCATGGTTAGGCCGCTGTCCAGGACATGCGCCACCGGCGCCGCCGACTCGTGGCCGGCCGGCCGTACCGTCAGCGTCACCTCCCAAACGACGCCGTCCTCCGTCGCCCATGATTCCGCCCACACCGTGAACCGCGACTTCTCAAACAATGTCCGTCCTCCTCCGGGCATGACGTGCAACGACTGCGCTGCAGGGCGATTCCCTTTCTGCTGAACTGGGGGACACAGACCTAAGAACGGCGGGTACCAGCGCGGATTCTACCAGCGGCCGTAGGATCGCCCTGCGCCATCGAGCCGGCCGAGAAACATGACGATACCGAACAACGCCACCAGCACGATGACGAACAAACGCACCGTTCCAGCCAGAAGGGCGATAATGCCCCAGAGCGAGGCCCGGAAAACACCTGCACCCCTACGCCCAGACCGGTTCCAAATCCGCCAGCCGTACTTGAGCAACCATGCCAGCGGCAACACAGACAGCGCCAGCGCTCCAAGCTGATTTGCGTCCACACTACCGGTCGCAGCAACGAGCTCGCGAAGTTTGGCCAGGAGATCGAGCAGCTGCAGCGAATCCAGCCAGTCCGCACCGATAGTAGTAACCCGCTCATGAAGCTCGGCCATGTGGCCGAGCTGTTCTCTCAACCAATCCAGCCAGTCCATAGAGCCTCCCATGGATCGACGTGACGATCCTCGCTCCGACGCGCTTCCAATCTAACAACTTTTCGGCCAGGTGCAGGTCGATGTTCCACGGCACCTCGCGTCCGACAAAACTTGCCCGCCAGCCGCTGATCGAAAGAGAAGAGAAGAAGGTGACACAAAGGGGGTGTGAACACCCCCGGCGTTTGATCCTTCACCCTCACTCCAGGAGGGCATCATGACCCGTAGCATCAACAAGATCATCCTCGTCGGCAACGTCGGACGAGATCCCGATGTGCAGATCACATCAACGGGAACGAAGGTGGCGCATCTCTCGTTGGCCACGAGCCGGAGGATCCCGAAGGAACGGCGCCGTCGAGCAACGCACCGATTGGCACCGGCTGACCCTCTGGGACCGACTCGCCCAGTTCGCGGAGGACAACATCCGCAAGGGCGACCAGCTCCACGTCGAGGGGCGCCTGGAGTATGGCTCATTCGAGCGGAACGGCGTCACCATCCCCACGGCCGAGATCGTCGCACGCGAGGTCGTGCTCGTCGCGAGTTCTCAGCCTAAAGCCTCTGGCGCCGCCGAGCGGCGTTCTTGAGCCGCTTCTCATACAACAACTGCTGTCGTAGTCACACGGGCCTGGCAGCCCTGCCGCGTCCGTGCCCGCACAACAACGCCCCCTGGCAGTGCTGGACTCACCATCAGGGGGCACGTCAATCCGGGGAAACCGGCAAATCGCACCTGAAAACGTGGGAGGTAGCGGATGGCTACGCAAGAAAACGCGTCCAGCGCCTGGAACGCACTGTTGGGCCGCGAGGTCAGGGTCGTGCGCGACCGGTACGGCTACAAGATGAACGGCGACTACTTCCGTCGAGTCACGACGTTGTTAGGCGGAATTCCCAAGCCGGCGCTCACGGGCTGGGCAGCCCGAACCGTGGCCGAGTTCGCGGTCGAACACAAGGACTCGTGGACGGACCTTCCTCCGACCGACGCCGTGAAGCTGCTCAAGGGCGCGCCGTGGTCACAGCGAGACGACGCGGCGGACCGCGGGAGCGCGGTTCACGCGGCCGTCGAGGCGTACCTCAAGGACCGGCCGCTGCCGGATGGGCTCACCGAGGACGAGTTCGACTGCGCGGTCGCGGTCGAGGCGTTTCTCCGCCAGCACGTCGCGAAGGTGCTCGCGGTCGAGCTGACAGTGATTTCGGTCACGCGCGAGTACGCGGGCACGCTGGACCTATGGGCACTCGGCCGAGACGGCCACACCTACATCCTGGACTGGAAGACCTCGGGAAGCGTGTACGTGGATCATGCCGTCCAGTTGGCGGCGTACGCGAACGCGGAATACGCGATCGCGAGCAAGCGGCCGGCCGCCCAGGCCGGGAAGGAGGAGGTGTGGAACGGCACGCTCATCGAGTGGGGGCCAGAGAAGGCGCAGCGGCTCGGGATCGTCCACGTCCGTCCGGACGGCGCAACGCTGCACCCCGTGAACTACACCTCCCGGCTCTGGCACGTGTTCCGTGCGGCAGCGTTCACGAAGCGCTGGCAGCTTGATACCGACAACCATAACCGCACCCCGCGCGAGCACGTGTTCGGTGAAACGATCGACGTGTCTCCTCGCTCGCCTGAAGCCTCGACGGCTACAGCCTGAGACCGGCGTCCATCAAGAACAGAGAAGAGAGGCGGATGATCCAAAAGGGGTGTGGAATCGTACCCCTGGTTGATCGCACGCCCATAACCCGGAAGGGAGAGATACCATGAGCGACGATATGGAGAAATTCGTCGAGGAGACGGAAAATGCGGAAGACCTCGGCGCATTGCCGTGGTGGACACCGACGAAGAAGACGCCCGCCATCGTCGGGCGCGTGCTGGAGTACCGCGCGATCGACACCGAATACGGGAGGATGCGGGGCGCGGCCGTCGAGCTGATCGTACGGGCCGTCGTACACGACGGTCGCGGAGACGAACCCCGGCTCGCGGACAAGGGCGAGCGCGTCATGATCTGGCACAAGAACACCGTGCTCAGAAATGCCTGGACGGGGCCCAGTTCCGGCGGCGGTCCACCAGCCGTTGGAGAGGTCGTTGGCGTCAAGCGGACCGGCGAACGTCACGGCAGCCGGGGAAGGTATCCCACGTTCTTGGTGCGTGTGATGGGCCGCAATGGGGCCGCACTCACGCAGACGAACGTCGGTGTTCCGGGTGACGAGGCAATTGCCGACGACTCGAGCTACGGCGATCCGGCGTTGCCGGACGAGCTAGACGACGATCTGCCGTTCTAGGATCGGTAGGAAGCCTCCGTGCATAGGTTCAGGCTCACACGAGGGCATCGATTCCATAGTGCAGTTGCAGTGAGAAGAGTTGTTAAGTCGTTCCCATATCTGGGGTATGGATGAAGGCCGTAGCGGTGAAGCCGCGGAGGCCACGTTGAGGAACAGGGCAAGGCTGAAGCGAGAGATGTGTTCGTTTCAGCCTTGCTTTCGTTTTGGTTCGCGTTGTTACAGTAGGCGTACCGCACTCGCGTTCAATTACCAGGGAGCACCAGTAGCCAGGCGCGCTGAAGCTAAACACGATGGCGGAACGCATCGACAGAGACTGGCAGGTCGTAACCACCAGGCTACCCGGCGGCGAAGAGGTTCCGACGCTCGTCGCTGCCAGCACCTGGCTGCCCGCGCGCGTGGCTCTGCGGTACGTCATGCGCGAGCGACGCCTTCGCGTCATGCCGAACACGATCCGCAACGAGTTGTACGCCATCGCCCGCATCTACCGCTGGTACTGGAATGAGCATCAGAAGGGCCTGCAAACACGCGAAGACTTCGACGATTTTCTGGTCGCCGGAAGTGTTCTCACCGCACGGCAGCTCGACGCTCTGGTGGAGCATCTCGTAACCACCCGAAGCGAGCAGCGTCGTCGCAGGCAAGAGCAGGTCGACGGAGTAGTCGGCGTAATCCGTGCTGATGCGACCGATGGGCTTGATGACCAGGAAGAGCACGAATTCATCCAGGCGGAAACCCTGGACCGCTACGCCCGAGCCACGAAGGGCTTTCTCCGTTTTGCACTGGACGCATCGAAGCGCGGAGGCGCCCCCGCGGGTGACTGGAACGAGATTCGGATTTTGGGGGAGCAGCTCGAGGCCTACTTCGAGTTTGTGATCTCCAAGGTTCATCTCTCCATCCGCCACCGCCCGCTTGCGGCCGACGAAGAGGAGGCGCTCATCCGCACCTTTGGCCCCATCTACCGAGACGGTGCCACCGGACAGCGCTGCCTCGTCCTCCCCATTCGCTTCAGCCACTCGCACTTCACTCCGCGCACCCGCCTGCGGAACTGGCTGATGTACCGGCTCGCGCGCGACTGTGGTCTTCGTCGTGGCGAAATCCTCAAGCTCACGCTCGATGACATCCTGCCTGGCCGCCATGGTGGCCTGAAGGTCGTCCGCAGACCCGACGACCCCAGTGACCCGCGTTTGCCCGCTCCAGCCGTCAAAACCAAGGGGCGGAGCATGCCCACGACACGCGTCCTGCGGGAGGTGTGAGCGTGTCGGTAAAGGCACCGCTGGCCTACCGCCTCCTTCTCCTCCTCCTGCCGCCCCGTTTCCGGCGGGACTTCGGCGCGGAGCTCGAGGCGGTTTTGGTCGAGCGGCTACGCGATGCCCCTGGTGCCGCCGCTCGCGCCTGGATCTGGCTGATCGCGGTGGTGGACGTCTTCACGAGCGCGCCCGCCGAGTGGGCTCACGCGCTCGGTCATCAACGAACCGGCAACGCCCCGAGGAGCACCGCCATGGAAACGGTGATCCAGGATGCCACGTACGCGCTTCGCTCGCTCGCCCGGCGGCCGGGCTTCACGGCGATCGCGGTGATCACGCTTGCGGTCGGCATCGGTGCCTCTGTCGCCATCTTCTCGGTTGTCAATGCGGTTTTGCTCCAGCCGCTCCCTTACCCGGACGCCGAGCGTATTGTCTCGGTCGAGTGAAGTTGACCCGGTTTCGTGGACTCACGATCCTTAAGGGAAAGGGAGTCAACGATGCCAAGAACGAGACCGCCGTATCCAGCGGAGTTTCGCGAGCAGATGATGGAGATGGTTCGGGCCGGGCGCACGCCGGAGGAACTGGCCGCGGAGTTCGAGCCGTCGGCCGAAACGATCCGCCAGTGGGTGAAGAAAGCGGAGCGTGGAGAGGGGAAGGTGGGGCGGAGTGATGGAGCGATCGTATCGGAGCGCGAGGAGTTGGCGCGACTGAGGCGCGAGGTCAAGATTCTGCGGCAGGAGAAGGAGATCCTAAAAAAAGCCGCGGCCTGGTTCGCCCGGGAAAGCAGTTCCCTGCCGCCGAATTCTACGAGTTCGTGAAGGCGCACCAGGCCGAGTATCCGATTACGCTGATGTGCCGGGTGCTGGGGATCTCCAGGAGTGGGTACTACGCGTGGCGGAAACGCTCGCCGTCCCCGCACTCGCAACGCGATGAGCGTCTTCGCGAGCGGATCACGCGGATTCACGGAAAGAGCCGGGGCACCTATGGCCGGCCCCGGATCCATGCCGAGCTGAAGGAGGAGGGAGAACGAGTCGGCGGCAAGCGGATCGCTCGGTTGATGCGGGGCCTTAGGGCTTCAGGGGGCAAGCCGCCGCAAAGGCTGCATCACCACGCGGCGAGATCGCCATGCCCGGCCGGCTCCGGATTTGGTGGAGCGGGACTTCACAGCCGAAGGTCCCGATCAGCTCTGGGTGGCGGATATCACCTATATCCCCACCGGGGCGGGGTTTCTCTATCTGGCGGTAGTCCTGGACGCCTGGAGCCGCCGGGTGGTGGGCTGGGCGATGGCCACGCATCTGCGGACGACGCTGGTGCTGGACGCGCTGAACATGGCGCTCGAGCAGCGACGCCCTCAGGCGGTGATTCACCATTCGGATCAGGGGACGCAGTACACGTCGATCGCCTTCGGATCTCGCTGCCGGGAGATGGGCGTGCGGCCGTCGATGGGATCCGTCGGGGATTGCTATGACAATGCGCTCTGCGAAAGTTTCTTCGCCACGCTCGAATGCGAGCTCCTCGAGCGCAACCGCTTCGGGGCGCAGCGCGAAGCCCGGCGGGCGGTGTTTGAGTTCATCGAAGGGTGGTACTTATTCCGAATTCGGAATAAGTACCATTATGCCGACACCCGGATTATTCCGACTCGGGGCGCTGAAGGCGCTCGGACACACCCTTCACCCGAGTTGAGATCGGAATAATCGGGAGGGGTACGGACTCCTTCATCACGTAAACCCCTGATGAAGGAGATCTCAATGGCACATCCCTCTCGCATTTCTGTGGCAGGTCCGTTGGCGCCGTACCAGGACACGGTGTGGACGGAGCTGCTCAGCCGAGGCTACACGTTCGCTTCGGCGCAGACTCTGATCCAAGTTGCTGCCCATCTTAGCCGCTGGCTCCACGACGCGCACCTCGGTACTTCCGACTTCAGCGGCGTTCAAATCGAGGAATACCTTCAGCACCGACGTGCAT
>WHSP01000134.1 GCA_009380025.1 Gemmatimonas sp. | reverse complement strand
TCGCGCGCCTTGACCTGCACGATTTCTCTTCGGCCTTCGCGCAGCCTGCTTTTCAACAGCCTTCTAGTCGATCACCGCCCCGCCGACATCCAGTGACTTCCCTGTGTCGGGCGGGTGATTTTCCACTGTCATTCCCGCGAAAGCCCGAATCCAGAGCGGACCAGCCGACGGAGCGACTGGATGCCCACTTCCGCGCGATGACAACACCGCCTATCACGGGTTCCGTTCAAGAACGTTGCTCGCGGATGCGTCGTTGCACCAGCTCGAGCAGACGGGTCAGTCCCTTCGGATCGCGTTCCGCGAGCACTTCGACGAGCGATGACGTGATCGCTACCTCTCCAAACGACAGGATCCCTTCCACTACACGCCGTGATTCTCTCTGCCGGAATTCACGCTCGGTGAGCGTCGCTTCGTAGTGCAGTAGATCCTCCTGCTTCCTACGAATCAGCAGCCCTTTCGTGACCAGCTTGTTCAGCACTGTGATGACCGTATGTAGGGCCACCGCATGCTCCTGATACACGTACTCATGGACCGTCCGAGCGGGAGCCGGTCGGTCCAGACTCCATACCGCGTGCATCACACGCGTCTCGAGATCACCGAGGATCTTGGCGATACCCTCCGCCGAAAGGCGCACAGTATCTTGTATGCGGGGCCGGGGTGGAACTCGTCGGGCTGGAGCGGTCACTCGTGGCCTCCAGGGGAAGGAGTGAGCAACGTTCGACGATTCGTATCGTCGAAGGGGTTTGGTAGGGTAAGGTAGGGAGCCGGGAGCCGACTTCCTGAACCGTTGTTGGCCGTTCGCTCAGAGAACTGGCGCGAGGTGGTATCGGCTGTCGCCGTACACTGGAAGGTTGATCAATCGGACGCGAAACGCAAGTAGCGGAAGATTCGGGAGGTGTAGAATTGAGACGAAATTTGTAGAGTGTCCTTTACACACCTGCTCTTAGCAGCACTTCCAGAAGGGGATTTTCTACTGTCTGACCAGATGTTTGGGAAGCACGCGCCGAAGGCCCGGGTGGGTCGGCGGTCGAGGGGCGGCTACCCATACGATGGCAAAGATCGGAATGGTGTTCTTCGGGAGCCGGCGTCGAGGATCGTGAGATGAGCAGGGAACGAAGGGGCGCCGGCGGGGCGCCCCTCCATGAGCGTAGAAGGGATGTTCAGGGCGTCGGCTCGATTCGAAGCAGTCGTCCCTGTGGGTTGTCTGTGAGGAGGTACAGGAATCCGTCGGGGCCGTTTCGGACATCGCGGATGCGTTCACCGAAGTCGGTGAGGAGTCTCTCTTCGTGGATGGAGCCGCCGGCCTCGATCACGACCCTGGAGAGGAGTTCTCCGCGAAGTGCGCCGAGAAATGCGTTGCCTCTCCAGGCCGGGAACGCATCGCCATCGTAGATCGCAAGGCCGGAAGTGGCGATGGAAGGCACCCAGTAATGCACTGGCTGCTCCATGCCCTCGCGCTCGGAGCCGTCGTGGATGACTGCGCCGCCGTAATTGACGCCGTAGCCGACGATGGGCCAGCCGTAGTTTCGACTGGGCTCGATGAGGTTCAGCTCGTCTCCGCCCTGAGGACCGTGCTCGCTCTCCCAGAGGCGGCCGGTGGCGGGATCGAGGGCCAGACCCTGAAGGCTACGGTGGCCGTAGCTCCAGATTTCCGGCTGGGAACCATCGGAGCCGACGAACGGGTTGTCCGACGGGACGCGGCCATCGTCGTGGAGCCGAACGACCGTTCCAGCGTGGGTTGATAGCAACTGCGCCGGATGGCCTTCACCAGTGCCCAGGCGTGGTGGGGCGGCACGGTCGCCGACGGTGATGAAGAGGTAGCCTTCCTGGTCGAACACGAGTCGCGAACCGAAGTGGTTGCCGCCATCGCTGAAGTTGTCGCCCTCGAAGATGTCCTCGACATCCGTCAGGCTCGTCCCGTCGAATCTGCCGCGAATGACGCCGGTGACGGCGCCACCTCGACTCGGTTTCGAGAAGCTGAGGTAGACGAGCTGGTTCTCGGCGAAATCCGGGTGAAGAACGACGTCGAGGAGTCCGCCCTGGCCGTTGGCGAACACATCAGGAACGCCGCCGATCGGTTCCGGTTGGACTTGCCCATCTTGGATCAGTCGCAGCCGCCCAGGTCGCTCGGTAACGAGTATGTCGCCATTCGGCAGGAAGGCGGCGCTCCACGGGTGTTCCAGCCCTTCGGCCACCGTCGTGACCTGGAAGGCATGCTCCTCCGACTGATACGCCTGAGCGTCGAGTGAGGGAGCCGGGACGACCAGAAACGCAATGCTGACGGCAAGGGCGAATGGCAGCTCCGCGCAGATGCGCGGCGCCGGCGAGTCGTCTCCAACACTGGCAAGTTGGTTCATTGTTCGTCTGCTGGTGGGGATGCGCTGCGCTGGGGGAACAACCCGCGTCGGGTCACCAACTCCCCGTATCCGGGGATATTGATGTCCTTTCAGCACACTCGATCGAAGCGATTGTTCCGACGCCTGAGCCGAAACTTCACGCGCTCCTCGCTCCTGTACACTCGACTGTCCCCGTCGTTGGATCCGCTTCCCGAGACGTCACGCGAGATCGGTTTCCGGCGCCGGAGGCATCGCGGGTCTTCGTACGAGCCCCGCGAAGAGCTCCTGCAGGGTGCGGCGCGGATCCACTTCGAGACCTTCATGGATGGCCGAGCACTGCAGGAGGTCCGAGCGGGGGGCACAGAGCCAGTGGAACCGTTCGGATGGCGGCAGGAGCGCGATCGGCCGAGCTCCCAGCTCTCCCCGACAGATCGCCTCGTGCCGCTTGAGATAACGCGAGAGCAGGTCGACGTCGACATCGGACACCATGCGGGTGAGCGTCGGAGCGTCAGTGACGACCTCCATTCCCAGGAAGTCGATAGTTCTGGCGTGGAGGATGACGCCGACGTTCACGAATTCCCCGAGGTGGACGTGGGGCACGACGCGCAGGACCGCGAAGTGGTACGCAACCCGGCGTTCGGCGTTCATCGTCTCGACGACAGCGGTCGGGGAGTTGCCTCCAGAACCCGCTTGCGCGCCTCTTCGATTCCTTCAGCGAATGCCCGCGGCGGCTCGAGCCGGCCGTGCAGGTAGCTCGCGTACCGTTCGCGGCTCGCGTCGGGATCGACTCGTTCGTCCTCCAGGAGCTCGTCGGGGACCGATCGAAGGATTCGCTCGACCACGCCCTCGCTCATACGCTGTGTGCATTCCTCGTCGACTGCGCGTGGGTCCTCGCTCGAGGCGAGGAGCACGTGGTCGGCGATCAGCCCGAATGGGGCGCGGATGCGCTCTTCGTCTACCCTCGCCCAATCGTGGTGTGCGTAGAGGGCCGCACCGTGATCGATGAGCCAGGGCTTCCTCTCCCAGACCAGCAGGTTGGGGTTCCGGTGGGTTCGATCCGGATTGGTCACGAGGGCATCCAACCAGACGAGACGGGTGGCGAACTCGGTCGATACCAGGTGCCCCGCAGCGCCAAGCTCGAAGTTGAAGGCGCCATCGAGGTAGCGGATCCCGAAGTTGGTGCCGTGGCTTGCCCGGAGCAGATCCTGGATCTCCGGGTCCGGTTCGCTTCGCCCGAACGGCGGCGGTATGTCGATAATCGCAATCTCGGGGACCGGGAGGTCGAGGGCAGTGGCGAGACCGGCGACGATGAGCTCCGCGACCAGCGCCTTCGGTCCCTGCCCCGCCCCCCGAAACTTGGTGACGAACAGACCGGAATCCGTATCGACGATCGCCGGAAGGGAACCCCCCTCGCGGAGCGGTTGAACGTAGCGCTTGGCCAATAGGCGGTCGAGTGACGGCACGGCTTTGCGATGGAGTTCTACGGTGACGGGCGGTGTCGAATCAGTCGATCTCGTCGGCGAGGGTGCGACTGATTCCGAGAACGAGAGCATCCTCGATCAGGCCGAGGAGTCGGTCGGGCACGTCGAACCTCTCGACGGCGAGGCGACGAGCGTGGTAGGTAGCGAATGTCGACGCGATTGCCGATGTGGCGCCGACCGCCGCCGGGAAGAGCACTGGCACGTGGCGGTGGGCGGACAAAGCAGCAGCCGCGAGTGAGCCGATCACCGCCCGCCCGACCAGAGGAAGCGGTGACGTACGGTTCAGTGCGAAAGGAGCTTTGTCGACCAGCATCTCGCCTCCCGCAAAGAGCGATAGTACACGCGTGACACCCTTCGACGACAACAGCTTCTCGACGCGACCGCCGTCGTTACCGAGCCCGTCTTCGGAGAGCCCACGGGCAAGGAGCGCCGGTGCGGCCATGCTCCGCATACCAGCTACGGCTCCAATCGCCGCCGCCTTCAGGAGGATCTGATCGTTTCCTCTTCGTTCCATCGTCTCAAATCCCTCGATATACAGTCGGCGGCAGGCTTCGTGGCGGTATCCCGATGCGACAACCGGTCCACCAACCGGAACACAACCCCCAAGAAACCACTCCGGCCGCGCCCGGGCTTTTGGACTGTTGCGGCTTCCGCGTACAAACCCCTCACGCGGAGACGGCGGAGTGAGATTGATTCATGTAGCCGTTCTCCGCGGGCCTCCGCGCCCTCCGCGTGAGACATCGGGGTTGGGAAGGGCGAGCATCCTGAGGACCGACGTCGGGCTCCCCACCCCGCTTGCAAATTTCGGGTCGGGGCAGGGTGACCGCCAGCCGTCCGGACGATCGATGGCAACGAGCCGGTAGAGATCGGATAGCCGACGTCGTCGATGTCCCTTTCCTTTTCCGGACCTTCGTTGCTATCCTTCCTCTTCTCCATTCCAACGTCGACCAGAACATCAAGACCCGTCGGACCTTGAGTCGAACGATTCGGAGTATCGCCGCGGCCGTGAAGACGCCGGCGGAGAACGGTCCCACCCCGGGGCTGGACTTCATCCGGACAATCGTTGCAGAGGACCTGGAAGCGGGTCTCCACGGCGGGCGGGTGGTGACCCGCTTCCCGCCCGAGCCGAACGGCTATCTGCACATCGGTCACGCCACCGCGGTTTGTCTCAACTTCAACGTCGCCCTCGAGAACGGCGGCGTCTGCCACCTCCGATTCGACGACACGAACCCGGAAACAGAGGATATCCGGTACGTGAGGTCGATCACGGAGGATGTGCGATGGCTCGGGTTCGACTGGGGCGAGCACCTCTACTACGCCTCGGACTGCTTCGAGCAGATGTACGGCTTCGCGGAGCATCTGATTCGCGAGGGCAAGGCATACGTCGAGAGCGCTAGCGAGGACGAGATTCGGGACGCCCGCGGTTCGGTCACGGAGCCCGGAAGTCCGACCCCGAGTCGGAGCCGTTCCGTGGAGGAGAACCTCGACCTGTTCCGCCGGATGAGGGCGGGAGAGTTTCCCGACGGGACGCATGTACTGCGTGCCAAGATCGACCTGGCGTCGCCCAACATGCTGCTTCGCGATCCGGTCCTCTATCGGATCCGGCACGCGCATCACTACCGGACGGGTGACGAGTGGTGCATCTACCCGCTCTACGATTGGGCCCATCCGATCGAGGACGCGATCGAATGCGTCACCCACTCGATCTGCACTCTCGAGTTCGAGACCCATCGCCCGCTCTACAATTGGGTCGTCGAGAATATCCCGGTTGGTTGTCGGCCGCACCAGTATGAGTTCGCACGCCGCAACCTCGAGCACACGGTGATGAGCAAGAGGAAACTCCTCGAGCTCGTGGAAGGGGGATACGTCGACAGTTGGGATGATCCCCGGATGCCTACGGTCGCGGGCCTGCGGCGGCGAGGCGTGACTCCCGAGGCCATCCGGACCTTCGCGGATCTCGCGGGCGTCGGGAAGACCGAAAACCGCATCGACATCGGCAAGCTCGAGTTCGCCATCCGGGACGATCTGAACCAGCGGGTGCCCCGCGTATTGTGCGTCCTGCGCCCCTTGAAGGTAGTGATCACGAACTTTCCGGAGGGCGAAGTCGAGCACCTCGAGGCGCCGTACTACCCGCGGGATGTTCCGAGGGAGGGCTCCCGAGTCGTCCCCTTCACGCGGACCATCTACATCGAGCGCGAGGACTTTCAGGAGGATCCGCCGTCCGGGTACCACCGCTTGGCGCCAGGGAACGAAGTGCGACTGCGCTACGCGTACGTGATCCGTTGCGACGAAGTCATTCGGGACGAACGCGGCGGGATCGCCGAGTTGCGATGCACCTACGATCGGGCGACACGAGGCGGAAAGACTGAAGGCAGGACCGTGAAGGGGACCATCCACTGGGTCTCTGCCGACCATTCGGTCGAATGCGAAGTGAGGCTCTATGATCGGCTCTTCCTCGTCCCGGATCCCGAGGAAGCGGGGGAAGCATGGAAGGAGACGTTGAACCCCGAGTCGCTCGTCGTGATTCACGGGGCGCGGATCGAGCCAAGCGTTAGGGAGGATCCACCGAACACTCGATACCAGTTCGAGCGGCTCGGCTACTTCTGGCGCGACCCGATCGATTCGGAATCGGAGGCCATGGTCTTCAACCGAACGGTGATGCTTCGTGACACATGGGTGAAGCAGGGGGAGGCGGCGGAGGAACTGCCGACCAAGCCGAAGGCGGAGGTCAGGGTGGAGCGGCACGCGGAGACATCCACGTCAGCGCCCGAGCCCGAGCGGAGCGCCGCACTCGAGGCTCGACGGGAGCGCTACGTTCGTGAGTTGGGTGTCGGCGACGCGGAAGGTGAGATCATTACGAGGGAGGACGCGACGGCGGAGCTCTTCGAGACGGCCATCGCAACGGGGGCGACGCCTCGGACGCTCGCAAACTGGATTGTACACGAGGTGCCGCGGGAAGCGGGCGAGCGGGCGTTGTCCGAGCTGCCGTTCGGAGGGCAAGAGCTAGGTCGGCTCGTGGTTCTCCTGGAAGATGGTACCCTCTCGAGCAGCGCTGGCCGCGATGTGCTGGCCGAGATGACGACCCGCGGCGGAGCGCCGGATGAGATTGTCGAACGCAGGGGGCTGCATCAGATCAGTGACCCCGAGAAGCTCGGTTTGCTGGTCGATGAAGTGATCGCACAGAACGCAAAGAAGGCCGCGGAGTATCGCGACGGTCGCACCGGTCTGCTGGGATTCTTCGTTGGGCAGGTCATGCGGAAGACAGGCGGGCGGGCAAACCCGGAAGTCGCGTCCAAGCTTCTGGAGTCCAGGCTCCGCTAGGGCTCCTTCGCTGTCGGGAAGATCAGTCCCGAAGTTCACGCGAAGCTGCGAAGGCCGAATCAACCCGAGCGCGGAACCCTTCCAGCGACCCTAAAGGATCACCCTTCCCCTCACCTTTGTGGGCCGATGAACAGAACGAGATCTTCATTCCGGGACGCTGGCTGGGTTCTGCCGTTGATCGCGGTGCTTGCGCTGGCAGCGCCGGCGCTTGCCCAGCAGAGCTACTTTCCGTCGAGGGGCGACTGGGAGCGGCGCACGCCCGAGCAGCTCGGCTTCGATGGCGGTCTCATCCAGGAAGCGGTGGAGTTCGCCCAGGCCAACGAATCCGACTCGCCCCGTGATCTGGAGCTGAATCACGCGATGACGTTCGGGCGGGAACCGTTCGGAGAGGCCGTGGGTCCGCTGAAGGAGCGGGGTCCCCAGACTGGGATCATCGTTCACCAGGGCTACATCGTCGCGGAGTGGGGCGAGCCGGACCGGGTCGATCCTACGTTCAGCGTGGCGAAGAGCCTGCTCTCATCAACGATCGGGCTCGCCTATGACCGGGGCCTGATCCGTGACGTGCATGACCTCGTCGCTCCGTACATGGCTCCGATCGTGATCCTGGGCGACGGGCTGGGAAGCGCCCAGAGCGACGCGGAGGGCATGGGGCAGCACCAGGTGTTCGAGCCGTTCACCGGCCCCCACAACTCCCGGATCACCTGGGATCACCTCCTCCGGCAGACCAGCGACTGGGAGGGAACGCTCTGGGGGAAGCCCGATTGGGCCGACCGTCCGGCACAAGAGCGGTCCGAGTGGCTCGGCCGAGCCCGTCTCGAGCCGGGCTCGCAGTTCGAGTACAACGACGTCCGAGTCAACCTCCTCGCCCTCGCCGCTCTGAACGTCTGGCGACGACCCCTGCCGCAGGTCGCCAAGGAGCACATCTTCGATCCGATCGGGGCTTCCGACACCTGGCGCTGGTTCGGTTACGACAATTCATGGATTCTCCTCGACGGTGTGCCGGTGCAGTCGATCAGCGGCGGGACGCATTGGGGAGGCGGACTCTTCCTGAACGCGTTCGATCAGGCACGGTTTGGTCTCTTGACCCTCCACCGCGGAAGGTGGAACGACCAGCAGATCCTCTCGGACGAATGGGTCTCGATGGCACTGACCCCTACGCCCGTGCAGCCGAACTACGGATTCATGAACTGGTATCTGAACTACGAAGGGCGGCAGGTACCGTCAGGCTCACCTGACGCCTTCGTGCATATCGGCGCCGGCAACAACCTGATCTATGTAGACCCGAGCCATGACCTCGTAATCGTGACGCGATGGATCACGAACGCCGGGCTCGACGGCACGGTAGAGCGAGTGCTTCGGGCGATGGACGCGAACTGAGAGATTCCCTTTTTCCGTCGGGGCGCCGCGTGCTGACGATCAGCGAGATCCCGGCCGTCCCACGACCACCTTCACGGGGATCCCCCCGTTCCGGGTTCGCAGCACTTCTGCGAAGGGGCCGCCGACTTCGCGGAGCAGAGAATCGTCGGCGGCGATGAGTGCGGTGTTCCAGTCCGACAGCCGGCTTCGAAAGAGGTTGCCGAGCGATGCATAAAGGTTCCTCAGGTCGCGTCGCTCGCCAACGCGTACGCCGTAGGGCGGGTTGCTGATCAACCAACCCTTGGTGGGCGTGGCTTCGATGGCGGAGAGGGGTCGAGTGTCGAAGTGAACGTCGGCCTCGACCCCAGCCCGTCGCGCGTTTCCCCAGGCCGCCTCGATGGCACCTGCGTCCCGGTCCGAACCGAGCAATGCCGCGGGAGCGTCGTGGCGGATGGCGGCGCGCGCGGCCCCTACGATGCGATCCCAGAAAGAGGGATCGAAATCTGGCCAGTGCTGGAACGCGAAGCCTCGCGGTGCGTGGGTAGGGTTCGCCATCGGCGGCGGAATCCGCCGTGCGAGGAGGGCTCCTTCGATCGGAATCGTTCCGGACCCACAGAGGGGATCCAACAACGGCTGATCCGGCGTCCAACCCGAGGCGAGGAGAACCGCCGCTGCGAGGGTCTCTCGGAGTGGTGCTCGGGCAACCGCCCGTCGGTACCCCCGACGATGCAGTAGCGCCCCTGAGGAGTCCGCACTCACCAGGCATCGATCGCGGTGGAAGCGGACGACGAAGAGCTGGGCCTCATTCTCGGCGTCGGAGGAGTCATCCTCGTCGTCCCGCCGTCCGCCAGACGTTCCGACTTCCATGCCCAGCGCTCCGCCGATCTCCCTGGCGAATCGTTCCTCGATTGCCCCCTGGTGATAGAGCCGTGACTTGCGGCTGGTGACCCGCAAGCGCACACCGCCCGAGCTGCCCACGAAGGGAGTCCAGTCGATTCGACGGAGATGCCGCTCGAGCTCGATGAAGGACCGTGCCTTGAACTCGGACACCCGCACCAGAATCCGACTGGCCGTACGCAGGTGAAGGCTCGCGAGATACATCGTTCCCAACGGCCCGGACCACGAAACACCGCCGCGCTCCACCACCCCGGCGATGTCGAGATCACGCAGCTCCGCAGCAACCAGCTCCTCGAGGCCTGGCGCCGTAACGGCGAAGAACGTGGTAGCTGTGTCTCGTCCTTCCAAAGCCCGAGGATCGTGTGTCGCGAGGGTCACACGGCTGCGGATTGGACTTTCACCGGAAGGATCAGCGGATGAACGTGATCATGTTCACTTGCCCCGCCTCGATCATCCGTTGAAAGCGCTTGCTGATCCTGTCCCGGAGCCGTCGTCGGGTGAACGGCAACAGGAGAACGATGCCCGCAAGGTCGGTGAGCAGTCCGGGAGTGAGCAAGACGATGCCACCGATGAGGATCAGAAGCCCATCGAGGAGAGGTGTAGCCGGCATTCGACCGGCGGAGAGCTCGAGCTGGATCCGTCGAAGGACCTGAACGCCCTGACCGCGGGCCAGAAACGCCCCGAGCACCCCAGTTGCGATCACCAGGGCGATGGTGGGCCAGAAGCCGAGCACGTTCCCGAGCTGGATCAGCAGCGCCATCTCGGCGAACGGGATCAGGATGAAGAGGAGCAATAGCCGGCCAAGCATCGATAAGTGCAGTCTGGGGATCGCGAGTTTCTCTTGCCCAGGAACCCTACGGACCGGAGCAGTTCGAGGTGTCATCTCAATCGAAATCTAGCACCCGACACCAGATCCACGTCGACCTGGTCCCGATCGTCACCGCCGAGAGCCAATGGCCATTGACGTTGCCCTTGGCTGCTACCAGCTTCCCCTCCCGATCGGGGATTCACCAGGGAAGGGTTATGGCGCTCGAATTCGAGCTGAAGTTACCAGAAAAACCATCGGACGGGGCACCGCTGATCGTCCTGCTCCATGGTCGGGGCAGTGACCGATTCGATCTGCTCGGACTCCGCCGCGGCCTGCCCTCTGACGCAATCATCGTGACGCCACAAGCACCCTTTCCCGCAGGGCCCTGGGGCTATGGCCCCGGCTACGCTTGGTACCAGTTTCTCGGTGAAGATCGCCCGGACCCCGCAACTTTTGGCGAAGCCCAGGAGCGCCTCGGAGACTTCCTGGCCGGAATCGCCGTGGACCTGCCCGTCACCCCCGGCTCCCTGACCCTCGGAGGCTTTTCACAGGGGGGAACGATGAGCCTCGGCTACGCGCTGATGCATCCCGATAGCGTGCCGAACGTCCTCAACTTCAGCGGCTTTCTGCCGAGTCACCCGCGGGTCGAGGCAACCGCTCGGACGGTCCAGGGCACCCGGTTCTTCTGGGGTCACGGTCTGCAAGACCCGGCGATCCCGTTCGCGCTGGCCGAGCGCGGCAGAGCTGTCTTGCGTAACGCTGGCGCCGATCTCGAGGCGCGGGACTATCCGATTGGTCACTGGATCGATCCGTCCGAGCTCGCCGCCGCCGCGGATTGGCTAGCCGCACCCGAGAAAGGGCAGGAATGAGCAAAGGCGAGAGTCGGGATGTGGAATCCCGGCTGATCCACACGGAAGGGTTGCGAAACCGGGATCGTTACCAGCTGTTGACGTCCCTCGTCGTGCCCCGCCCAATCGCATGGGTCTCGAGTCGTTCCCCCGACGGGGTGCCAAACCTCGCTCCCTTCAGCTACTTTGCGGCCCTCTCCGCGACTCCGCTCCTCATCGGCGTTTCCATCGGGAGCCGACGCGGAGCGGCCAAGGATACGCTGCGCAATATCCGGGAAATCGGCACCTTCTGCGTGAACATCGTCACCGAGCATCACCTCGAGGCGATGAACATCAGTTCAGGCGACCACCCCCCCGAGGTCGATGAGTTCCAGGTCGCTGGCGCCGGGATGGCGGAGGCAGAGGTCGTTTCGGCGCCCTACGTCGCGGGTTGCCCTGCGGTCTTCGAATGTAGCGTCCGGGAGGAGGTCGCCCTGAGCGAGGCTGGGAACGTATTCGTCATCGCACAGGTCGTCGCCATCCGGCTCTCGAACGACCTACCGCTCCTGGCCGGTTCCTTCTTCGTCGATCCAGAAGTGCTCCGTCCCGTGTCCAGGCTCGGAGGCGAGTCCTACGCGAAGCTCGGCACCGTCCAATCAATCGCCAGGCCCGCACCTCGCTGATTTCCGCAGCCTCGATCACCCGTGCCGACTCCCATTCCCAGACTTCTATTTCCGGGCACGATGCAACGAGCGCCCTCGTCTGTCGATCGAGCCGCCCCGACCGGACGGGGCGGCTCGCGACTCGCCCTACTACTGGTACTGTATGTAAGCGGGCGTCGGCCTTAGCCGAAGCAAATCCTCCGGCTCCATAATCGGGGTTCCCGTCTTCGTATCGTTCCCGTAAAAGATCTTGAAACCGGGATACTGGACGGGCTCCCGAACGATGTAATCTCGATACGAGTCCTGCTTGAGCCACGGCGCGCCCCACCCGTCCATGTGCATCACGACCTGGACTTCGGGGCGGAGGCGAATGTCGGAGTAATTCGTCACCATGCCCTTCGTAAAGCGGTGAACGATGAAGACCTTGGGCGGCAGGTCGTGCTCCCGCACGAGGTTCGCAAGGTACTCCGACACGTAGTTGATATCAGCCGCGTCCATCCGTCCGATTCTGCGCCCGGGCGGCGTTCCGTCCTTCATGTAGAACTCGGGATCGACCCCGACATGCACGTCCGGGTTCTTCAAGATCCACTCGAATCGCGGGAGGACGTTCCGGACATCGTCCGTGCCGACCTGGAGATCGACGATGAGGATTCCGCCAACCTCCTTCGCCCAGTCGTAGACCTTCTCCACATGGTCGTCGAGCATGATGGCCCGATAGTGGCCGGCCGTACCCGGCTCCCCCTGCGCGACTGACGACACCATGTGGAGGCAAGGCTTCACCGGCGTGTCGGGATCGGCTTGCTCCCATTCCGCGATCTGGTCGCGAAGGCGCGTCAGCATCTCATCCTTTGGATACTGCCCGAGCGCTCCCATCCCGGTCGAATTCGGGTTCCCGTAGTAGCAGACGATCCGGTTCGCTGGGAGGATGGCTCCAGGAAGCGTCGCCGGACCTTCAACCGGCCAGCCGTATCGCTCAGCGAACGCTGGATCTTCCCCTGCGCTGTAACGTGACGCGGGCGCGGGTGCAGGTGCAGATACGGGTTCCGAGGCCGCGGCTGTCGTGTCCGTAGCGACCTGGCCTGCCGAATCACCGGTGTTCACGGCCAGCGAGTTCGCTACCGCCTCCGCGGCCGTCATGCTCAGTGTGTCGGCGACCGGAATCTCCGGCACCGTTGCTGTCGTGTCGCTCTCGGCTGTCTCGTCGTCCTGGGCGCCGAGAGAGCTCACGTCGTCCTCGACGCACCCCGAAAGCGCT
>WHSP01000133.1 GCA_009380025.1 Gemmatimonas sp. | reverse complement strand
GGATCGCGTGGAGGACTTCACGGTCGGCCGGCACAACAATCGCCCGGGCGACCTCGTTTACACGCTCGACATCCCGGATCCCGATCTCCTTCCCTCCGACCGCGACCACTCCGGTGGAAGCGCGCCCGTGCATGTGTTCTCCCGCGATCCCTACGTACAGGCTCTCGATCGTCACCCCCGACATCAGCTCGGCTTCCTTGACGGCCCGACGGATCGATTCGGTGGTGGCCTCGAGGTCGGTGACCACCTCGTGCCGGATTCCAGTCGTACGGGCCTGACCGACGCCCAGCACCTTGACGCGGGTCTGGTCGCCGTCCAATGAGACCTCGGCGATCACAACCGCCGTCTTACTCGAGCCTACGTCCAGCCCTGCCAGGATACGGGACATCACGAGGTCCCATCGGTTGAGGGATTGCGAACGACGACCTGATCGGCGAAGCGCAGGTCCAGCCTCGACCGCCCGAAGTCCGTTCCAGACTCGCCCCACCGGCTGGGAAGGTCGGCGAGGACGGCCCGAAGCTCGGACACACGTCGCGCGGTGGCACCGAACGGCATGATGATCTCGCCGATCGGATGGATCAGCACGAGCGCCTCGCCCTCCTCCGAAAACGGATGAATCTCCGAGATCTCGCCGATCAACTCCGGGGCGAGCTCCGTGATGTGCTGCGTCTCGGCGAGCATCCGGTGCAGGGTCCCCTGATCGGTCGAATCGTTCGATGGACCCCGAAGGACCGGAAGATCCAGGGGCACCTTCGAAGGGTCGATCGGCAGGATCTCGCCACGGCCGGTTGCTGGCCGGAGCGAACCGTCGAGGACGAATGCGACCGGGCTCTTCTCCACGATGCTCACTCGAAGCGTGCTCGGCGGACGGCGGGTGACCCGCGCCTCGGCAATGACCGGGTGCTCTCGCAGGGCCTTCTCCCATGTCCCTCGCTCGTCGAGCAGATGTTGGCCTCGTCGGATTCCTGAGGCGACGAGCACTTCCTGCGGCGTCAGGAGCCACGCTCCCGACACTTCGACACGCTCCACCTTCAGCCAGGGGACTCGACGGGCGACATCAGCTCCCCAGGTCACTGTCGCCGTCGCCATGGCCGCGAGGACCACCAGGCAAAGGAAGGCGGCGAGGCCCGCGCGGCCGCGGTCAGCTCTTGGCATCTCTCCTCAGGAGCTGGAGGACTTCGCGCGCCGCTTCGTTAAGATCGCCCGCGCCGAGCGTGAGGCACAGGTCGTTCGGTCGAAGTGCCGCCGCGACCTCATTGGGAACGCTCGCTCGGTCCGGAAGGTAGAGGGCATCCGCTCCGTTCCCCCGTGCCGGATCAACGATGAGCTGTCCCGTGACCCCGTCGATCGGCGCCTCGCGAGCCGGATAGATGTCCGTGACGAAGAGGAGGTCGGCAGCCGCCAACGAATGGCCGAACTCCTCCGCGAAGTCCCTCGTGCGGGAGTAGAGGTGGGGCTGGAACACCACCACGATCCTCCGTTCCGGATAGGAAGACCGGGCGGCCTGGAGGGTCGCCGAGATCTCGGTCGGATGGTGGGCGTAGTCGTCGATGACGAGGACGTCGTCCACGTGACCGACCTCCTCGAAGCGTCGGTCGACGCCGACGCAGCCCGCGAGCCCCTCGGCGATCGCGGACCAGGAGGCGTTCAGGTGGCGCGCGACGCCGATCGCCGCGAGCGCGTTGCGGACATTGTGCGTCCCGGGGATCCTCAGCTGGGCTCGGCCGAGGGGGCGGCCGTGCTCGAGTACCGTGAACGACGTTTCCCTCCCCTTCGACTCTACGTCGTCGGCTCGCAGCATCGAGCCGGCCGATAGCCCGTACGTCAGCACCGACCTTCTTGGGTGCTTCAACCGCGGGATCAGGCGCCCAACCCCGCTTTCGTCCGCGCAGGCGACGATGAGGCCGTCCGTCGGCACACTGTCCAGGAAGGTAAGGAAAGCCTCCTCCACACCGGCTAGCGAACCGAAGATGTCCAGGTGATCCGCCTCCACGGTAGTCACGACGGCGATCGAGGGCTGGAGCCTCAGGAACGACCGGTCATATTCATCGGCCTCGACCACGAAGATCGCATCGCTGCCGCGGCGAAGGTTGCCATTCCAACCAGGCACCCGCCCCCCGACGAAGGCGGTCGGATCAAGGCCAGCGGCCTCGAGGACGGCGGTCGTGAGAGCGGTGGTTGTCGTCTTGCCGTGCGTCCCTGCGACCGCGACGACGTAGCCGCGGTTGACGATCGCACCGAGCGCCTCGGCTCGCTTCAAGACCGGGATCCCGGCGGAACGGGCTGCCTGGATCTCCGGGTGGTCCGCCGGAACGGCGGCCGTGACGATGAGGGCCCCGCACCCGGCGACGTGAGAGGGATCGTGACCCTCGCCCACCCGGACGCCAATCGCCTCCAGCGCACGTGCCGCTGGACCCATCAGGGAGTCGCATCCCGTCAGCTGTCCCCCGCTCCGAAGGATCAGCTCCGCCAGCGGAGCCATGCCCGCTCCACCGATGCCCATGAAATGCACCGGCTTCTCACGAGAGAGGGTCAGGAGATCGATCGAGTTCAAACCGTTTCTCATTCCGTGGATCGCGCAGCCTGTTTCAACAGCCTTCTAGACGAGTGTCGCCAGTTTTTCGACGATTTCACTTGCGGCCTCCGGGTGGCCGCGACCCAGCGCTCTCCTGGCGAGGGCGGCGCGGCGCTCGGGATCTTCGGCAACAGTCGTCAACTCACACCACAAACGCCCCGGCTCCAGTTCGTCCTCGGGGATCATCACCGCTGCGCCCGCCTCGGCGAGGGCGCGGGCATTGTGGAACTGGTGGTTGGCGGCCGCATGGGGAAATGGCACCAGGATGCTCGGTATCCCCCAGGCACAGAGCTCGGCGAGCGCCATCGCGCCAGCTCGCGAGATTGCCAGGTCGGCTGCAGCGAGCGCCTGAGGCATATCGTGGATGTACGGCTCGGCACGAACCCAATCCCGTACGCCCAGCCGCTCGACTTCGGCGGCGACCGCGGCATGGTGTGCCGGCCCGGTCGCCCAGAGAATTTCGAGGCCGTCGGATGGGCGGCCAGCCTCCACCAAACCCGACAGGTCTCTGAGCAGCGCTTCATTGATTGCTTTGGCGCCCTGGCTTCCGCCCACCACGAGCGCGACCGTCCCGGAGCCCAGCCCGAACGCCGCACGGGCCGCGCGCCGATCGATGGAGCGGTCCGGTGGTCGAATCGGGTTTCCGAGCTCGAAGACCTGGGTTTCCTCTCCTGGTCGGAGGTGCTCCAGGGCTTCGGGGAAGGCGAGGTGGATCTGCTGGACGCGCCCCGCGAGGAGCCGAGTCGTGATGCCGGGATATGAGTTCTGTTCCTGGATAGCGGTCGGCAACCTGCGCAGCAGAGCCCAGGCAACGACGGGTCCGCTCGCGTATCCGCCGGTTCCTACAACGAGGTTTGGCCCAAACTCCTGGAATGTCCGGCGGATACCGATCCCCGCCTTCGTCAGCGCCGGAAAGAGCCGCCAATTCTGCCACGGTCGAGAGCGGCGGATCGGCTCGAATGGGAGCAGCGTGTGCGGCACCCCGCGCTCCGGGAGCACCCGCGCCTCGACGCCACGCCGGGCGCCCAGGAAGAAGACCTCGGCACCGCCGTCACGCTCCTCAAAGGCCTGTGCCAGAGCCAGCGCGGGGTACAGGTGCCCCCCCGTTCCCCCGCCGGCAAAGAGAACCCTGGGCCTCATCGGGCCCTCCCCGACGGTCGCATGCTCGTCCGGGCCACGGCGAGCAGAATGCCGACGGCGGCAAACGACACCAGAAGCCCGCTCCGGCCGTACGACATGAACGGGAGGTTCAACCCTGTCGTAGGAAGCAACGCAAGCGCGACGGCCATGTGGAGCAGGGCGGAGACGACGATCAGGTTGGTCATGCCGAGCCCGAGCAGGTAGCTGAACAAGTCGGGCGCGGCCCGCGCGATCCGATATCCGACCAGGGCGAAGGCCAAGAAGAGCGCGAGGGTGAACGCAACCCCGAGAAATCCCCATTCCTCCCCGATCATTGCGAACAGGAAGTCGTTGTGAGGCTCGGGCAGAAACCCGAACTTCTGCCGGCTGCCCCCGAACCCGACTCCGGTTAGGCCGCCTGAGCCAACCGCGATCAACGACTGATGGATCTGATAGCTGACGCCGGTCGGATCACCGGAAGGGTCGAGGAAGCCCATAACCCGCCTCAGCCGGTAGCCCACACTCTCGATCTGATTCCAGAGCACCGGCATCGCCACCATGCCGAGAAGAATGATGTGCCCGATCCGCGCACCCCCCGCGAAAAGCACCAGCGCGGAAAGTAGGACCAGGAGCACGGCGGCGGAAAAGTCTGGCTGCAGGAGGATCGGCAGGGTGATCGCCGACCAGACGACCAGGAAAGGCAATAATCCGAACCTCAGCGAGTGCAGCTTTTCCTGCTTCCTGACCGCGAGCGAGGCCGTCCAGAGGATCAGCGCGAGCTTCGCGAGCTCGGATGGCTGGACGCTGATGCCAAGGTCCAACCACCTGCGGGCGCCATTCGTTCGTGGGGCGATCGACTCGGTCCACGGCAAGACCAAGATCACGAGCAACACGAAGACGAAGCCGAGCAGCGGCCAGGCGAGCGGGCGGTACAGTCGCGGATCGACCCAGTAGAGGGCGAACATAGTCGCGATCCCCGGGCCCACGCCCAGGAGCTGTCGAAGGGCATAGCTGTGCGCAGGGAGGCCCTCCTCGCTCGCCATGAGGGCGCTCGCGCTGTAGAGTTCCACGAGCCCGAAGCTCAGCGCCAACAGCACGATCAACAGGAGCGCTCCAGGCTCCCACCCCTCCAGCCGATACCCCTCGGTGTCTGGCATTCGGGTGGCACCAGCCGTGGCTCCACGCAGCTTGGCGCGGACGGGCCTCGCCAGAGTGCTCATCCTAGCTCCTCGGTCACGATCCGCCGAAACTGCTGCCCACGATCCTCGTAGTCCCGGAACATGTCATAGCTGGAACACGCCGGAGAGAGCAGGACCGCGTCACCCGGCCGCGCGAGGTGCGACGCCCGTCGGAGGACGGTGGCGAAGTCACCGTCAATGCGCTCGACCGGCACCGCACCACCCAGTGCCTCCTCGATCTGCAGCGCCGCTTCACCGAAGGCGATCACCTGGCGAACTCGGCCCTTCAGATCGGGAATCAACTCGGCGTACGCCTCGCCCTTGTGTCGCCCCCCCAACAACAGGATCGTCGGGCGATCGAGGCTTCGTATCCCCACCCGGGTCGAGGCGATGTTCGTCGCCTTCGAATCGTTCACCCAGAGAACGCCGCCGTGCTCCCCGACCGGCTCGACCCGGTGCTTCATCGGCTGGAAGCTCGTGAGGCCGGCCGCGATTCCTTCGATCGCCGAGCCGAGCAACCGTGCGACGATCGCCGCGGCCAGCGAGTTCGCGATGTTGTGAGCACCGAGGATCTGCAGCGCCGACGCTGCGACGATCCGGTCCTCCCCGGCTTCGAGGCGAAGCGTCAACCATCCGTCTTCCGAGAGGTAGCCGCCAAGCTCGCCCTGCGCCGGGTGGCTCTCGGCCCGGAAACAGTAGCGGGTGCCTTTGGCCTCCTCCGCGAGGCGATACGACTCCTCGTCTTCCCCGTTCAGCACCCAGCGACTCTCCTCGGTCGAGTTCTGGAAGAGCTTCGCCTTATCCGCATAGTACTCGGCGACGGTCGCGTACCAGTCGAGGTGATCGGGAGCCAGGTTGGTCAGGACTCCGATGGAGGGGGCAAAGTCGCGGGTCCTGCCCAACTGGAATGAGCTCGCCTCGACGACCGACACCTCCGGCTGCGAATCGCGCAATGCCAGCTCGGAGAGGGCGGTTCCGATGTTCCCTCCCGACTCCGCCCGCCTGCCCGCGACGCGCAGGACGTGAGTGATCAGCGCCGTTACAGTCGTCTTCCCGTTCGTCCCGGTTACGGCCACCACTGGCCCCGTCAACGCCTCGTAGGCGTATTCCAGCTCCGGAACGATCGGGATCTCCGCCAGTTCCGGCACCTGGAGAATCGGTGCCCCCGGTGGGATACCCGGGCTCAACACAATCCGCGAGCACCGCGCGAGCTTCGCGACATCGTGGCCACCAACATCGACTTCCACGCCGAGCTCCCGGAGCTTCGCTGCAGCCTCCACGGCCGCGGGCGCGCTCGACACATCGCTCGCGTAGACCGACGCTCCTCGCGAGAGCGCCAGTCGGGAGGCGGCCATTCCGCTCCTTGCCAGGCCGAGCACGCCGATCATCTCGGTCACGGGGCTGCCACTCACCGTATCTTGAGCGTTGCGAAGGCGACCATCGCGAACACGATCCCCAGAATCCAGAAGCGGATGATCACCTTGCTCTCGTGCCATCCGATCTGCTCGAAGTGGTGATGTAGCGGCGCCATCCGGAAGATTCTCCGTCCAGTTCCGCTTTTCCGCTTGGTGTACTTGAAGTAGACGGTCTGGCTCGCGACGGAGAGCGCCTCGAGCACGAATACGCCACCGATGATCGCGAGCAGGAACTCGGAGCGAAGGAGCACCGAGACGGCGCCCAGCGCACCGCCGATCGCGAGCGACCCGGTATCCCCCATGAAGACTTCCGCCGGGTGCGCATTGTACCACAGGAAGCCGATGCAACCGCCCGCGAGGGCGACGCAGAAGATCGCGAGCTCGCCGGCCCCTGGGAGATAGTAGATGTTGAGGTAGTCCGACGTATCGACCCGGCCCATCACGTACGCGAAGATCCCGAACGTCGCGGCCGCGATGGCCGACAAGCCCGCCGCGAGTCCGTCGAGCCCGTCGGTGAGGTTCACCGCGTTCGAGCTACCCGTGATGATGAATGCGACGAAGAGGATGTACAGCCACCACTCGAAGTTGAAGTGTACCGTCTTGAAGAAAGGGATCTGGGTCCAGGTGGCGGGCACGTCCGACAGCGAGACCGTGATGAGGAAGATGCCGAGTAGCAGGCCCAACGACAGCTGCCCGACGATCTTGTAGCGGCCGATCAACCCCTCCGTCTTTTTGCGGACGACTTTGAGGTAGTCATCCATGAAGCCGAGCGCTCCGAGCCAAACGAGGACGACGAGCACGGTCAGAATGAACCCGTTCGTCAGCTCGGCCCAGAGTAACGTCGGGATCACAGTCGAAAGGACGATCAGTACGCCACCCATCGTCGGTGTGCCGGACTTACCGAGGTGCGTCCGCGGGCCTTCCGCACGCACCACCTGGCCGACCTTCAGGATTCGCAGGCGCCGGATGATGGGAGGCCCCACGTAGAACGCGACCAGAAAGGCGGTCACGACGGCGCCCGCCCCCCGAAACGTCTGGTACCGGAAGAGGTTGAAGACGTTGTAGTACTCGGCCAAAGGCACTAGGAAATGGTAGAGCACCTAGATCGATCCTCCGTTCGACGCCAGCCATACAAGCCTTCGCCGCTCACCCATGGCTTCCGAAATCCCGTTCGAGGAGAGGCAGCCATCGTTCGAGCTGATCCCCCCGCGAGGCTTTGAGGAGGATCGTATCCGTCGCACGAAGTTCGAGACGGGCCTTCTCGTACGCCTCGACCGGGTCGACGGCGAAGATCAGCTGCTCACCCAGCTTTGGGCGATGTCGCTCGAAGGCCTCGACGAAGTCACCGGTCGCCACCACGAGGTCGATCCGGTCGCCGACCTGGCGAACGATTCGGTCGGCGGCCGAGGCGTGGAGTTGTGCGGCTGCCGAGCCGAGTTCCCGCATGGTGCCGAGGACGGCGACCCGCCGACCACGCGTGGGGAGCGAGCCGAGCAGATCGATAACGGCGGTGAGGCTCGGCGGGTTGGAGTTGTAGCAGTCCGCCAGAACCCGAAGGTGTCCGTACGCGTGCCATTCACTCCGTAGCTTCGGAAGTCTGACCGTGCTCAACGCTCGAACCGCCTCCTGGGCGGGGATTCCAAGCTCCAGGCCGACTCCTAGCGCGATCAGCGCGTTTCGCACGTTGAAACGGCCGGGAATCGGCAAGCGCACGTCGAGCCCTCGCCACCGCCACAGGGTCGACCCATCTTCGAGGACCCGGATCGCGCGCGTGCCGCCATCCGGGCGAATTTCCGCCCCCTCTCCCAGGCCGACGACACGGACACGATTCCGGCCCACCAACTCTCTTGCGCGACGGGGAAGCGGAGCGGGCTCCTCGGCGACGTACGCCTTCCCGTCGGCCGCGAGGCTACCCAGCACCGCCGTCTCCTCCTCTAGCACACCGTCCAGATCCCCGAGAAGCTCGAGGTGCTCCTCCCCGATCGCCGTAATCGCAACGATGTCCGGCTTAACGATCTCGGCGAGCAGGGCGATCTCGCCCGGGCTGTTCGTACCCATCTCCACGACGGCGATGTCCGTATCTTCCGCCATGGCCAGGAGGGTGAGCGGAACCCCGACCTGGTTGTTCAGGTTGCCCTGCGTCGCGTGCGTGCGGAAGCGCGTCTGTAAGACGGCCGACAGCAACTCCTTCGTCGTCGTCTTGCCGTTGCTTCCGACCACCCCGACCACGCGGGCGTTCAGCCGCGACCGCCGGTACGCGCCCAACTGGCCGAGGGCGTGGAGCGTGTCCTCGACTCGGTACTGGACGAAGCCCTCTGGCACATCGGTCTCGTCGCTGACGACCGCGCCGAGCGCGCCCGCTTCTGCCGCCTTCGCGACGAAAGCGTGTCCGTCGAAGTTGGGTCCCTTCAGCGCAACGAAGAGATCTCCCGGCGCAACGGAGCGCGTATCGGTCGAGATCGCTCCAAAGGCAGGCTGGTCATCCCCGTCGCCCAGCCCGATGGCCGCGCGGACCTCTCGGTCGTTCCAGAATCCACCGCTCAATGGCCGCCCCTTCTCTGGAGGACTTCCTGGACGATTCGACGCTCGTCCAGCGGGCGATGATCATCGCCCCAGATCTGGTACGTCTCGTGACCCTTTCCCGCGAGCAGGATCAGGTCGTCGGGAGTCGCCAGCTCGATGGCCCGAGCGATCGCAGCCCGCCGATCGAGGATGCGGAGTCGGGGCGAATCGCCCATGGCGGCTTCGATCTCGTCGGCAATCCCCCGTGGATCCTCGTGACGGGGGTTGTCGGTCGTTACGACGCTGAAGTCCGCCATCTCCGCCGCGACCCGCCCCATCTCCGGACGCTTGCCTCGGTCGCGGTCGCCACCCGCTCCGAACACCACGATGAGCCGACCCTTCACCAGCGGTCGGAGCGCGGCCAGGGCACGAGCCAGTGCATCCGGCGTGTGGGCGAAGTCGATGAGGATCGCCGGGCCAGTCGTCGCTCCGACTCTCTCCAGGCGCCCCGGCACCTGGGGCAGGCTTCTCAGCCTCTCCGCGATCTGGTCGGAAGTCCATCCGAGACCCCAGAGCACCGCGGCGGCGCCGAGGGCGTTGTAGACATTGTATGAGCCGAACAACGGCAGGTGGACCTCGGTAGAGCACGACGGGGTGGACAGGTGCCATTCGATGCCGCCGTTCCGGTAGGTGATCCCTTCGGCCTGCACCTCGCCCCTCCCCTGGGTCCCGAAGCGGACCAGGTGCACTCCCTCTCGCTCGACCCCCTCCCACGCCGGGTCGTCGATGTTGGCCGCAATCACCCCTTTCGGCCGGACCAGGTCAGCGAGCTTCAGCTTCGCGCGGCGATAGGACTCGAGATCAGCGTGGTAGTCGAGATGATCCCGGCTCAGGTTCGTGAACACCGCACCAGCGAAGCGTCCAGCGATCACACGATCCTGGTCCAGTGCGTGGGACGACACCTCCATGGCCACGGCCTGAACACCAAGATCGGTCAGCCGGCCCAGCTCTTCGGCGAACTGGACCGGTCCGGGCGTCGTGAGCCCCTCCGTTCCGGGAATGGTGCGGCCGTCCGGGCCAACCACCCCGAGCGTCCCGAGGCTCGCCGCGGCTTCGCGACCAGCCAAGATGTGGCGAAGGATGGCGGCGGTCGTCGTCTTCCCGTTCGTACCCGTGATGCCGATGAGCGCCACATCCTCCCATGGGTCGCCGTAGAAGGCGGCGGCGGCGAACGCGGCGGCCTTCCGGCCGCTCGTCACGATGACCTGCGGAATATCCACCGCAGCGGTCGGCTCCTCGACGAGCGCGGCGGCTGCGCCCGCGGTGGCGGCGTCCGCCAGAAAGCGGTGCCCATCGCCAGCGACTCCCCGAACGGCACAAAACAGGAAGTCGGGGGCGACGTGGCGAGAGTCCGTGGCGAGTCCGGCGACTTCGATTGCGCCGAATTCCGACGGGGGCTCGCCAGCCAGCAGCCCTTCGGCCGAGAGACGATCGATAAACACAGATCCTCGATGGATCATGCCCCACCTCCCCGGATGGTCACCAACACGCCGGGCTCCAGCAACGAGCCTGCGGGAGGGACGCTCGCCGTGACTCGACCCCTTCCCTCCACCCGAACCTTGAATCCGCTGTCGTGAAGCTGACGCGCCGCCTCACGGAGCTCCTGCCCTACCACCGCCGGAACCGCGATCGACGTAGGGATCTCCTCCGCTGACGCCCTCGGCAGCCCGGGTGAAAGTTCGAAAACGTAGGTATCGTCGCGATCACCATGGCCGGAGGGCCAGGCCGTGAGGGGAGAAGAACGGGGCCCTTCGACGATCCGCGCGGTGAGGAGCGTTCGACGATCGATGCCGGGGGTCCGGGCGGCCAGAATCCCCCGCAACGTTTCGCGCGTCACGGGCGCGGCCGTTACGCCGCCGTAATACTCGCCCTGCGGCTCATCCAGTTTCACGAACAGCACGATCTGCGGATCCTCCGCCGGGAAATAGCCGGCGAACGTCGACGTGTAGCCGCCACCCCGGTACCCCCCGTCCACCACTCGACGCGACGTCCCCGTCTTTCCGGCCACCGCGAAGTCCCCCAGTGACGCCTGCGTTGCGGTCCCATCGTTGACGGTCGCGGCGAGAACGTCGGTCAACGACCGGGCCACCTCCTCGGAGACCACTCGGCGCAGCTGCACAGGCTCACGTCGCGCGAGCGATCGGCCGTCGGGGCCTCGGACCTCTCGGATGAAGGTGGGCTCCATGAGTACCCCTCCATTGGCGAGCGCTCCGTATGCCGCCAGCATCTGAAGCGGCGTGACCAACAACTCATACCCCATAGCCAGGCTTCCGGAGCTGAGCTTCGACCACTCCCGCGGTCGACGAAGCAGTCCGGACGATTCGGCGGGGTGCGCGATGCCGGTCAGCGTTCCAAACCCGAAGTCTCGGAGGTACGCGTACTGCTGCCCCGCGCTCAACCGCTTCGCGAACTTCGCAATCGCGATGTTGCTCGAGACCTCGATCGTGGATCGCAGAGACAGCCACCCATGAGGCGATGTGTCCCGGAAGGCCCGACTTCCGTCACGCCAGAAGCCCTGCTCCGCATAGACGCTGTCGGAAAGCGTTGCCCGGCCCTCGGTGAGCAGGGCCGCCGCCACGAACGGCTTGATGGTGGAACCCGGTTCGTACGGCGCCGTGATTGCCGCCAGGCTGCGGGATCGGCCGCTCCGCCTCGAAACGGCGGCCAGGACCTCGCCCGTATCAGGGTCGCCGATCAGAAGGTCGCCCCCGCTCGATCCGGTCTCCCGGATCGCCTGGCTTAGCGAGGCATCCGCAATCTCCTGCAGATCCGAATCGATCGTCAGGTAGACGCTCGCGCCCTCCGTCGGCGGGACGACGGGCAGCGACATCGTCGGCCGCATCCGTCCTCCGGCATCGCGCCGGAGGACGCTGTAGCCAGGTTGCCCACGCAGAACTTCGTCGAGCTCCTGCTCGATTCCGCCGAGAGCCCTCCCGTCCCGCGCGAGCGCACCGATCACCTCTCGCCCCGCATCTCCCTGCGGATAGAAGCGTTCGAGCTGGCTCTCGAAGTAGACCCCTCGAAGGTTGCCGACCTCCCGGCGCTGATCCGATGTGTATCGCCCCGGTAGCACGACCCATCGGTCCGAGGACTCCACGATGTCCTGCATTTCGGACGGCGGTCGTCCCAGTCCAGCCGCGATCCGCTCCGCCACGGCACCTGGGTCCCGGAGCTCTTGCGGAGCCAACGACACGCGGAACATCTCTTCGCTGAGCGCCAGTGCCACTCCGTTCCGATCGTAGATCCCTCCGCGCCGCGCCGGCAGCTCCACCCGCTCCCGGTGCTGTTCCTCGGCGGCCGCCGACCAGCGCTCGTGCTGCACGATCTGCAGCATCGCCGCCTTGGCAGCGATGACGGTCCCCGCAAGCAGGAATCCGCTCGCTACGACCCCGCGCCTCACAGTACGGGCCGAGCTCCAGCCGCCGCCACGCTTCCCGGTCGCTCGGCTCACGGTTCCAGCACCGGAAGAAAGACAATCTCCCCGTCGTCGGGGAGATGCAAGCCGAGCCGATTCCGCGCGAAGCTCACAATCCGAGACCGACTCCTCAACTCCTCGATCCTCCGCACCCGCGTCATGCGATCGGACTCTGCGATGGCCCGCTCGACTTCGAGTGCTCTCAGCTCCTCTTCCATCTCCACACCACGCGCCTGCCGCCAGGTCACCAACGACAGAGCCGCGAGAAGGAGAACCAACCATCCCGCAACAGAGTAGATCCCCCGGCGACGCTTGACCCTGCGCTTCGTCGACCGGCGTCGGGGCGAGCTCAATCCTTCCTCCACGCCCGCAATCGAGCACTCCGGACACGTGGGTTCGCCTGGAGCTCCTCAGCCCCGGGCCGCACGGGCTTGCGCGTCAAGGTCGCCCCCAACCGCCGACCCCGGCACCGACAGACCGGCAACCCCGGCGGGCAGACACATTCCCGGCTCCATTCCCGGAATGCATCCTTCACCAGCCGGTCCTCGATACTGTGATAGGAAAGGATCACCAGCACGCCGCCGCTCGAGAGAGCCTCCAATAGCTGCGGCAAGGCCGTCGTCAGCGATTCGACCTCCTCGTTGACAGCCATCCGCAACGCCTGGAAGATGCGCGCACGGTCCTGCGTCATCGCCCTGGGAATCGCCCGGTCGATCGCGGCCACGAGCTGGTCGCTCCTCTCCAGCGAGGATTCCCGCCTCATCTCGACGAGCACACGTGCCAGCCGGCGTGACCTTCGCTCCTCTCCGTATCGGTAAAACAGCGTCGCG
>WHSP01000132.1 GCA_009380025.1 Gemmatimonas sp. | reverse complement strand
CAGGTGCTGTCGCGTGGACGGAGGCACTCGATCGCCGACGGCGAGGCGAGCTGCGATCCGAGTCCACCTCCACTCTCGAGAAAATCACCAAGGAGCTGGTCACTTCCGGGGTCCGAGCTCCCCACGGCCGGGGGTATGCGTGGGCGGCGAACGAGAGTGTTGCGATAGTTGTCGATATATCGTAAGCTATCGTGAAGTGACGCGAATGTACCTCAACAGGCGAGGGAAGTACGATGACACCACGAGGATTCTACGACCCGTGGTCGGCGTGGGGAGCGTTCTGTGGACCCGGCTTTGGATTTCGGGGCAGGCGTGGCGGCCGACGCCGGAGCCGTGTGTTCGAGAAAGGGGATCTGAAGTACATGATCTTGCGGCTTCTCGAGGAGAAGCCGATGCACGGGTACGAAGTGATGCAGCGGCTGGAGGAGGAGGCAGGGGGGTTCTATTCGGCGAGCCCGGGCTCGGTGTATCCGGTGCTTCAGATGCTGCAGGACGAAGGGTATCTGTCGTCAGAGGAGATCGATGGGAAGCGAGTCTACGCGCTGACGGAAGCGGGGCGCGACTTCCTTAAGCGGCACCGGGATCGAGTGAAGGGGGTTGCGGACCGTGTGAGCGATTTCGGGGATGCGTTCGCGGGGCGCGGCATGGGGGACGTGACGAGAGCGTTCGTGCGGCTCGCACAGATCAGTTTCGAGCGGGCGACGGAGAGCGTCAGCGATACCGAATCGCTGCGGAGGCTTTGCGACATTCTCGAGGGTGCGGCAAGAGAGATCGATGGGATGGGTCGTGCCGCCAAATAGAGGAGGGAAGCATGGAGCACCTGATCATTTTGGGGCTGATGTGGGTACTTCTCGGTCGTTGGTTCTGGTGGGGTTCGAGCCATCGAGCAGCGTGGTCTGGGGCGAGGTGGGGGGCGGTCGCCGGCCCGTGCTGCGGTCATCGGGTCGGCTCCGGTAGGAGCCGCGCCCGGCAAAACGTGAGAGGCGGCGATCGAATCCGTGAACGGATGGGTGCGCCGAGCGAGCTAGTCGGTCGGCCGAAAATGGCTCCTCGAGGGGACTCTGTACACGGGTCGCGAGCTGCCGCGGGGGAGGATGCTGTGGCCAGATTGCAGCGGGAGTGGATCCACGGGCGCATCACCGACCGGGAATACGAGAACGCGCTCGATGTGATCTATTCCCCGTAGCGAGAGAAGTCCCTGGCAGGGGCTCACGCGGAGACGCGAAGAAGGGCAGAAGGAGACTCTCCTCGGCCCGGCGTGAGATCAAGGATCCTGGCCTTGGCTACTGAGTCCGACGAGGAGCTCGACGACTTGCGGATGCCCGTAGTCGCGGGCGATCTGCGCCGGAGTCCTGCCATCGTCTGTCGGCCGAATCTCCGCGCCGCGCCGAAGGAGCTCCTCGACCAGCGGCGCGTCACCCCGACTGCAGGCGAGATGAAGCGGCGTATATCCGCCGCCGCCCGTCGCGTTGACATCCGCCCCCGAGGCCAGGAGCCGCCGAACGATCTCATGGCTCCGAGCGCCGGCGATCGATGCGTGCAGCGCCTGATTTCGCACCTCGTTGTCCGACCATGCTCCAGGATCCGCTCCGCGCTCCAGGAGCCACGACACGGCCTCACTCCTGCCGAAGAAGGATGCGAGATGAAGAGGAGTGAAACCATCTGGACCCTTTCGGTTCACCGCCCCAGTCTCGTCCTCCAGCGCATTCCGTAGCGCAGTACCCTCTCCCAGTGCAGCTGCCTCGAACACATCCAGCCTCGACCCGCGCTTCCGCAGCAGCTCGACCACCTCATCGGCACCGTGGTAGACCGCCATCAACAAAGGCGTCAGCCCCTGATGGTTCCGGATAGCGACGAGCTCCGGCTTCGTGTCGAGGATCTTCTCCACCTGCATGGCATCCTTCGCCGCTACCGCCTCGAAGAGGGCTTCGCTGTTGGCCATCGAACCTCCATCGGTTGGAGCGTACGGCCGAGATGTCTCGACCCAAGCAACGGTTACACGGCGTCGCTTGTGGCGCAAGGCCGTTGCCCGATGGGCGATAGCGAGCGCTGGTCGACGACCCTGCGGAAAGGCTGGATTCACGAGAACCTTGACGCCGAGAGGGCTAAGTGCTAAACACTTAGCATGCGGCTGAAACTTCGGTATTCCCGGGAGTCGATAATGGACCAAGGCAGCGAGTTGAGCCGGCGGGAACGACAGATCATGGACGTCCTGTACGCCAGGGGGAGGGCGACGGTCGCCGAGGTGATGGGCGATCTGCCGAATCCGCCGAGCTATTCGGCGGTGCGAGCGACGTTACGAATCCTGGAAGAGAAGGGGCACGTATACCACGAGCAGGACGGGCCGCGATACGTGTACGTGCCGGCGGTTGAGGCGGAGCGTGCGCGAAAGGCGGCCTTGGGTCATTTAGTGGCGACATTCTTTGATGGGTCGGCGGAAGAGGCGATGGTGACGTTGCTGCGGATGTCGGACGCAAGGATGACGGACGCCGAGGTTGCTCGGATCCGGGAGCGAATTCGCGATGCTCGTAGGAGGGGGCGATGATGACAAGCGTGATTGAGACGTTGCTGGGAGCGAACTGGGTATCGACGACGCTGGTAGCGGTCCTGGGTGCGGGGGTCCGCGGAGTGTTGCTCCTGGGTGGAGTGCTCGCCGTCGCCGCAGGTCTGCGTGCCGCCTCGGCGGCGACCCGTCATGCTTGGGTAGGCGCCGGGCTAATCGTGCTCCTCATGCTTCCATTGGGCGGGTTGATGCCGTGGCGGATCCCCCTGCTGCCCGCGGGGATAATGGGAGGGACGTCAGCGATCGAAACGTCGGTCCCGGATGTCGGTGGGGCATCCGACTTGGCCCAGGCCCTGGCCGGCACTCGCTTCGCGCCGGCGGATCGGATTCCGGTGATCGGCCGATCGCCGGCGGAATCGGGGCAGGTGGGCCAGGTCGCGACGAGCGAGGGGGATGGGACAGGGACCAGCGCCCTGACCGGACTTCTCGCCGTCTGGCTTCTGGTGATGGCCGTGTTGGCAGGCCGAATGATCGTCGGTCATTGGCGCGCGTGGCGAGTTGTTCGGCGGGCTGAGCCCGTTACGAGTCCGGAGTGGACGACACTGCTCTGGGAGTCGGCGGATCGGCTGGATATCGCCGGTGATGTTCGGCTTCTTCAGAGCCCAGAGGTCGAGATCGCGTTCGCGACGGGCGTCTTCTCACCCGCGGTTGTGGTCCCGAGAAGTGGCGAGGCATGGAGCGAGGATCGAAGGCGCGCGGTGTTGATGCACGAGCTAGCTCACGTCCGCCGGCGTGATCTACTGCTTCATCACGCGAGCCGCTGGGCGTGTCTCCTATACTGGTTCAACCCGTTCGTCTGGATGGCCGCCCGTCGGCTGCGGGCCGAAAGCGAGCGCGCTGCGGACGATCTGGTGCTCCAGGTCGGTACTCGCCCATCGGAATACGCGGACCACCTGCTCCAGATCGTCGCGGGTGCACGAATCGTCGAAATGCCGGCGGCAGTCCTCCCCCTTGCCCGCCGCCGCGAGTTCGAGGGACGCATCCTCGCGATCTTGGAGCCACACCTGCGCCGGACCGAGCCGAGCCGACTTCAGGCTGGCGTGCTGACGGCGACGATCGCGCTCCTCGCTCTGCCCCTCGCAGCGCTCACGCCCGCGGCCGCCGCCGAGGCCGATGATCCGCTCGATGTGGCCGTCGAAGCGGCGGTGTCCGAGGCGTCGGTGCCGACGCAGGCCACTGCGCCCGAGCGCTCATCGGAATGGATCGACCGATCGACGGAATGGATCGACCGATCGACTCGAGAGCGCTGGCGCGCCCCCCGGGAGATCGAGCCCGTGTCGGACCCCGAACCGCTGACCCTGGATCTCGGGCCGCTCGCAGGCTCCGTCCAGAATGGCTCCGGCCTCATGCAGCTGAATCTCGACGCCTCGACTCGGAAGGTGGTTATTCGCGCTCTTGCCGATGCCGATGAGGACCCTCGCGCCGTCGCGGCCCTTATCGAGCTGTTGCGGAACGATCCCGAGCCCGAGGTACGGGTCGCGGCGGCTCGCGGACTGGGCGAGCTCGAGGCTCCTGAGGCTGTCGAGGCCCTCAGCACCGCGCTCATCAACGACGCCCATCCCGGCGTTCGGACGGCAGCCGCCTGGGCTCTCGGTGAGATCGAGGATGAGCTGGGCGTCGACGCCCTCGTGGCAGCCATGGTCGACGAAAGTCCCGAAGTTCGCCGCTCAGCGATCCACGCCCTTTCGGACATCGAGTCGTTTGCCTCCGTTTCCGGGCTCACCCTCGCCCTCTCCGATCCCGATCCCAACGTCCGACGAACCGCGGCCCGGACCCTCGGCGACATCGACCTCGAAGTCGCGCCACCCGAACTGATCGCCGCCCTCACCGACGAGAGCGCTGAAGTCCGCGTCTCGGCAGCCCACGCGATCGGCGAGATCGAGGATCCGTCGGCCGCTACAGCCCTAGGCGCGGCCCTCTCCGATGTCGTCGATGAAGTTCGCGCCGCTGCCATCCAGGCGCTCGTCGAGCTCGAATCCCCCGAGGCCATCGATGCTCTCATCCGTGCCCTCCAGGACGAGAGCGCCACCGTCCGCCGTACGGCAGCCAAAGCCCTCGGCGACCTCTGATCCCTTAGCTTTTGCGGGCGCCGGCTCCGGCGGGCGCCCCTTTCTTCGCCCCGAAGTGCTAAAAAACCAGCATTCTTGCCCGCTCGCGCCCTTACGGCCGGCTCCACCTTGCCCGGCCCGCAATGCGCACCGAACCAACGAGCTGAAACCCTATGAAACGCCTGATCGTCCTGACGGTCCTGGTGAAGTTGCTGCCATCGATGGCGTGGTCGCAGGCAATGCAGGAATCGGCGAGTCAGCCGCAGGGTGGCGGGGCCGCAGAGGAGGCCGGGGTCGAAGGGTACGCGGAAGCCGTTTCGGTTTCGGAATCGCCGCGTCTCGACGGCCGTCTCGACGATCCAGTCTGGAAGCAGGCGCCGAGGATCGCTGGCTTTGTTCAGCGGGAGCCGATCGAAGGGATCGAGGCAGCCGACGACACGGAACTTCGCTTCATCTACACGGACGATGCGCTGTACGTCGGGGCGCGGATGTACGGCGATCCGGGGCAGGTCCGCGCGGACCTTACGCGGCGGGACGTCGAGGGCGACGCCGAGAGGCTGGTCATCTCCCTCGATACGTTTCTCGACCGTCGGACGGCCTATTCGTTCGTGGTGACCGCGTATGGGTGGAGAGCACTGGCTCTGGGACGTCGATCTCTGGGCGGAATCCCCGGGGTATGAACCGAACGATCTGGGAAGTCTCGGAAGCACGGATGGCATCGGAGGGTTCGCCGGGCTGACCTATCGCGAGACCGTACCGGGGCGCGTCCTCCGGAGCTACTCCCTTCGAATCATGTCGGAACAGGAGTGGAACTATGGCGGCGACTGGACGGCGGCGTGGTACGGCTTCTTCGTGAGCGGCCAGCTCCTGAACTTCTGGAGGGCGGAGGTCGGCATCGACTATAACCCCCAGGTGCTTGGTCACTCGCTCACGAGGGGCGGGCCGATCATGCGGAGAAGCGGATTCCGCGGACCCTTCCTGTTCATCGGCAGCCCTCAGGGGAGCCGCGTGCAGGGCTCGCTTCGAGGCGGTGGAGGGCAGGTACCCGCCGGCGGCTGGAGCTTCTGGCTAGAGCCATCGATTACCTATCGCCCGACGGACCGCCTCGAGCTTTCCCTGGAGCCGGAGTACAGCCGATCCGTCGATCCGCGGCAGTATGTGGCGACCCGTTCCGACGGTCCGCAAGAGACATACGGGAGCCGCTACATCTTCGGCCAGATCGAACGCAGCGAGCTCGCGGCGAGGATTCGCGCAAACTACGCGATCAGTCCCGATCTGACTCTCGAGGGCTACCTGGAGGCGTTCGCCTCGAGCGGGCAGTACGGCGAGTTCGGCGAGCTCGTCGCACCCCGGGACCACGTACTCCGTCCCTACGACGGCGACGGGTCGACCATTACGCGAACCGAGATCGACGAGGAGGGCGAGCGCGAGTACCGGGTCATCGATCGTGCGACCTCATTCACCTTCAGCGATCCCACGTTCCTCGTTCGATCCTTTCGCAGCAACCTCGTCCTGCGATGGGAGTGGAGACCGGGGAGCACGGTGTTCGTCGTCTGGCAGCAGGATCGCTCGGACGGCGGTGTTCTGGGCGAACGGGCCGGCGTCCACGACATGGTCGGGAGCCTCCGCGCGGAAGGGGATCACTTCCTTGCGCTGAAGGCGACCTACTGGATCCCTTGGTGAGGGCCTTCCGACCACGAGAAGGCCGTTGATAAATCGTGCAGCTCTGCGTTGCACTTCCTCGCCGCTCGCTGCGGCGGACAAAAGTACGCCTCACTCGCCGCTCGTCGCGCGCCTTGACCTGCACGATTTCTCTTCGGCCTTCGCTCAGGGTGTTTATTCAACAGCCTTCTAGATAAAGTCGGGACGCTTGGAAGGCCCAGTCGACGGCTCGCTCAGGGTCGGGCCGTCGTCGAGTCAGTAGGGCGGTTTGGGTCCCGTTCCAGCGGGCATCGACGGCTAACCGTATTTCGCGTCGATTCACTTGCCCCGCGATCCGGGAGGCGAGTATGATGACGCTCCACGCCCGCCGGAGCGCGTCCTCTGACGGTGATCGACACCCGGCTCCGCGTGTGCCGCTCCGCCACCTTCTTCTTCCGGCGGTCCCCGACTACGGAATCGAGCAGCGATGGGAGATCAAGCCATGAGGCATGACCCCGAAGACGTGCCTCGCTCGGCCATCAACCGACGGCAGTTCCTGGCTGCGGGAGCGGCTCCGATCGGTGCTGCCCTGGCGGGGGGAATGAGCGATCCGAGGGACCTCGCGAAGGAGGATTCGTCCCGTCGTGGAGGGCATACCGGGGAGCGGATCCGCATCGGCCTGATCGGCGCAGGCGAGAACGTCCGCACGGTAATGATCCCCGGGTTCCGTCGTCTCCCCGAGTGCGAGCTCCTCGCGGTTGCCAACACGAGCCTCGAATCGAGCCAGCGGGTCGCCGAGGAGTTCGGAATTCCCCGGGCCTACCCCGACTGGCAGGAGCTCCTGAGCGACGACGACGTCGACGCGGTCTGCATCGGGACCTGGCCCTACGTCCACCGGACGATCACGATCGACTCCCTCGAGGCCGGAAAACACGTCCTATGTCAGGCCCGGATGGCCAACAATGCCGCCGAAGCCCATGAGATGCTCGACGCGTCGCGCCGCCACACGAACTTGATCTGCCAGCTGGTACCGACGTCGACGAGCTACTCCATCGACCGAGTCCTCCAGCGTCTGATTTCTGAAGGCTACCCGGGAGAGATCCTTTCTGTCGAAGTCCAGCGTCTCCAGAGAGACTTTGCGGAGCTCGACGGTGAGCTCGACTGGCGGCACGATGATACCTTCAGCGGCCTGAACAGCCTGAACCTGGGCTCGACGTACGAGTCGATGATGCGCTGGTTAGGGAGCGGAAGTCGGGTCATTGCGATGGCGCAGCTTCACGTGCCCTACCGGCGAACTCGCGAAGGACGGCTCACTTCCGTCGCCCTCCCCGATCACGTGGACGTCCTCTACGAGCTCGCCAACGGCGCACAGGTCCACATGAGATTCAGCGAGACCACCGGGCTCTCGACGGGAAACCAGACGTGGATTTACGGCTCGGAGGGGACGATCCAGGTCGACGAGAAAGGAGACGTGTTCGCCGGGCGACGGGGCGACTCCGCCCTCGCTCCCGTGCCCAATCCGCCGTCGGAACAGGCGTCCTACCGGGCGGAGGAGGAGTTCATCAACGCCATCCGGGGGATCGAGCCGGTGACGATGGCCACGTTCGAGACCGGGGTGCACTACATGGAGTGGACTGAGGCGGTCCACCGGAGTGCACAGACCGGGCAGGTGGTGTTCCTGCCACTTTAGACTTTGGGGGGAGAGGGTCACCCCCTCCCCCCAAAGTCTCTTACCGATCCGCTCGCCTTAGCTGGGGTCGGTGCGGATATCCACGCTGGCGACATCGGGCGTCTCGACGACGAACACGACCCGGCGATTCAGCTCGGCTCCGGAAGCCTGGCCGGCCGCACCCGGTACTACCAGGCGCTCTTCGCCGTAGCCGACTGCGCGAAGCGAACCATCCGGAATCCCCGTTTCGACAAGGTAGCCACGAACCGAGTCGGCACGCCGCTGCGACAGCTGCTTATTGTACTCGGGCCCTCCCGCCGGATCGGCAAAGCCCTCGACGGTGATCATCGAGCCCGGGTAGTGCCGCTGAACGAGCTCCGCAAAACGGTCAAGCGCCGGACGCACGTCCTCCTGCACTTCCGCGTCGTCGAACGCGAAGTGCACCGGGACGGCAAACTCGAGACCCTCCTCGAGCTGCGCGATGCGAACTCCAAAGTCGTTCTGCAGGCCCGCGAAGTCCGCATTGAGCGATCCCAGCTCTCCAGCGAGGTCCTCGTCGCCAGCGATTCGCTCCGACCGCTCCCCATCGAGGGCCGTGGCCTGTGCCTCTGTCTGGGCGTCCAGCGCCGCCTGCTGCTCTTCCAAGCCCTGCCGCAGAGCGCCTCTGGTCGCACAGCCAGCCGTGACCAGGGCAGCCCCAACGACGGTGACTGCCGAAACGCGGATGAGCTTGATCATTCTCTCCACTCCGATTGCTTCAGGTGAACGTTCGAAACTGTCGTAATTCCCGCAGGCCGGGTTTGGGCAATCACAGGGCCAGTCCATCAACAACGTTCATAACATATTGTGAAACATCATGTTACAGAGATATCGCTGATCCCTTTCAGGGATGCCAAACCGTCATTTTCCCGGGAAGATTTCCCCGCTTTGTCTCCCCCCTCGGGAATTCTGTCGTTGCTAGGCGGGCTTCGTCCCCGTAGCCTTATGGGATTCGCCTCAACTTCTGGGAGAACCGAATGAAGAAGAAGGTCAGAGTTCTGATCGTGGATGACGAGCCGGCTTTGCGAGACGTGATCTCGGCTCGGTTGGAGCATAGCGGGTACGAGTGCCGGACCGTGGGATCAGTGGACGAAGCGGAATCTTCGCTTGGAGAGTTCGATCCGGATCTGGTGCTATCGGACGTGGTCATGCCGGGGAGCTCGGGTCTGGACCTTCTTCGTCGCCTGAAGTCGGGAGAGAAGCGGCGGTTGCCGGTGGTTCTGATGACTGCGCACGGCACCATCGACAAGGCGGTCGAGGCGATGAAGGAGGGAGCGGAGGACTTCCTGACGAAGCCTCTGGACGATGCGAAGCTCACGGCTCTGCTTCAGTCGCTGGTGGCGGACCTGGAGCGGCGGCGCGAAGCGCAGAGCCTCGAAGCCGCGTTGGACGGGTGGGGAAACCTGGCGGGGATGGTGGGGCAGAGCCCCGCGATCCGCGAGCTGTATCGGTTGATCGGGTTGGTCGCGTCGAGCGACGCGTCGGCTTTGATCACGGGCGAGAGTGGCACGGGGAAGGAAGTCGTGGCACGTGCGGTTCACGAGCTCAGTGGCCGACGCTCTACGCCTTTCGTCGCGGTGAACACGGCGGCGATTCCCGAGACCCTGATCGAGAGCGAGCTGTTCGGTCATGAGCGAGGCGCGTTCACCGGCGCCGTCCGGTCCCGTGCGGGATGCTTCGAGCAGGCGGACCGGGGCACGCTGTTCCTCGACGAGATCTCGGAGATGCCTGCCGCACTCCAGCCCAAGCTGCTTCGAATCCTGGAGGACGGGCGGGTGCGCCGTGTCGGTGGCAACACCGAAACCCGATTCGATGTGCGGGTCCTCGCCGCAACGAACCGCGTTCCGTCGGAGGCGATCGCGGACGGCCGGTTGCGCGAGGACCTCTTCTATCGGCTGAACGTCTTCGAGCTCTTCGTTCCGCCACTCCGAGAGCGGATAGAGGATCTGCCTCTACTTTGCCACCACTTCGTGCGAGAGTTCAACCGAAAGCACCAGACCGAGGTGGAGGGACTCCGCGAGGCCGCGCTGGAGTGCTTGCAGCGGTACCGCTGGCCAGGAAACATCCGTGAGCTCCGGAATGTCATGGAGCGCGCCATCATCGTGGCGAGAGCTCGCTGGATCGAGCCCTCCCACTTGCCTGTCTACATTCGCGGGGCGGACCGCGAGGAGAAGGCGATCGTGGTGGTCCCGGTGGGCACCTCGGCGGCGGAAGCCGAGCGCCGACTCATCCTCCGGACGCTCGAGCACGTTGGCAACAACAAGGCGGAAGCCGCTCGTCGCTTGGGACTGGACGTCAAGACGATCCGCAACAAGTTGCGCGCCTTCGCCGAGGAAGCCGAGTAGAACTGCTGAAGGGTGAAGGGTGAAGGGTGAAGGGCCGGCGAAGCGGTTCATCTGATTCTCCATTCACCATTCACATTTCGGATCCTCCGTGTATCTTCCGCCCCTGGCGGGAGCACGGCGTAGGTATGATGAATGTAAATTGGTGAATGGTGCCGAGCGGTATCTGATTCACCATTCACCATTCACCATTCAAGATTACCTCAGGGAGAGGAGAACCATGGAAGCGATTCTACGCTCGGGTCTTGTGTTCGGGAAGGCGGCTCTGCTGGGCGGGTTGTTGGCCGGGTGCGTCGAAACCCAGGAAGCCCAGCAGGCGACGGGGCAGGCTGCGTCTGGCACCTTCACCGCTGGTTCGCCGCTCGGCGTAATGGTGGAGGATCAGTTCTCACCGATGTCGGAGAACGTGAAAGTTTACGGCGGCGTCGTGAACGCCGAGAGCTGCTCGTACCACGAGGGCGGGGACTTGATCGTCGTGGTGAACCGTGGCGTGAATCAGGACCAGGTTCCGAATGACGGGTTCATTTCGCTCCTCAACCACGACGGGTCGGTACATACGGCGAACTGGATCGGGACGAACCGGGAAGGCCTGATTCTCAACCACCCGTTGGGCAGCGATACGTGGGACGGTCGACTTTATGTGGCGGATCGGGACGGCGGAACCAGCGATCAGGATCCGAGCGTTTCGGTGATCCGGTGGTTCGACCTGGAGACAGGTGCACCGATGGGGGAAGTCCCTATCGACGATTCGGAAGGATTCAACGACCTGGCGATCGCCGAAGATGGGACCATCTACGCAACGGACACCGGCGCCTCGAGGCTCTATGAGGTCTCTCCGGACGGGAGTTGGCGTGTCCTTCTCGACGGTGCCCCCCTGAACCTCCCGAACGGCGTCGCGATGGACAACGACGGCAACATTGTCATCGTGAACATCGGTGACGCGGAGGTCATCACGCTGAGCCCGACGGGCGCGACGCTCGCAACCGAGCAGGCGGTCCAGGCCGGGAACGATGGACTGGTCATTCTGGAAGACGGGACGAAGTACGTCAGCAGCGTGCGTGAGGGAGGTGTATCGCGGATCAGACCGGGGGAGCCTGCCGAGTTGATCGCGAGCAACATTCCGAGCGCGGCGTCGATGTGCTACGACGTTGGCGGGAATCAGCTCGTCATCCCGCTGAATCCGAACAACGCGGTCGCGATCGTTCCGTTGGACTGATCTCCTGGGGACGGCGGCGGGGTGTTCCCTCCGAAAGTCGACCGGGTCACGATGCGCTACTCGCCCCGGCGCCTTCCTGACACGCCCGTGCGCGCTCCAGAAGCAGCTTGCGCTCACGGGCGTTGGCCGTCATGGAAGCCGCCCGCTCGAACTCCTCGCCCGCCTCCGTCAGCCGGCCGAGTCGCTCGAGCAGATCCCCGCGTACGCTCGGTAGCAGGTGGTAGCGTTTGAGCGACCGTTCCGAGCCGAGCCGATCGACTGCTTCCAACCCTGCATCCGGACCGAAGGCCATCCCCACGGCGACCGCCCGGTTCAACTCGACGATGGGTGAAGGGCTGAGGCGCGCAAGCGCTTCGTACAGGGCGGCGATCATCCCCCAGTCCGTCTCTTCGGGTGTCCGCGCCCGAGCGTGACAAGCGCCGATCGCTGCTTGCAGGGAATAAGAGCCAAGGCCGCCGCCCAGCTTGCGGGCCCTATCGAGGGCCGCGAGGCCACGGCGGATCAACAGTTGGTCCCACCGACCGCGGTCCTGATCGTTGAGAAGGATGGGCTCGCCAGTCGGACCGACCCGAGCCCGCAGCCTCGATGCCTGAATCTCCATCAGGGCCACCAGGCCGTGCACCTCCGACTCCTCGGGTGCCAGCTCGGCGAGGATCCGGCCGAGCCGGAGGGCGTCCTCGCATAGGGCGGGGCGGAGCCAGTCATCGCCCGCGGTTGCCGAATAACCTTCGTTGAAGATCAGGTAGATGACCTCCAGCACCGAGGCGAGTCTCTCGTCGAGCTCGGGTCGACTCGGTAGCTCAAACGGGATTCTGCTATCCTTCAGCGTGCGCTTCGCTCGGACTACTCGCTGCGCGACGGTCGATTCCGGAACCAGGAAGGCACGGGCAATCTCGTTCGTCGTCAGGCCCCCCAGCATCCGGAGGGTCAGCGCCACGCGGGCCTCGCCGGAAAGGATGGGGTGGCAAGCGATGAAGATGAGGCGCAGGAGGTCGTCTCCGACCGGGTCGTCGATCGTCTCGTCCAGGTCGAGCGCTTCCGCTTCCCGCTCGACCTCCATTTCGCGTCCGATCTGCTCGTGCTTGCGGTCCAGCATCGACCGCCGCCGGATATGGTCGATAGCCCGACGCTTCGCGATCGACGTGAGCCACGCGCCTGGGCGGTCAGGCACCCCTGACTTCGGCCACTGCTCGAGCGCGGCGAGGAGCGCGTCCTGAGCAAAATCCTCCGCCAGGCCGACGTCGTGAACGATCCGAGCTACCCCGGCAATGATCCGGGCGGATTCGATCCGCCAGACGGCGTCGATCGTCCTGTGGGTTGCGGAGGTAGTCACGGTCGGCGCATACGCCCAATATGAACGCTACTCTTGTCAGAATTCCGACTACGTATTTGCGAGTCGACAAAGGTCGTCATCCCCTATAGTAGGTCTGGGCGAGTTATCCACGCGCGGGGAGGAGAGCCCGTAGGGATCGCTCCCCGGAGCCGCGTGTGGATAACTCGGCGGGGGATCGGTGAGCGCCTTTTGCGCGAATCGTCAGGATCGGTACTGTAGAGGAGGACACGCACCCGGCCGCTACGAATCTGTCATCCATTGATCTCGATGAATGTTCGCGGGCCTTCGAGCGGGACGGGCGCACCCGGGTTCGGAACGAATACTCAAGA
>WHSP01000131.1 GCA_009380025.1 Gemmatimonas sp. | reverse complement strand
GGCGAACGACCGATGCACATTCGAATCGCATCCAGGCTCCTACTCACGCTCGTTGTAGCGGCGATCGGCGGGATGTCGCCCGCCCCCGTTCTCGCTCAGGAGGGCGGTGTGGCGGAAGAGGGTGGCCGGCCGCTCTCGCTTGAGGAAGCGCTGACGATCGCCGCCGGAGAGAGCGAGCAAGTGGCCATCGCGGAGGCGGAAGTGGTGCAAGCCGAAAGCGAAGTGGAGCGCGCTCGGGCGGCTCGGCTGCCCGACCTCACCGGGAGCGCTTCGTACTCGCGGGCGCTCGTCAGCCAGTTCGATGACCTTACGACCGCACCGGCGGATGTCCTCGGGCCGCCGCAGTGTGAGACGCCGTTCGAGCCGAGCCCAAGCGCAGCGACCGAACAGAGAATCGACGCCATCGAGTTCCGTCTGACCTGCCCTCCGTCCTTCGGTTTCGGAGCCATCGACTTCGAGGAGATCGGGTTCGGCGCCGAGAACACGTACAGCTTTGGCCTTTCGTTCTCGCTGCCAGTCTTCACCGGAGGTCGTCTCACGTCCCAGTCCCGAATCGCGGCCGCGGGCGCCGAGTCAGCGCAGATCGGCCTCGAGTCGTCAGAGGCGCAACTCCGGCTCGATGTGACCCGGGCCTACTCCGACGCCCAGCTTGCCGACCGGTTGGTTCAGATCGCCCAGTCCACCTACGACCAGCTAGCGGGTATCCTGGAGCTTGCTGAGGTGGGCGCCCAAACGGGTACGCAGGCGGAGTTCGAGCTCCTCCGCGCCCGGGTCGCGCTCCAGAACCAGGAACCAATCGTGATCCAGCGTGAAGCGCAGCGCGACATCGCCTACGATCGCCTGCGGCAGCTCCTCAACTTGGCGATGGATACACGGTTGGACCTGACTTCGAGCCTGGAGGACGTGACGCCGACGGAGGTGACCCCGGCAGACGACGCGGTTCGAGCTCCAGTCCGCCAGGCGGCAGAGGCGGTGCGAATCCAGGAGAGCCAGGTAAATGTCGCCCGGTCCCAGCGGCTACCGAACGTCAGCCTGTCGAGTGACTACTGGCAGGTCGCATACAGTGGGCTGAGCCCGTCCTGGGACCAGTTCCGCGACAACTGGAACGTGGGGGCGTCCCTGCAGATTCCGATCTTCACCGGAGGAAGGATCACGGCCGATGTGCGCGCCGCGAGAGCCGCGTTGGACGGGGCCCGCGCTGAGCACAGCCAGACGGACGAACTGGCCCAACTCGATACCAGAATCGCTCTCGCCGAGCTCGCAGCGGCTGGTGCTTCCTGGGAGGCGAGCCAGGGAACCGTAGAGCAGGCCGAGGAGGCTTACGCGATCGCTGAGCTGCGGTACCGCGAGGGGATATCCTCTCAGCTCGAGTTGACCGATTCGAGGGTTCTCCTCGAGGAGGCCCTTGGCAACCGTGCCACGGCGGCGAGAGATCTGCGCGTGGCCGAAGCCCGTGTCGCGCTCCTGCCGTACCTTCCGTTGTCCGCCGCAAGCGCAACGACCCCAGCGGGGGCCAGCACAACGTCCGGGATGGGAGGTCCGGGTGCGGCCGTAATCCAGCCGCAAACCCAGCCGAGCGGGGCTACGGCTACACCGCCTGCTACGCCACTGCCGGGCGGAACGGCAACCCCACCGAGTACGCCACGGCCGGGCGGAGCGTTCTGAGTGGCTGTGTTCCGCAGCTTGCGACGGCGCTCGTCGCCGGAATGGATAGGTGACCTGAGACACGTTGCTTCTACCGTGCCGATCGACTATAATCCGCACTCCACCAATACTTCCGAAAGCACCATCCGGCCGCTTCCCTCGGGTGCCATGACGCAAGCCGAGCCGAGTTGCGCGATTTCCGTTCTCGTCGCCGACGACGAGGAACTCCTCGCCAAGAGCTGCGAGCAGATCCTCTCCGAAGAAGGCTTCGACGTCAGCATCGAAGGTCGGGGCGGCGGCGCCATCGAGTTCGTTCGCCGACACCGGCCCGACATCGTACTGGCGGACCTGAAGCTCCCCGACATGGACGGCATGGACCTGCTGCGGGAGATTCGACAGGTCTCGCCGGACACCTTGGTCGTCATGGTCACGGGGTACGCGACCGTGGACTCTAGCGTCGAGGCGATGCAGGCCGGTGCCTTCGACTACATTCCGAAGCCATTCACTGCCACGCAGTTACGCGTACTGATCGGCCGTGCCGCGCAACAGGCCCGGCTGAGTCGGGACAATGCCGCGCTACGTGATCAGCTGCGCCGTCGGTCCGGGGCAACGGAGATCGCCGGGAACAGCGAGGCGATTCGGAAGGTGCTTTCCGTGGTCGAACGGATCGCGTCGACGGATGCAAGCGTCTTTCTTTCCGGGGAATCGGGGACGGGGAAGGAGTTGGTGGCAAGAGCGCTGCACTCGAGGAGTCATCGTCGGAGGAGGCCGTTCATCGCCATCAACTGCGCGGCGCTGCCGGATCAACTGCTGGAATCCGAGCTCTTCGGCCACGAGAAGGGAGCGTTCACGGGGGCGGACTGCCGCCGCGAGGGACTGATCGCGAGCGCCACCGGAGGCACGTTCTTCCTCGATGAGATCACGGAGATGAGCCTCGAGTTGCAAGCCAAGCTCCTCCGGGTGATCCAGGAGAGGCAGATCCGACGAGTCGGTGGCGGCAAGGAGGTGCCGATCGACGTGCGGTGGGTCTCCGCCACGAACCGCGACCCGGAGGAAGCCGTTCAGGAGGGGCGGCTGCGTCAGGACCTTTTCTTCCGTCTGAACGTCGTCCCTATCTGCATGCCTCCCCTGCGGTCGAGGAAGGATGATATCACTGTACTCGCCCAGGACTTCATGGGCCGCTACGTGACCGAGTACAACCGGCCAGGGTTGAAGTTGAGCGGGAGGGTGCTCCAAGAGTTGCGGGATTACACCTGGCCCGGCAATGTGCGCGAGCTGCAGAACGTGATCGAGCGCCTCGTCTCGCTCAGCTCGGGTGACGAGATCTCGCTCGAGGACCTACCCGGCGAATGGGTTCAGGAACAACCGAGGACCGCGAACGGAAACCAACGGCAAATCACGGCCGACCGTCCATTCCACGAAGCAAAGGCGGCGGCGATCGCAGCATTCGAGAAGGCCTACCTGCAGGATCTCCTACGAAGTACGGGCGGGAACATCTCGCAAGCCGCCCGCGATGCTGGAATCGACCGCAAAACCATCCACCGCATGTTGTCGAAGCACGACCTGGAATGACGACTTGCGCTTACCAAGCATTAGACTCGGGCAGCGACCTGCGAACCTCTTCGACCAGCTGTCGAGCCGCGGAGTAGGGATCGAGCGCGCCCATGATGGCGCCGATAACCGCGATCCCGTCGGCTCCGGCCTCGATGACGGGGGCCGCCCGACTTCGATCAATCCCCCCGATGGCCACGATCGGTAGGCTGACCCTGTCCCGCACCGCGGCGACTCCGGTAGGGCCGATCGCATCCCCGAGCCCGGACTTGCTTGCCGTATTGAAGATCGGGCCGAGCCCGACGTAGTCAGCCCCAGCCACTTCGGCCGCGGCGGCTTCGTCTGGGGTGTCGACGGAGCGTCCGAGAATGAAGTCAGACGGAGTGATTTGTCGGGCGATGGGGAGCGGAAGGTCGTCGTCACCGAGGTGGGCGCCGTCGGCATCGGCGGCCAAGGCAATATCGACGCGGTCGTTGATCAGGAGGAGGGCGCCCGCCGCTCGGGTCGCGCGTCGCAGGGCATCGGCCAGCTCGAGGGTATCGCGAGGCGAGCCATCCTTCCACCGGACCTGGATGGCGCGGACTCCTGCCTGCAATGCGGCTTGCGCCGCCTCCAGCGTGCCGATCCTCGCACTTGGATCCGTGATCGCGACCACCACCAGCTGCCGCAGGTGCTCGGCCGTCACCGCTCTCCGGCCGGGGTTTCTCCGGCACTCGCCGCGGCTTCCCGACGCATTCGTGCCACCTGTGCCCGTGCGTTGTTGTGCTCGGCGAGGCTGCGCGTGAAGATGTGACTACCATCCGGCCGCGCCACAAAGTAGAGGAAGCTCACCTCGGCAGGGTTGAGCGTCGCATCGATCGCACCCGTGCTCGGCGACGCGATCGGACCGGGCGGCAGGCCGGCCCGGCGATACGTGTTGTACGGGTGGTCGGCGACCTCGTCGATGTGTGAATAGAGCAGCCGTTCGTGATGCTCTCCGAGAGCATACTGCACCGTGGGGTCCGCCTGAAGAGCCATCCCGATGCCCAGGCGATTGTGATAGACTGCTGCAATCGTGTCTCGCTCCCCCCATTGGCGAGCCTCTTTCTCGACGATCGATGCGAGCGCTACGATCTCGTTCTCACTCATCTCCAGCGAGTCCGCAAGCGCCCGCCGTTCCGGCGTCCAGACCTGCTTGTAACGTCCGACCATGCGGTCGACGACGAGCGACGCCGTGATCCCGAACGGGAGGATGTAAGTGGCCGGGTAGAGATATCCTTCGAGGGTCGGACCAGGCACCCCATAACGTTCGGCCGCCTCCTCGCTGAGCAGAGCGGCATAGATCGAGTCTGCCGAAGCGTCGGTTGCCTCGGCGATCCGCGGGGCGATCTGAGCAAGCGTCCAGCCTTCCGGCACGACCAGGGTCATCTGTACGATATCGCCGCTGACGAGCTTGTCGAGGATCTCCGACCAGGCGAGCCCCCGTTGCATCTCGTAAACCCCTGGCTTCACGTCGCGCGCGACCCCGCGGAACCGGGCATAGAGACGAAAGACCGACGGCCATTGGATGATCTCGCGGGAGGACAGGGTGTCTGCAACACCCCCGAAGCCGCTTCCCTCCGGTACCGTGAAGCGGACTGGGTCGCCGGCGGGAGAACTTCCACACGCGCCGAGCAGAAGCGTGCAGACCAGAAGGGCCGCTGCTCGTGCACCGCCAGATCGATGTGGTGCGTTCGCGCGGGCCGACTCGGACCTGCTATTTCCCGGGAGCGCGGGCCGCACGCTCGCATCAACTCCCCCACTCAGTGTGCCGGGCGGGCGAGGACGCCCGCGTTCCCACGGGGTCTCGTGCCCGCTCGGACAACTGGACGCCCTCGAGTCCAGGAATTCGGAAGGTTCAGCTCGAAACCCCATCCTCTCCTCTCTTCTGGCCCGCGAGATAGGTCATGAGGATGACGGCCGCCGCGGCGGCATCAACGCGTTCCTTTTCTTCGCGTTGGGTTCGGCGCAAGCCGATCCCGCGCACGACCCGCTCCGCCTGGACCGAGGTGAGCCGCTCGTCGACGAGGTGGACCGGACGTTCGACCCGGCGCCCGAGTTTCGCTGCAAACTCACGAACTTCCTCCGACCATTCACTTTCGTTACCGCCGAGGTCCAGCGGAAGCCCGACGACGATTTCGGCTACCTCATGCTCTCGCACCAGGCGTTCCAATTCTGCCCAGGGAGGACGCTTGCCGCGTCTCCTCGTCAGGGTGGTGAGAGGTGCCGCAATGGTCCGGGTGGGATCGCTCAAAGCCACGCCGATCCGGCGCCCACCGTAGTCAACGGCGAGTACCCGCGTCATGGACAGTGGCGAGTCCGGCACCAGGCGAGCCGCGTTCGTGTCAGCCGAGGTTGGCGACGGCCTCGGCGTAGGCGGATCCGAGCTGCATGCGCTCGAAGACCTGCTGGAGGGCGTCTGCGCTGCCGGCGAGGAAACGGCACTGGTCATCACCCGTTCCGCGGCACTCGACCTCGAGGACCGCGAGATCGCGATCGGCGACCTTTCGCAAGAACCCGGCGAGCACGCCGGTCGTCAGCTGACAACCCTGGTGGCCGTTATCGGCGACCTCGCCCTCGATCCAATCCGAACTAGAGAGAGCGAACACGGCTGGATGGAGTTGCTCGATCCCGAGCGTACCGAAGCCCAGGTAATCGAAGAAGTCGCTGAGCCTCCTCCAGAAATCTTCGAAGCCAAAGTTCCCAGGCTCGGTCGGGACTGCCATGCGGGACTCGGCGACCCAATCCCAGAAGTGGTCGTGTAAAGCCGGCCCCATCTGGAGGCCGATCTGCCGGAGGAGCTCGGCGCCTCCAGTCGGATCGAGATCGTTCGCCACGGCCCGGTGAATCGCCGCGATGGTCGCGGCAGGAATGCTGATCAGATTGTCCGTCTGCAATGCATCACTCATGACCCGTTGCCTCCGGGATTGGGATTTCCGCTGTCGCGATCCTCGCGAGAAGCTCCGGCTCCGTCAACTCGCCCACGCCCAGTTCTCGCGCTTTGGCGAGCTTCGATCCGGCATCCTTGCCCACCACGAGAAAGTCGGTACTCCTGGCAACGCTTCCGGTCACCCTGCCGCCCGCCTGCTCGATCACGGTCGTCAATTCCTTGCGGGAGAGGGTCGGGAGGGTACCAGTGATCACGAAGGTCAACCCGGAGAGAGGCCCAGCCGGCGTTCTCGCCCGCTCTTCCGAGAGCCGTACCCTCGCTCTTCGTAGCTTCTCGATGATCTCGAGGTTCCGCGGCTCAGCGAAATAGGCGGCGAGCGCACCCGCCGTGGTCTCGCCGATCCCGTGGACTGCGGCGATCTCCTCGAGTGGAGCCGAGATGATTCGGTCGATCGTTCCGAACTCCTGCGCGATCAATTGGGCTGCCGTCCCTCCCACGTGACGCACGCCGAGTCCGTAGAGCGTACGCGCGAGCCCGCGATCCTTCGATCCCTCGATCCCCGCCAGTAGGTTCTCGGCCGACTTGGTCTGAAACCCGGGAAGCCCGAGCAGCGTCGGGACGTCAAGAGTGTACAAATCGGCGACATCCGAAACGGCTTCGGCATCGATGAGCTGTTGGATGGTTCTCTCCCCAAGGCCCCGGATGTCCGTTGCCCCGCGGCTCGCAAAGTGGACGATCCCCCAGAACGAACGGGCAGGGCACGCTCCGTTCGGGCAGTAGATCATCACTTCGTTGGCGGGCCTTTCGACCGGCGTCTCACAGACGGGGCATCGGTCGGGCATCTGGAAGCCTGGGGGGCGTTCGCCGGCCTCCTCGGTGATGGGGCCAACCACCTGAGGGATCACGTCGCCCGCCCGCTTCACTACCACCCGCTCTCCCGCCCGGATGTCCTTGCGCCGGATGTCTCCCTCGTTGTGCAACGTTGCGAGGCGCACCGTGGCACCCCCGATCTCGACAGGCTCGAGGACGGCGTACGGGTTGAGACTTCCCGTTCGGCCGACGTTGACCTCAATCGAGAGGAGGCGGGTCGTAGCGAGTGTCGGAGCGAACTTGTAGGCGATCGCCCACCGGGGCTCCCGTCCTCCGACGATTCCCAGCTCGGAGTGCAGGGGAAGGGGATCGACCTTGACGACGACACCGTCGATCTCGTAGTCCAGCTCGCCTCGCTCGGCCTCCAGGGTTCGCACATATTCCTCGACGTCGGCGAGGGAAGCGCAGCGGGACCGACGATGGTTGACCGGGAGCCCCCACTCCTCGAGGAGTTCCAGCACCTCGCCTTGAGTGCGGACGGGGAGCGGGTCCGTCGAACCAGGGTCCAGCTCGAGCGCGAAGGCGAAGAAGCGGAGAGGACGAGCAGCGGTAATCGAGGCGTCGAGCTGTCGGAGGCTCCCCGCCGCGGAGTTGCGCGGGTTGGCGAACGTGGCTTTTCCCGCGGCTGCACGCCGCGCGTTGAGCTCCTCGAATCCGGCGAGCGACATGAACGCCTCGCCGCGGACCTCGAGACGCGCAGGCGGGGCGATCGGCCCGCCCTTCAGCCGGAGTGGGATGTCATGGATGGTGCGAAGGTTCTGCGTCACCTCCTCGCCAATGACTCCGTCCCCGCGGGTAGCGCCCTTCACCAAGACGCCGCCCTCGTAGGTCAATGCGACCGCGATGCCATCGAGTTTCGGTTCCGCGATATACCCGCACGTCTCGACCTCATCCGCGATCCGGGCATTCCTCGTCTCCCACGCCTCGAGCTCGTCGAGGTTGAACGCATTGTCGAGGGAGAGCATGGGTGCGATGTGACGCGTCTTCTCGAGACGGCTCGCCGGCGTCGCGCCGATCCGAAGGGTTGGCGAGTCGGAAGCCCGTAGCTCGGGGTGTGCCTCCTCGATCCGGCGAAGCTCGGCGAACAGCCGGTCCCACTCCGGATCCGAGAGGGTCGGCCGGTCCAGGACGTAGTACTCGTGGTTGGCTAGGGTCAGAACCTCCCGCAGCTCCTCCGCTCGCTCCCGAAGTTGGGGATCGACCGTCGTCATGTCTCTTGAACCAGCGCGGAGGCCCGGACGACGCGGTTGCGGCCGCTCTCCTTGGCCTCGTAGAGCGCCTCGTCCGCCCGTTTGATCAGCTCGTCAGGCACGTCGATCCGGCTTCCTTTCACCGAAGCGACGCCCGCCGAGACCGTCATCCGGATCTGCTTTCCTTCATGCTCAAAGACGTACGACTCGAGGGCTGAGCGCACTCGTTCGGCGAATTGCGCCGCTGCAACCTCGTTCGTGCCGGGAAGGATGGCGATGAATTCTTCGCCTCCGTAACGCCCGATCATATCGACTTCGCGCGCGTTCTCTCGGAGAATGCTCGCCGTTTCCGAGAGCACGACGTCGCCGGTCGGGTGGCCGTGGGTGTCGTTGAGTGCCTTGAAACGGTCGAGGTCGAGCATTACTACCGACACGTCGTCTCCACCCCCCTTGCGCCGCTCGGTCTCCTCGTGCAACAGCTCGTGAACGTGACGATGATTGTACAGCCCGGTCAAACCATCCGTGATGGACAGCTGTCGCAGCCGCCGGTTGGCCTCCTCGAGCTGCCGGTTCTTCTGGTCCAGCTCATCCTGGAGACGCTTGATTCGGAGCATCGAGCGCACCCGAGCCTCGAGCTCCGGGAAGTTGACCGGCTTGGTGAGATAGTCGTCGGCCCCTGCATCCAGGCCTTCGACTTTGTCCTCGGTATCGCCCCGCGCTGTGACGAGTATGATCGGGATGAAGGGGAGGGAAGGATCCTTCTTGATTCGGCGTGACACCTCGAACCCGTCCATGACGGGCATCATCACGTCGAGAAGGATCAGGTGGGGCGGATTCTCCCGAACCCTTTCCAGGGCCTCCTCGCCGTTGCTGGCCGTTTCGATGGCGTAGCCACGGCTGGACAACCGCGCGTTGATGATCTCGACGTTGTCCGGGTGATCGTCGACGACGAGAATGCGCTCTGCCGGTTGCTCAGCCACCGTTCCCGCGCTGCTGATCAGGCCTCGTTGCCTTGGGCGGCTCCGAGGAGGCGCTCTACTTCGGCCACCACTCGACGCGGCTCGCACGGCTTGGCCAGATACCCGTCGCAGCCAACTTCCTCGGCCTTCATTCGGTCAGTCGCCAGGGCATGCGCTGTGAGCGCAATGATCGGGATGTCCTTCGTTTCCTCCTCACGCTTCAAAATCCTGGTGGCTTCCCAGCCGTCGATAACAGGAATGGATATGTCCATCAGGATCAGGTCCGGATGCTCCTCACGAGCCAACCGGATGCCGTCTTCGCCGTTTCTGGCTTCGATAACGCCGTAACCGAAGTGCTCCAGGATGGTTCGATAGACGGTCCGATTGTCCTCGTTGTCCTCGACGAGAAGAACGGTCTTCGCCGTATCGGACATTGCCGGAGCCTCCTCGAAATGGCGTGACGCGACGACGAGCGGATCGGCCGCTGGCGTTGAGCTGTGTCAACCGGCAAAAGATAGCAGGCCGCTTTGCGCACCGGCAACCCGACGGAACGGGCCCCGGTCGGCGAAAAACGGGCGCACGGAGCGTGCCTCGGCGTCAGGAGCCCAGGGAAGGGTGCGGCGCGACGGTCTGCGATCCCGATCGACGGGCGCGATCACCGAAGCCCCCTGGCACACGCATTGCGCCCGCCGCGTGCCCTGCCCTCGCAGCAGAAGCTCCATGCCCGGTGGCCAACGCGACGCTACATTGGTATCAGTCTGGAAGCTCGGCTCCTTCAATCAGGACGACCTTCTCCCATGTACTACGACGACGAGGCGAGGCGCTACAACTTCGCCAGCGGGCTGCTCCTCGGGACGGTCCTCGGCACTGGACTCGGGTTGCTGGCGGCTCCACGTAGACGGACCGGGAAGCCAGGGGGGATCAGTAGTTCGGAAGCGCTCAAGAGAGCCAGCCGAGATCGGCTAGGGTCGGTGTCGGAGTCCCTCTCGAAGGCGCGGCAGACAGCACGGCGGGTTGCTCGATGACGGCGGCGGAGTCTCCCCCGTTTGCGCAGAAACCTGTTTCGAGTGCCAGCCTCGAGTCCCTCTTCCGGGAACTATTCCCAGGCCGACGCTTCCTGGTTGCCTCGAATCGGGAACCGTATGAGCACCTCTGGTCGGAAGAGGTGGGCGAGGTTCGGGTGCGGATGCCGCCGGGCGGCCTCACCTCGGCCCTCGATCCGTTGCTTCAGGCTCTCGGGGGGACCTGGGTGGCATGGGGGAGCGGCGAGGCCGACGCGAGCGTAGTCGACGACAGCGACTCCGTCCGCGTCCCGCCTGACGATCCCCGCTATACATTGCGGCGGATCTGGCTGACCCACCACGACATCCACCGCTATTATCTCGGCTTCTCGAACCAGTTCCTCTGGCCACTCTGCCACCTTCGCCCGGACCTGACCCGTATCCGTGCCCGCTATTGGGAACGGTACCGCAAGGTCAATCGGCGATTCGCCGAAGCCATCGTCGATGATGTCCGTGGCGAGTCGGCGGCGGTCTGGTTCCAGGACTATCATCTCGCCCTGGCCCCCGCGTACGTACGTGAGCGCCGGCCCGATCTCACCCTCGCCCACTTCTGGCACATCCCGTGGCCACCGGTCGACATTTTCCGCCTGGCGCCTCACGCGGAACGCCTTCTGCACGGCCTCATGGCGAACGACCTCGTCGGCTTCCAACTTCCGACCTTCTGCGACAACTTCCTCCGTTGTGCACAGGCGCTGACCAACGCCGAGATCGATTGGCGCGAACGTAGCGTCACAAGCGGCGGGCACACCTGTCACGTCCGCGCCCTTCCCATCTCCATCGACATCGATGCCTTCCGCGCGGCCGCCTCGGGGCCGACCGCCGAGGCCCAGATGGAAAGGCTCCGCCAGCGGTACCTCCCGGGAGGCGGTCTCGTGGGCATCGGTGTCGATCGTCTCGACTATTCGAAGGGGATTCCCGAGAAGTTCAAGGCCCTGGAGTTTCTCTGGGAGCGCTATCCGGAGTTCCGGGAGCGGGTCACCTTCGTGCAGGTCGCCGTTCCCAGTCGGACCGACATCGAAGCCTATGACGACTTGACCCAGAAGGTGGATCGGCAGACGCGGGAGATCAACGATCGCTTCGGCACCGACCGCTGGCGACCCATCCACCTCATCAAGCAATCCCTTCCAGCCGATCGCCTTGCCGTGCTCTACCGCCTCGCCGACTTCTGTATCGTCAGTTCGCTACAGGACGGGATGAATCTGGTCGCCAAGGAATACGTCGCGAGTCAGGTCGACTGTCGCGGCCTTTTGCTGCTCTCGCGATTCACCGGGGCTGCAGAGGAGATGAGCGACGCGACCCTCATCAATCCGTACGATCCCGAGCAAATGGCGGTCGACATACGGGACGCCCTCGTGCTCCCCGCGGAGCGAAAGGTGGAGATGATGAACACCCTGCAAGGCTCCCTGAGCACGATCTTCGATTGGATGGCCGACGTTTTCTGCGAGTGGGGTGGAGTCACACAGGCTCGCGTGAGACCCGCCCGCCTGGCCGATGAGGGGTTGGAAGATGACGAGGAGATCGTTGCCTGACCCCAGGGCGACACGAGGGCCCTACCCCGCGAACAGCCGATGTTCGACTCCCTGTTCCCCGAGGATTCGGGAGAACCCGTCGGCATCGTCGGGGAGAGTCTCGATCGCGATATCGCATCGCGCGTTGGATTCCGGCGGGGCTGGCACGATCTCGTGAGGGATCTCGAATTCCTTTGCGATCTCCTCGGCCCAAAGCGCGTGATGCGTCGTGTCAAACGTGAAAATGGGTCGGTTCATCAGCTCGAAACCTAACTACGCCGTGACTGAATTGTTGTCGACGCAGCCTTGGTTCTGGCCCAGTCGTCGTTCCCGCGAAGGCGGGAATCCAGAAGGCTGGAAGCCGACGCCACGACTGGATCCCGCCGGCGCGGGGATGACGACCTTGTCGATTGGTCGACTCGGAATGCGTCGCCGTAGTTGTGACAAGCGGTACGAGGCGGCCCGACTCGTCGCATGCAGCGTAGAACGGCACACGAGCTCGCGCACGGAACCTGGTGAAGTGCGCGATCGGCTTAGAAGGCGCGGGCGCGAGAACATACGTTTCCCCGGGCCGCCCGCTCCACTAGATTGAAGGAAGGTCCGTCAATCCGCGTGAACCGTCCCGCCGGAGTGTACGTCCTCGCCGCCCTGGGTGCCAATCTCGGTGACCCGATCGAGCAACTGCGAGGAGCGATCGGTGCGCTACGGGCCGGTGGTCTCGACATCGATCGGATCTCGAGCGCATACCTGACGGCGCCGGTCGGATTCGAAAAGCAGCCGGATTTCCACAACCTCGTGTTGTCCGGTCGGACAGACCTCACCGTCTTCGACCTGCACGCCGTCGGCGCGCGGATCGAGCGGGAGATGGGTCGAGAGCGGACCGTCGCGAACGGACCACGCGTGATCGACATCGACCTGCTGAGCTATGGCGACCTCGTCTATCAGTCGCCCGACCTGACGATCCCGCATCCCCGAATGCACTTGCGGAGCTTCGTGCTGTGGCCGTTGGCGGAGATCGCTCGGGAGTGGCGACATCCGGCGACAGGCGCCAGTTCGCTGGATATGATCCGAGATATTCCCACGCCGAGCCCAGTGCGACCAGTCAATAGTGAATGGTGAAAGTGAGCCACACTCCCCTTCATCCTTCATCGTTTAACATCTACCATTCAGGTCACCCTTCACTATTCAAGCTAGGCTCGCGAATTGCGGCCCGGCATTACACGTCGCTGGCCCCATTCAAAATACTGAGCGCAGGAGCAGACACGCTTCTTTCTGGGATACCGAAACCCGGAGAGCTTTCGCGCATATCGGTTCGGACGAGCCGAACCGCTTGTCGATCTGTGCAACGTTGAATCGTTCAAAATGGGGGGTGCTACAGCGTCCGGACTAGGCCGGATGGACGTGGTGGCCAGGGCCGTTCGGGACGCTCCAACGAACACTTCTGGAAGGCTGTTGAAAAACAGGCTGCGGGAAGGTCGAAGAGAAATCGTGCAGGTCAAG
>WHSP01000130.1 GCA_009380025.1 Gemmatimonas sp. | reverse complement strand
CGCCCGTGGAAAACTCCGCCAGACCTACTATAGGGAATGACGAATGGGGATGACCGGGAATATTTGCGACGGGCTGCTGGTAGTTCCCGGCTTCGATTTCGTCTTTCCCACGGACCGAGGTAGTGCAGAACCACGCGAGATCCCCTGGGAACGCAGCCGGCGGTCGCTCGCATTGGGGTGACTTTTCGCAGGCCGAGGGGTAAAAATCCCTGAGCTCGGCGCCAGGTCCCGGTATTGCCGACGGTTGTCCGCGAGAGTACGGAAGCCGCAGGCCGAGGTAGGAAAGTTCTTGACGCAACCACGATCGCTCTACGTTCACGCCCCGTTTTGTGCGAGGCGGTGCTCCTACTGCGACTTCGCAGTAGAGGTGATGCGCGAGCCGCCGCTCGAAGAATGGCTAGCGGTAGTCGCACGCGAACTGGCCCTGACCGCAACACGGCAGGATTGGATCCTGCCGCTTCGGCTGGACACCCTGTACGTCGGTGGCGGCACCCCGTCCCTTCTGGGCCCGAGTGCGATGGCTCGGCTGACCGATGCAATTGCTCCCTGGGCGGTGTTGGAGCCGGGCGCCGAGTGGACGGCCGAAGTCAATCCGGAGAGCTTTGACGAAGTCCTTGGGACCAGGTGGAGGGCGGCGGGTGTCAATCGACTCTCGATGGGAGTTCAGTCGTTCGATCCCGACGTGCTCCGGTGGATGGGACGCCTCCACGGACCCGAGGGCCCCGCTCTCGCCGTTCAGGCCGCTCGCGCTGCCGGTTTCGAGAACCTCAGCGTCGACCTCATCTTCGGGCTTCCCGAGCGTCTGAACCGCGATTGGGAGGCCGATATCGATCGCGCATTGACGATCGAGCCGCAGCACGTGTCCCTCTACGGACTCACCGCGGAACCCGGTGCCCCACTCGGTCGGTGGGTCGGAGAGGGCAGAGAGCAGCTCGCCGATGAGGATGCCTACGCGGACGAGTACCTGGTCGCGAATCGGGTGCTCACCTCCGCGGGTTTCGACCACTACGAAGTGTCGAACTTCGGGCGTCCCGGCCTCCGCTCGCGCCACAATGCGGTCTACTGGTCAGGCCAGCCCTACGCCGCGCTGGGGCCGGGTGCTCACGCGTTCTATCCACCGTTTCGTCGCTGGAACCTGAAATCCTGGTCCGCATATAGAGATGCGCTTCGGGCGGGCGTCCTCCCTCTGTCCGATCAGGAGGAAGTGACTGCCGAGGAGCGGGAGCTGGAGCGGATCTGGCTCGGTTTACGCACGGGCGCTGGACTGGTGATTGCCCGAGGGGATCGGCTCGGACGGCAAGTGGTCGACAACTGGGAGGAACGAGGCCTGGCCGAAGCGGCTGGCGATCTGGTACGGTTGACGCCGAGCGGGTGGCTCCTACTGGACAGCCTGGCTCTGGAGCTGTACGAGGCGGGCTGCCAGATCCCACGCGCTCGGCCGTTTGACGGTCGGGCGACGCTTGTCCAGATTGCGAACCAAAAGGCTATTGGTAAATAGGCTTGAGCCAAGGCCGAAGAAAAATCGTGCAGATCAAGGCGCGCGACGAGCCGCGACTGAGGCGTACTTTCGTGCGCCGCAGGGAGCGGCGAGGAAGCGGGCGCCCGACGGAAACATCTGTTATCACCCAGAGCTGCGCAATTTACCAATGGCCTTTGACTCCAACGGAATAGGAGGATGAGAGGAGAACCCCTCACCGAGCGAGAACACCGCGTGCTCGAAGCCGTGGTGCAGACGTATGTCGAAACGGCGGAGCCGGCGGGCAGCCGGACCGTCGCGCGGCGCTACCGGCTGGGAATCTCCCCGGCCACGATCCGCAACACCATGAGCGACCTCGAGGAAAAGGGGTATCTGTGTCATCCGCATACCTCGGCGGGTCGGATGCCTACCGACCAGGGATACCGCTTCTACGTCAACGAGCTGTTGGACCAACCGCAACGCATGGCAGCGGATCCCCGCGAGCTTCGGGTCGAGTTAGAGGCCGCCGACGGGTCCGGCGTCGTCCTGTTGCTCCGGCGGGCTGCTCAGGTGCTGGGGCTCCTGACGAGTGAGCTTGGAATCGCCACCGGGCCAGCCTTGAGCGCAAGCGTCCTCGAACGGATCGAGTTGATGTCGGTCACCGAGAGCAAGGTGCTCCTGGTGCTGACGCTTCGCGCTGGGGGAGTCCGGACCGTGTTCGTCGACGTTCCAGCCATTATTCCTTCGAGCGCTCTGAGTGTCGTCGAACAGGTCCTGAGCGAGAGGCTAGCCGGCCTGCCGCTTTCCGAGGTCCGCTCGACCCTGTCGGCCCGACTCCGTGACTCGGCGCCCTCCGGTGATCCGACGGCATCGGAGCTGCTCAATATCATCGTCCAATCGGCAGACGAATGGCTCGACCTGCCGTCGGCCGAAGGCACGCTTCACCTCGGGCGCGCCTCCGTGCTCGCGGACCAGCCGGAGTTCCAGTCGGGCACTCGACTGAGGGGATTGATCGAGCTCACGGAACAGACCGACCTCCTCCGTGGGATGCTGGATGAGCGGAAGGGCAGGCAAGGCTTGACCATCACCATCGGGGCTGAGCATTCCGATCCTGCGATGGCCGGCTTCACCATCGTTACCTCCGAGTACAACGTCGGCGAACTGCGCGGCGTGATCGGTGTCATTGGACCGACGAGGATGCCCTACGACCGAGTCATCTCGCTCGTCGAGGGCACCTCTACCCTGGTCTCCGAGTTTCTGACGTGAGGACTGATTCATTGAGGGATTACTACGAGGTGCTTGGGGTCGAGCGTTCCGCGGACGCCGAGGCGATCAAGAAGGCGTATCGGAAGCTCGCGCTCCAATACCATCCGGACCGGAACAACGGCGACGCGGAATCCGAGGAGAAGTTCAAGGAGGCCACGGAGGCGTACGAGATTCTGCGCGATGCCCAAAAGCGTTCCGCCTACGATCGATTTGGCCACGCGGGCGTCAAGTCGGGCGCCGGTGGAGGTCCGGGTGGCTTCGCCGGCTTCGGCTTCGAGGAGGCCATCAACGTCTTCATGAGGGATTTCGGCGGCTTCGGCGGCTTCGAGGATCTCTTCGGAGGTCGCCGATCTCGGACTCAGCGCGGTCAGGACACGCGAATCCGGCTGCAGGTGAGCCTGGAGGAGGTGGCGAAAGGCGTTCGTAAGAAGGTCAGGATCCCGATACTGGACCCGTGCGTCCAGTGCGAGGGGACCGGGTCGCGCATCCCGGGTGAACCGCAGGTGTGCGAGACGTGTCAGGGTGTGGGCGAGATCCGACGGGTACAGCGCAGCGTGTTCGGTCAATTCGTCAGCTCGAGCCCCTGCCCGACATGTGGTGGCGAGGGACGTCGGATCGTCGATCCGTGCGATCGCTGCCACGGCGACGGGCGGGAGCGTCGCGAACGGGAGTTCGAGGTCGAGGTCCCGCCGGGCGTTACCTCCGACAATTACATCACGATCCGCGGACAGGGCAACATCGGGTCCCGTGGAGGCACCCGGGGTGACGTGCTGATCGTCCTCGAGGTCGAGGAGGACTCCCGCTTCGTTCGCGAGGGTGACGATTTGATCTACCTTCTTCAAGCGTCCTTCAGCCAGGCTGCACTCGGCGACGAGGTGGAGGTACCAACGGTCTGGGGTTCGGAGCAAATCAATATTCCGGCCGGAGCCCAGAACGGGGACATCCTCACCCTTCGCGGAAAGGGGCTCCCGCGTCTCAGTGGCGGTCCTCACGGCCATCAGCACATACGGCTGCAGGTGTGGACTCCGGCTCGTCTCACGCCCGAGCAGGAGGAGCTGTTCGAACGGCTCCGTGAGGTCGAGGGGGAGCCCCCGGAGACAGACGGCCGCGGGCGGCACGGGTTCTGGCAGAAGGTGAGAGAGGCCTTCACCCCCTGAGTTGGATTCGGATCGCCCGCGTCCGCCCGCGGTACCCGACCCGGCCCTCACCGATCGAAGATTCCCCCTACCGATGCCGCCCGATCGATGGCTGGTGCTCACAGCCCGAGTAGCCCGAGTCGATCCCGAAGACCCTCTACGCGGCCTCCTCGTGGAGGGTCTGCTGGCTCTGGGCGGGCTCTCCGTGGTCGAGGAAGGCGATTCTCTCACCACCTATCTCCGGCCGCCCCGGGACCCGCAGAAGGTCGTCGAACAAGCCCGACACTTTCTCGGTGATTGGATTGGCGGCGATCCGCCTGAGCTGAGTTGGCGCTGGCAGCGGAACGAGGACTGGGAGCGGGAGTGGCGGCGCGGACTTCAGCCGAGGAAGGTTTCGCCCCGGTTCGTGGTAAAGCCGACCTGGACGGAGTGGCAGGCGACCGCCGGCGAGATCGTCCTGGAGATCGATCCCGAGATGGCGTTCGGAACGGGTGAGCACGCAACCACACGCGGTTGCCTCCGGCTACTGGATCGATGGTTTCGCGACGGCGACCGGGTGCTGGACATCGGCTCCGGTTCGGGGATCCTTTCGATCGCGGCGGCGCGGCTGGGTGCCCCGGAAGTGATCGCCGTAGAACACGATTCCGACGCCAACCTGAATGCTCGTCAGAACATCGAGCGGAATGACGTGGTCGGGGTTGTGCTGTTGCTCGAGGAGCGCGCCGACGCGCCCCTCCTACGAAGGCTCGGCCGGTTCGACCTCATCCTGGCCAACATCCTCAGCGGAGTAATCCGACCCCTCCTTCCCGCGCTGTCCAGCACGTTGCAGGACGATGGACGTCTCATCATCTCAGGCATCCTGCTGAGCGAGAAGGAGGACGTCATGGAGGATGCCCGCGCCGTCGGCCTCGAAATGCAGGATGAGGACCCAGAGGATGAGTGGTGGAGCGCCACACTTGCCGTTCTGTAACGTTGGCGATGCCCGCTCAGACTTCTGCGCGCATCGCCTCCGTCGGTTCGATGCGAAGCCCGCGACGGGCGGGTCCTGCCGCGGCGAGAAGCCCCACGACGATCATGAGCACCGCGGTAGCCGGCAGCACGCCCGGGACCTCCCAGCCCCCTAACTGCTGGATCGGGACGTAGACACCAATGACGAACGCCACCAGGCCGCCGATCAGAGCGCCGGCCGCAAGCTGATTGATTGCGCGCCTGAACACACCGGCCAGGAGCCGGCCCGACGGCGCACCCAGAGCCGAGCGAATTCCAATCTCGCGTCGACGTTGGTTGATGGTGAAGGACATGAGGGCGTACATCCCCCCGGCCGAGAGCAACAGGACGCTCAGCGTCGCCGCGGCAAGAGCGAAAGCCCCCAGATTGTTCCCCACCGCCTGCTGGCGATAGATCGAATCCATGGTGCGAAAGTCCTCGACTCGCAGCATCGGGTCGAGGCCGGCGGCGATCTCCCGGGTCCGGCCCGAAATACCTGCGGCGTCGGGGCCAAGTCGCAACACGAGGCTTGCGGGGTAGATCTGCCCCGGCGCTAGCGGATGGTACACCTTGCCTTGTTCTCGATTCAGTGGAAGGTCACCGACGACCCCGACGATTTCATACGAGCGTATCGGCTCCGACGTAAGTTGGCCGGCCCCACCGCCCCTCCGAAAATAGCGGAGTCTGAGCCCCAGGGGATTCCGGCCGCCCAGGACCTGGCGCACGAAGGTCTGGTCGACGATCACAGTGGACACGCGATCCGCCAGGTCTCTCGAATCGAAATTGCGGCCGGTCAGAAGCGGGATGTCGAAGGCGTCGAAGAAGCCGGGATCCACCTGATTCACTTGAACCTGATGGTCCTCGATGAGCGAAGGCGGCGGCACTGCCGGATCGACGCCGCCGACGGGTTCGAGGCTGACAAACGACCAGGGCTCCTCGCCCGGAGCGGCCGCCGCCACCGTCACCGCGGAAACGCCGGGCTCAGCCTCGAGCTGCCGAACCACCTCGGCCTGGAGCGCTCCGAACCGAGAGGCAAATCGGACCTGCTCCGAATCGGCTCGCGCTCCGGCCTCCGCACCTAGCGACGTCTCCCCATCCAGCTCGAGGCGCGCCGTCAGAAAATCTGCTGCGGGAAATCCAGGTCCCAGCGCGCCGGTGCGGAGGGTGCCCCATGTCATCTCGGCCGCTGACGGGAGCGCAGCCACGCAGAAGGCAATCTGGGCGACGACGAGCGTGGTCCAGGTCCGTCCTAGTCGCGTACCCGAACCGGGGCTCGAGGCTCGAAGGCCTGACCGCATCATACGGCCGGTCGCCTGTATCGCGGGGACCAGACCGGCGATCACGGCGGCGATCAAGCCGAGTCCGGCGACGAAGAGTACGGTAGTGAACGAGGGTTCCGCGTCGAACCAGAAGGGAGCCCCGTCTCGAAGTTGCTGATCCACGAGACTCTGCAGCTGCCCGAGGACTAAGCGTACGACGAGGAGTGCGGCTGCCCCGGCCAGTGCCGCGAGCACCAGCACTTCAACGAACAGTTGGGTGACGATGCGTCCGCGGCTGGCACCCAACGCGTGGCGTGCCGCGAACTCCTGCTGGCGCGCAACGGTACGGGCGTAAATCAGGATTGCCAGATTCGCGCAGGGGGGAATCAGGAGCAGGGCGAACAAGAACGTGAGGAGCCGCATCTCGAACGGATCCGTGTCCGCGGTGAAGGCGACCGTATAGGGGACGACGCGAGGCTGCACCTGCTCATCCCGTTCGGGTGCGGTGGTAGGGGCCACCAGCCCGACGGCTCTCAGTTCGGCCTCGGCCCTATCCGCCGTGATCCCGGGCGCGAGCCGAGCGAAGATGACGCCCTCCCCGTCCGCGGTGCGGACATGATCCTGAGAACCCACTTGCAACGGAGTCCAGAACCGGTTGTTCACGGGGAAGGCGTAGCCCTCGGGCATGACGCCGACGACCGTATGGACGGTGCCGCCAAGACGAATCTGGCGTCCCACGATGCCGGGATCGGATGCGAAGCGATCCCGCCACTCCTCATAGCCGATCACCACCACCGGAGGTGCGCCGGCGCGCTCGTCCTCCTCCAGGAGAGGCCGCCCGAGGAAGGGCTGCACGCGCGCCAGCTCGAAACCCGCCGCAGTCATCTCGGCGACGGTCACCGGCTCGGGAGGGCCCTCCTCCGTGACCAGATTTCGGTCGATCATCTGCGCTGCGCCGACGTCTTCGAGCGACCGCAACACGTCGCGCCATCGCTCGAAGTCCTCGATGGGCGTCACGCGTCGACGACGAGCGCCGGTGTCCCAGACCTGCAGGGCGACGACCCGCTCTCCCTCGTCGATGGGCAGCGTACCCCCCGTCACCTCGTCGAGAACGCCGAAGACCACCGCGCCCATCGAGATGGCCATTGTCATGGCAAGGCCCCCGACGATCGTCAGGCCCCAGTGCCGTACGAGCCGGCGAACCCCAAGCCTCAGGTCCAGAAGGGAAATGCCGTGCGACGGGCGAGCACGATGCGTCTTCACCCGAGCCTGGGTCGCGTCAGAGCCGTCGCGGGCTCGGTCGCGGATCATCCCAAGTCGGCGTCCTATTCCCAGCAGCCACCTCATAGTACGTTGCTCCGTTCTGTCAGACCGGATGGCCTGCGAGGTTCACACATGGTAGTTGCCTCGCCTGGCGTTAACTCCGCGCCGAAGGGGCAGCAACCATACCGGAGTCGGCCATTCGTTGTTTCTCCATTGTTCACATCGACTTAGGTGATCTAACGCTCCCCGTCCGCCAGCGCCGGAGCGTTCGGAAATGGGATCGGTGGTTCCGCAATCGGGACGGAACAGGAGTTCCCGTCTGGCAGACTGTTTAACTGAGTCGTAGATCGGTAAGTTGGGAGGCGAGACCCCAAATGGGATAGGATGACTTCCAAGGCCACAGCCGCCTTCATTCGAACCGACGGTTCCTTCGCAGCGACGATCCCGAACGTCCAATGACCGACAAGACGATCTTCAGCCGAATCATCGATGGCGAGCTTCCCGGCACATTTGTATACCAGGACGACGTCGTCGTGGCGATCCGCGACCTGAAACCGGCAGCGCCGGTCCACGTGCTCGTGATTCCGAGGAAGCCGATACCTTCCCTCCAGCACCTGGACGAGAACGACGTCGAGCTGGCGGGGCGGATGCTCCTGGCGGCGTCGCGAATCGCCGAGCAGGAGGGGTTGGAGGACGGCTATCGATTGATCGTCAACACGGGCCCCAACGGCGGCCAGACCGTCCCCCACCTCCATCTGCACATTCTCGGCGGCCGGAAGATGACCGAACGGATGGTGCCTTAAGTACTCCCTATCGGCCGGCGTTTGCCCACCTCATCCGGCGCATGAGGCCCGTTGCAGATCAATCAGAAGGTCACCTTCTTCGGTGACTTCGAGAGAGTACGTGGTGATCGACTCGCAGGGCTGCTGGCCGAGGGACTGTCCGCTGGTAAGCTCGAACGTGTACCCATGAAGGGGGCAGACGATCTTGCCGTCGCCGAGCAATCCATCGGCGAGGAGCCCCCCGCGATGCGGACAGCGGCTCTGGACGGCGAACAGGTCGCCGTTCCGGGTGCGAAAGACCGCGAGTTCCACGCCGTCGACGATAAAGGTTCGTCCCTCGCCGACCGGAATCTTGCTCAACGGTCCGAGTCTTCGACCGGATGCGTTCAACTCTGAGGTCATTGGAGTTGCTTCACGAGCTGAAGGTGGAAGCGAACTGGGCCGGGTGGGCCGGTGCAGTCGCCTCCAACCAAGGGTCGGAGTAATCGTCCACCGAAGCCTGGAGCGCCGCGTCGAGCTCCTCGCCGATTCCGTCCGCGTCTTCGACAACGATTTTCCGAATCCGCTCGATGCCGATGCGCGGCACAAAGCTATACGTCCGCTCGAGGTAGTTGGCGTTCTCCCGGTAGTACTGGATGAATCGACCCGAGAGGCGAAGTACCCCTTCGTGGGAGTCGGCGACCGTCAATAGATCAGCCTTGCGGACATGGGATCCGCCCGCCCCGCCCACGTAGACTTCCCAGCGACCTCCCTCGACGGCGACGACACCTACGTCCTTGACGAGCGCCTCAGAGCAGTTCCGAGGGCATCCGGCCACACCCATCTTGAGCTTGCCGGGTGACTCCAGCCCCTTGAATCGCTCCTCCATCTCAACGCCGAGCTGGGTGCTGTACCCGAGACCGAACCGGCAGAACTCGCTGCCGACGCACGTCTTGACCGTTCTCACCGACTTGGCGTATGCATGCCCCGATCGCATGCCGAGATCCCGCCAGACCCCCGGCAACTGTTCCCGGCGCACTCCCAGCAGGTCGATCCGCTGGCCTCCTGTAATCTTGACCATCGGAACGGCATACTTGTCCGCGACGTCGGCGATCTTCCGGAGCTGGTCGGGCGAAGTAACCCCCCCGGAGATCCCGGGGACGACGGAGTAGGTGCCGTCGTGCTGCACGTTGGCGTGTACACGATCGTTGATGAATCGGGCGTCTCGCTGGTCGACGTACTCGGACCCCCAGATCGTCTTGAGGAGGGAAGCGAGGCCCATCTTGCTCTTCGGATCGTCCCGTCCGCCCGCCAGCTCTGCGAAGACGGCCGAGACGCTGCGGAGTCCACGTTTCCGGATCGCGGCGACGAGGTCCGGCTTCGAGAGGGGAACTCCCGGTACGTAGTAGTGGATCGACGGATCTTCCTCGGTGTCACCATCCGTCGCCAGCTCCAGGATGCCCTCTACCTGGCTCCGGCACGACCCACAGCCCGTGCCGGCTCGGGTCGCATCGCAGAGGGATTTCAGACTTCGGCAACCCTTTTCCACCGCCCCGACCAGCTGGCCCTTGGAGACGCCGTTGCAGTTGCAGATCTGATGATCGTCCGGAAGACTCTCGAGGCTCTGCGAGCCGTCGGAGGCCGCGGGAAACAGCAGATCCGAGCGGCTTTCGGGCGCGTCCTGCCCACGGTCGAAAAGCTGGAGGAGATGGGCGGAGCGGGAGGTCTCCCCGAGGAGGATCGCGCCGGCGACGCGCCCATCACGAATCAAAACCTTCTTGTAGACACCTCGCGACTGCTCGACGTAGCTGATCTCCTCGTCTCCCTCCTGCTTCACGGGATTGCCCATCACGCTGAGGTCGACGCCCATCACCTTCAGCTTGGTGGCGACGCGGGAGCCCGTGTAGACCGCGTCCGGTCGAAGCCCCGTCAGCCGTTCGGCGAGCACCCGTGCCTGGTCCCAGAGCGGAGCGACGAGCCCGTACGTGTTGCCGCGGTGCTCGACGCATTCGCCCAGGGCGTAGATGCGCGGGTCGTCCACCGTCTGGAGGTCGTCGCCCACGAGGATTCCGCGAACCGTCGACAGTCCAGCACGCTGCGCCAGATCGATGTTGGGACGGATACCGACCGCGATCACGACCAGATCGCTGTCCAGCATCGTTCCGTCGGAGAAGCGAAGCCCGGTCACGCGACCGTTCCCCATGATCTCGCGGGTCGACTTCTCCAGATGAATGCGAAATCCCATCCCCTCCAGAGAATCCTTCAGCAACCCACCCCCGGTGGCATCGAGCTGCATCTCCATCAGGTGTGAGGTGAGGTGGATCACATGCACCTCCTCGACGCCCAGCTCTTGGATCCCGCGAGCGGCTTCGAGCCCGAGCAGACCTCCACCGATCACTGCCGCCTTGCGTGACGTCTTCGCGAACTCGGTGATGCCTTCGCAGTCGTCCAGTGTCCTGAAGACGAAAAGACCCTTCTTGTACTGTCCATCTTCGCCGGCGAGCCCTGCAAAGGGTGGCACGAACGGGGTGCTGCCCGTTGCGAGCACGAGCGTGTCGTATCGCTGCTCACTACCGTTGTCGGCCAACACGCGGCGGGCGCGGCGATCGATGGCCACCACACGCGTCCCTGCGTGCAATGTCACTTCCTGCTCGGCGTACCACTGGAGCGGATTGATGAAGATATCCTTCGGATCCTGCGTCTTCGCGAGAACGTTCGAGAGCAGGATTCGGTTGTAGTTGCCGTAGGGCTCGTCGCCGTACATGACGATGTCGTACTTGTCGGCCCCGCCGCGGTCGATCAAGTCTGCGACGAAGCGCGCCCCGGCCATCCCATTGCCGACTACCACCAATCGGTTCTTTCTCGTCATTCGTTCACCCCCGCCGTTGTGATTCCATCGATCCGGACCGCACAAACCTTGAACTCCGGCATCCGGCTGATCGGGTCGAGTGCAGCGTTCGTCAACCGGTTGGCACTGAGCTCGCCCCCCCAGTGGAAGGGCAGAAACACCATGTCCTCGCGTAGGCTGGAGCTGACTTGGACCGGAAAGCGTCCGCTCGCCCGCCGCGTGGTGAGGACGACCTCGTCGCCATCCGTGACTCCCAGCCGCCGGGCGGTCGCGGGGTGGATCTGGGCTCGCGGCCGGGACTCGATCTGCTGCAGCGTCTCGACTCGACGTGTCTGGTTCCCGGTCTGGTAGTGGGCGAGGAGCCGACCCGTCGACAGGTAGAGCGGATAGTCCCGATCCGGTTCCTCCGCCGGGGCTCGATGGTCGGCGACGAAGAACCGCGCCTTGCCGTCGGCCGTCGGGAAGGAATCGGTGAAGAGGCGTGGTGTCCCCGGGTGCTTCGCCGAGGGACAGGGCCAGAACACCCCCCGCTCCCGATCGATCCGCTCGTACGAGATGCCGCTGTAGTCGGCCGGCGCGCCCGCTGTCGCGCACCGGAGTTCGTCGAAGACGTGCTGGGGATCCGAAGACGGGAACCAGGCACCGCGGCCGAGCCGTTCGGCCAGCTGTCGAAGGATCTCGAGATCTGTGAGCACTCCGGGAGGTGGCGCAGTCGCTGCTCGGCGATGGATCACTCGCCCCTCCAGATTCGTCATCGTCCCTTCCTCTTCCGCCCACTGCGCCGACGGTAACACCACGTCCGCCAGCGCGGCCGTCTCCGAAAGAAAGAAGTCGCTAACGATCAGGAAGTCCAACGAAGCGAGGCGCTCCTCGATCATCCCAGAATCCGCAGCCGAAGTGGCTGGATTCGCGCCGAAGACCAGCAACGTCCGCACTCCGCCCGGCTCGCCGAGTGTCGACAACATCTCCTGCGCCGAACGGCCGGGGCCGGGAATGCTGGCTTCGTCCACCCGCCAGACGCCCGCCACACGCAGACGAGCTTCCGGATCACGAATGTCCCGGTACCCGGGGAGCTGATCGGCCTTCTGCCCGTGCTCCCGGCCACCCTGTCCGTTGCCCTGACCGGTCAGGCACCCGTAGCCACTGTTCGGCCGGCCCACCATCCCCAGTGCCAATGCCAGGTTGATGTACGCACTCGCATTGGCTACTCCCTGCGACTGCTGCTCCGGCCCCCTCCCCGTCAGCACGATTACGGACGACGCACGCCCCAGCAGTCTCGCCAACTCCACGATCCGCCCTTCGGGCACTCCCGTGATCCGCTCGACCCGGTTCGGCCAGTAGCTCGCCGACAACGCTCGCAGTCGCTCGAATCCGTCGGTTCGAGCGGCGATGTATGCCTCGTCCACCATCCGCTCTCGGATCAGTACATGGAGCAGTCCGTAGACGAGCGCTGCGTCCGTTCCCGGAACCAGCGACACGTGGAGCGTCGCCTCTTCGGCTGTGACGGTCCTTCGAGGGTCCACCACCACCAACCTTCCTCCTCTCGCCCGCTGCGCCTCCAGGTACTGCATCAGCGGTGGCATCGTATCCCCTACGTTGCCACCCGCGAGCACCACTACCTCCGCTTCCGCCACGTCGGCCAACGGAAACGGCAGCCCTCGATCCAACCCGAACGCCCGGTTCGCGGCCGCCGCTGCCGATGACATACAGAACCGACCATTGTAGTCGATGCTCGACGTCGACAACCCGACCCTCGCGAACTTCCCCAACTGGTACGCCTTCTCGTTCGTCAGTGCGCCGCTTCCAAACACGCCGACCGCATCCCGACCGTGCTCCCGCTGGGTCCGCTCCACCGCCGCCCCGATCCGGTCGATCGCATCCTCCCAGGAGATCGCCTCCAACACCCCATCCGCCGAACGCGCCATGGGCGAGGTGATTCGATCCCCATGCCTCAACGTCACAGCTGCGGTGAACCCCTTCACGCATAAACGTCCGCGATTCACCGGGAAGTCCGTGTCGCCCGCGATCGAAACCTCGCCAACCTGCCCCGATATCCGGATGCCGCATTGAAGGGCACAGTACGGACAGTGGGTTCGCGTCTCGCCTGCCACCTTCATTCGCCGTGGCCACTCCTCACGAGGGACTTCAAAAGGCAAAAGCACCGGTAAGACTAAATAAATAAAGTTTATTGCGCAAGACGATTAGCAAAACCATCCAGTATCAGTGAAAATACGAATTT
>WHSP01000012.1 GCA_009380025.1 Gemmatimonas sp. | reverse complement strand
CCGAAGAGAAATCGTGCAGGTCAAGGCGCGCGACGAGCCGCGAGTGAGGCGTACTTTCGTACGCCGCAAGGAGCGGCGAGGAAGTGCCAGAGATGCGCGATTGATCAACGGTCTTTTAGTCCAACCTCGACCCTGCCGCGCGGCTGGTCCGCAACGCCCGCGCCGTTCGAGACGAAGTTCACGAGTACGAATAGAACCCTTCCCCGCTCTTGCGTCCCAACTTACCCGCCGCCACATACTTCCGCAGTAAAGGGCAGGGTCGATACTTGCCGTCCCCAAGTCCCTGGTGCAGCACTTCCATGATTGCGAGGCAGGTGTCGAGGCCGATCAGGTCGGCCAGCGCGAGCGGGCCGAGCGGGTGGTTCATACCGAGCTTCATGACGGTATCGATGGACTCGCGGTCCGCGACCCCCTCCATCAAACAGAAGACGGCCTCGTTGATCATCGGCATGAGGACGCGGTTCGAAACGAAGCCCGGATAGTCCTCGACGGTGGCGACGGTTTTGCCCAGGCCCTGGGCGACCTCGGTGACGAGGTTGGTGGTTTCATCGGAGGTTCCGAGACCACGAATGACCTCGACCAGCTTCATCACCGGGACTGGATTCATGAAGTGCATCCCGACGACCCGCTCCGGGCGGGTCGTTTGGGCCGCGATCTCAGTAATCGAGATGGAGGAGGTATTGGTGGCGAGGATCGCATCGCGCTTCGCCGATTCGTCCAACTGACGGAAGATCTCGAACTTTAGATCGCGGTTCTCAGTCGCGGCCTCGATGACGAGGTCCGCGCCGCTCGACGCGGCTAGATCGCGCTCCGTCTCGATTCGGGCGAGGGCCGCTTCCTTTTCGGCCGGTGCGAGGCCGCCCTTCTTGATCTGACGGTCCATATTGGCCGAGATCGTCGCGAGCGCCCGCTGCAGCGCCTCCTCTACCACATCGACCATAGTGACGCGGTAGCCACCCACCGCGAAGACGTGGGCGATCCCGTTACCCATTGTTCCGGCTCCGATCACCGCGATCTCGAGGTTGTCCGACATATTGCTCTCTGGGTTCCCGGGCTCAGACGGCCGTTGATGATCGTGCATCTCCGCGTGGGAACGACTGTTTCCTGTCGGCCGCTTCCACGCCCTTTCCCTCCAGCGTCGAACCTACGCCTCAGTCGCGGCTCCTCGCGCCTTGACCTTGCACGATCGCTTCGCCCTCGCAGAAGGCTGGTTGTCGATTCGTCTTTCAGCGTCCGGTGATGAGCCAGGCAAAGAAGTAGACCAGGATGAGCCATCCCCCGGTGCACAAGGTCCATCCCGCGAAGTTGTAGATCCCACTCTGGCGGCGCCGACGGAGCTCGTCGCGGTGGACGTCGATGGCCGCCGATACCGATCCAATGTCATGGACGTCGCGGAACCCGACGACAGAGACGGCCGAGAGGAGGCCGGCGGCCCCGAAACAGATTGCCATCACGCCGGCCGTCCAGGTGGTGAGGAGCCAGGCGAGGAATCGATCATCGGCGGTCTCGATGCCGAGTGCGTCGTACGGCAGGAACAGCCGGACCAGCACCGCAAAGACGGCTGCCCCCAGGAAGCTCCCGGCCCAGAACGACGCTTGGCGATTCAGAAGGGCCCTCCTTGAATCCTTTGGTCGACGATCGGTCCGAGTCGCTCGAGCTCGGGATCCTCGGACAGACGGCGAGACCGGACGAGGCACACGGTTCCCACGACGAGCACGAAGGTACCGGCGACGCCCGCCTCGGGTCCGAAGGCACCACCGGTCCACCAGTCCTCCCCCGTCGGCACCCCGGTGTAGAGCGGCGTGTCGAAGATCAGGCCACTGACGGGGAAGTCGAAGAGCGTCGCCATGCTCCAGTTCCAACCGAGGTGTACGGCAGTAGCGAACCAGAGGGACCGTGTCTTCAGGTATGCGATCGAGAGCAGGACGCCTGCCAGGAAGATATTGGCAAGGGCGAGGGAGGTTACGTTCGGATTCTGGGCGTGGAGGTACGCGAACAGCAAAGAGGCCACGATCGTCGCGGGCCATGGGCCTACCCACTCGACGAGCGCCTGGAACGGATATCCACGGAAGACTGCCTCCTCCCACGCCGCTGCAATCGCGAAGAAGACGAACGTCCAGAGGAGGAAGAAGACATAGCCGGGCGGGGAGCCGCGATCGGCTGCGAATCCGGCACTCCCCGAAATCAGGAGGAGCAGGACTGCACCCGTCAGCAGAGCGGCTCCGATCGCGAGACCGAGCGCGATTTCGCTGCGGACGCGTCCGTGCAGGGGGAATCCGAGAGCACCGAACGGCCGGCCGTCGAGACGGGAGATCAGGATCCAGCCAGCCACAATGGCCGCAGACGTCGTCACGATCAGACTGCCCCACTCGAGCGGGTGGCGGGGGAGAACGATGATGACGATCTGCCCGACCAGGGTGAGAAACGCGAAAAGGAGGAAGTACAGGGCGATACGCCACGGGGGTCGGATGCGTCCATCGCGATGCGTGAGACTCTTCAACCACCCCGACACGGTCACGGGCCGCCAGGCAGACCGGTGTCGTGAATCGAATCAGGCCGCGAAGAATTCCCGGCTGCGCTCCCGAAGTCGACCGGCGATCACCCAGGCCATCACCACCTTCACGAGGTCGGGTAGGACGAACGGGAGGACGCCCGTGACGACGGCCGTCGACCAGTTGGTGAGGATCGCGAGCCAGGCAGCTCCACCGGTGTAGATGACGGCGAGACCCGCGAGCAGCGCAAGGAGATTTCGAACCGCACCTCCGGAGGCGAGCGCGCCGACCACGAACGCGGCGAACGGATACGCCATCAAGTAGCCACCGGTCGGTGCGAAGAGTGCCCCAGTCGCAAAGACCGGGAGCCCGGCCATTCCGGCGGCCAGGTAGACAACCTGGCTGAGGGCACCGAGACGGGCACCGAGCAACGCGCCAGTGAGAAGCACGGCCAGGGGCTGGAATGTGAACGGAACCGCCGTCCCCGCGATCGGGACGGAGAGTCTCGCGCCGATGGCGGTGAGGAGGGCAAAGGTCACGACGCCAATGGCACTTCTCATCCCGGGAGAGGCGATCGCGTCGAACCGGCTGAGGGTGCTGGGCGTGCTCCGCTCTGTGCTCATCAATGTTCCGTCGTCATGGTTTCGTGGTCGTTACTTGCGGTAGTATCCGATTAAACGCGTTCGATCGAAAGGGCGACGGCATTGCCGCCTCCGAGGCAGAGGGTCGCCAAACCGGTGCGAAGGTCGCGGTCCTCGAGGGCATGAATCAGCGTGGTGAGGACCCGAGCACCCGAGGCACCGATCGGATGACCGAGCGCGACCGCCCCACCGTGAACGTTGACGCGTTCCCAGTCCCAGCCGAGCTCCTGGCCATTGGCCAACGCCTGCACCGCGAAGGCTTCGTTCGCCTCGATCAGGTCGTAGTCGCCTATCGTGGTATCGTCCTTCTCCAGCAGCCGACGCACCGCGTCGACGGGCGCGAAGAAGAGGTCGCGAGGTTCCATGGCGCCGGAAGCGTAGCCGTTGATCCGCGCGCGAATTCGTAGCCCCGCGTCGCGAGCGTAGGCCTCCGATGTCACGACCAGAGCGCTCGCGCCGTCGTTGAGGCCGGGTGCGTTGCCGGCCGTCACGACGAGTTCCTTGATGTGCTCCGGCGCGTCCTGCGGGAAGGCGGGACGAAGACGAGCCAGAGATTCGAGGGACGTATCGGCGCGAGGGGACTCATCGCGTGACACTGTCGTGGTTCCCTTCCGGCCGGATATCTCGACGCTAACGATCTCCGCGTCGAACTTCCCGCCCTCCATCGCTGCGATGGCCTTGCGATGCGATTCGAGGGCGTACTCATCCGCGGCCTGCCGGGAGATCCCGGCCTTATCGGCGGTATACTCGGCGTGCCCGCCCATGTGGCACTCGCCGAACGAGCACCAGAGCCCGTCGTGGATCAGCCCGTCGATCAGTTGCTGATTGCCAAACTTGACTCCCTCTCGAAGCCCGCGAAGCAGGTGCGGAGCGTTCGACATCGACTCCATCCCCCCTGCAACCAGCACGTCTGCATCACCTGCCCTGATCGCTTGCGCGGCCAGCATCACGGCCTTCAGACCGGAACCGCATACCTTGTTGATCGTCAGGGCAGGCACGGTGGCGGGAACGCCCCCGAGAATCGCCGCCTGACGGGCCGGTGCCTGCCCGGTTCCCGCCTGAATGACGTTGCCCAGGATGACCTCGTCCACGGCGTCGGCCGGCACGCCGGAGCGCTCCAGGGCCTCGCGAACCGCAACGGCTCCGAGTTGGGGCGCCGAAAGGGGGGCGAGACCGCCGAGAAAACGCCCGACCGGCGTGCGGACGGCGCTGACGATGACAGCTGTCGATTGCGGATCCAAACTCCTACTCTCCGTGTTCATCGTTGCCACCCTTCCCGGGGACTCCCACTGAGCCGCCCGCGAATGTCGCGCCTCCAAGTCGGAACCGCGACTCGTTCGACGTTCCTACCCCGCCGACTCCTCGATCGGCTCGAACGTCATCGCCTTCCCGTCCATCCGAATACGCCCCCAGGGTTCCACCGAATCGTGGACCGAGACGAGCAACCACGCTTCCTCCGCCGCCCTCGGCAGCAAGGTCCGCTTCGACTCGAGGGTGACGAGCGGCTCGACATCGTACCCCATGATCCACGGCAGCGGCAGATGGGCCATCGTCGGCACGAGGTCAGCCAGAAAGCAAGCCGTCTCGTCGCGAGAGGCCACCAGAACGGACTGATGGTAGGGCGTATGGCCAGGAGTGAGGATCACCGAAACACCGGGAACGATCTCGGCCGGCCCATCCAGCAGGTTCAATCGACCATCCTCGTAGGGCGGATCGAAGTTGTGTGGCAGGTAGCTGGCGCGGGTTCGCTCGTTTGCTCGGTGCGCATACTCCCACTCTCCGCCCTGCACGTGGTACGTCGCGCGCGGGAAGGAGATACGGATTTGGCCTTCTTCATCGCGGTAGGTGTTCCCGCCCGCATGATCGAAATGGAGATGGGTATTGATCACCACGCCGACCTCGTCCAGCGAAAAACCGAGGCTGCGAATGGCGGCCTGGAGCCGATCGGCACCCGCGGCATCGGGGGGAGGTCCGTTCTCGACGCCGTAGATCTGAGCGAACTTCTCGTCCTCCTTATTCCCGAGCCCGGTCTCGATCAACACGAGCTCATCGGGCGTCTCGACGAGCAGACAGCGGAGGGCGAGTGTGATCCGGTTCTTCGGATCCGGTGGGATTCGACGCTGCCAGAGAGGCTTCGGAACGACGCCGAACATCGCCCCGCCGTCCAGCCGCTGCAGCCCGGCCTCGATGGCGTGGACTCGTAGGTCCCCGAGGGAGATCGATCGCACCAGCGGCAACTCCTCGGCGCTGAGCGGCGGAATGGCCGGAGTGCTCATGCGCGATCCATCGAAACGGGCCGTGCCGTGCGACGCCGCCGTCCCTTCTTCCGCCGCCGGATGAACTGATCGAGTCCAGCCCAGTCGACGACCCCCTCCTCCTCGAGGCAACCCAGCAGGAGGATCAGGAGCCTGGCGGTCGCGGCCGCGTCCTCAAGAGCTCGATGGTGAACTTCCATGGGGATCCCGAAATGCTCGGCGAGCGCTCCGAGGGAGCGGGAATACAGGTTCGGGTAGAGCCGATGGGCAATGCGTAGGGTGCAAAGACGCCGTCCGGAAAGCCGACGGCCAAGGCAACGATCGAGCTCGGTCGATACGAATGCCCAATCGTACCTCGCGTTATGACCCACGAACACCCGTCCCCGGAGCGCTTCGACAACCCGTGGCGCGATCTCGGCAAAGCTCGGCGCGTCCGCCACCATCGACCCGGCAATGCCAGTCACCGAAGAGACCGTGCCGGGGATCCACCGGTACGGGTTCACGAGGGTCGAGTACTCCCCACGGATCTCACCGCCGCCCACGTGCACCGCGGCGAACTCGATGATCCGGTGTCCGCGACCGGGTGCCCCCCCCGTTGTTTCCACATCAACGACGACCCACTCCTGCTCGCGAAGCGGTTCGAGACCCGGTCCAACTTCCGGTTCGACCAGCGACCAAACTCCGTGCGCGTCCACCTGCACGCTCGCTTCCTCACCGAGCAGGGTATAGACCGCCGCCGTGGCAGCACGACGATTCCCTCGCAGCGAGAGTACCTCGGCCGCCAGCTCGTCCGTGGTCCTTGGGCCGTCGGCGAGCGTCTTCAGAGACGTCCAGAGCAAGCCGCTGCTGCCCCGCAGCTCGATCCCCAGACCGATCGAAGGATTCGGGAGCCTCACCAAACCTCTTCGCGCACCACGGGAAGCGTCATGCACCGGGCGCCACCTCCGCCCCGAACCAATTCGCCCCCCTCGAAGGCGATCACGGCCCTGTCTCCATCCTCGATCTGAACGTCACCCGTCAGAAAGTCGATCGCCTCGACGATCCGATACCCGGCCTCTGATTCCAACTCCCGCATCGTCGCTTCGTTTCTCGTATAACCGACCACGACACCCGGGCGGACCGCGACGAAGTTGCAGCCGCTGGACCATTGCTCCCGCTCCTGTGTGACCGGGTGCTCTCCTCCGCAACGCAGTGCCGACAGCGGCAGCCCCGCCGCCCGCAGGGCGCCGAATAGATCCGACGACTCGCGGACTCCTTCGCCCGGGCGATAGTGAAGGATCGGGAGACGCGCCGGACCGAAGAAATAGGGCGGGAAGACCACACAGTGCTCCCGATCCACCATCGTCAGGATCATGTCCAGGTGGATCGCCGGGCTCTGGTTCGGAAGGACCACAACGATCACGTGCTCCAGGCCCGCGTGCTGCTGCAGACCCTGCACCAAGACCTCGATGGCGGCTGGGCTCGAGCGCTCCGACAGCCCGATCATGGCGATGTCCGGCCGAAGGATCTGTACGTCCCCACCCTCGATGGTGAAGTCGTTCCGGTACTCCTCGGCTCCGTCGTAGATCATCCCGTCGGTACGGAAGTGGGGATGATAGCGAAAGAGGGCCTTCATCAGGAGTTCCTCCGACCAGCGGACCGCGTACTTCATCGCACCGATGATCACGCCGCTGTTGACCACCATCGCCGCGTCGCGGGTGAAGAAGAGATTCGGCAACGGCGGCAGCTCGTACCCCACCTTGTGGAGGAGCCGGGCCATCGGTCCCTGCGGGGCCTCTTTACCCTCGATGAAAAGCCGCAACAGGTCCGGACCGGGCATCTCGGCAAGCTCGCCCGCCAGCGGCTCCGAGGCCGAGACCTGCAGTACTCGACCCGTCAGAAACTCCCTGACTTCGGCCTCGTCGACGATCTCCTCCAGCAGCTCCTGCAACTCGTGCACATGACAGAAGCGGGACAGCACTGCTCGGAAGCGGTGGTGCTCCCGCCCCGCCTGCTCCAGATCGATGATGTCGGCGTAGAGAAACTGCTCGCGATTGGTAGGCGTGACAGCAAGCAGCTCACGTCCTGGCGTATGGCAGATAACTTCTTGCAGCGGACCGATCTCGGAGCTCACCCGGACCCGTCCCTCGCGCTTCGTATCGGGGGCGTTCATCGCCCGAAGATACGCCGATGGAAGCGCCCGTGCTAGTCGGCTATGGGCTATAGGACTGTTGAATAACAGGTCGGAGCGACGGCCGCAGAGAAATCGTGCAGATCAAGGCGCGCGACGAGCCGCGAGTGAGGCGTACGTTCGTACGCCGCAGGGAGCGGCGAGGAAGCGGGCGCCCGAAGGAAGCATCTGTTAACACGCAGAGCTGCGCGATTTATCAACGGCGTTCTAGGGGGATGACGCCCCAGGCGGGAGGCGACTAGCGAGTCGCGAGGGGTCGACCGCGTTGATGCCGGCCGGATCGCCGGTCACGAGACGTCGATGATAGTCGATCTGGCCGAGGTGATACGCGAGGTGTACCGCGAGGTGGATGATGACCTCGGCCGTCGTGAGCGCGGCTCCCCCCAGCGGTTCGGAAAAGGGCTGGGCGAGGTCGAGCTGCGTGCTGGCGTCCAGGGCCCCTGCGACGGCCGCCTCGGCCGCGGCGATCCGGACGAGCAGTTCCGAGCGAGAGACGTCGCGAGTCGAGAACTCCGCCGGACGATCCCGAATGTACGCAGTTCCGCCCAGGACGGCGCCGAAATAATGTTGCAGGTTACCTGCGATGTGCAGCGCCAGCGTTCCGGCGGAGTTGGGCACTCCCGGCGGTAGCGACCAGATCAGCGATTCGTCGGAATATGCTTCGATCTCGCGGCGAACACTCTCCAACTCGCGGAGGAAGGAACTCCTCATCGTCGACGAAAACGTCATCATAGGGGAACGTGGGGTGATCGGGATCGGAAATTCATCGGCGGTCACCCGCCTAGCGGCGACCCACCTCGTCCCCACACCCTCCTTCGACCGCAAGCGATCCGCGAGCTGGGCCAGGCGGTGCTGAAGGTGTCTCAAGTTGATGATCTGGTGTTCCAGTTTGGACACCCTGTACCAGCTGAAGCCGCTCGTCGGCCTCTGCAGATCGAGCGCGGCCACTGCATCATCGACCATGTCGTCGCAGAATTGCCAGTAGGCGAGGGTCTGCTCCTTCGTGTAGGGTCTCGGGATCAATGGGAGGTCGCTGGCGGGGTCGGGTGTGCCGGCGATCCCGTCCTCATGCTGGACGTCAGGTTGGTGGCCGGGCCACGGTCGGAAAAAGGCCTCGTCTGGCTGCAGGTAGAGGTGCGTGAAGTAGAGCGCGTGATACGCGACCTGCCAGAATGCGTTGACCGGCTCGTCATCGGACCAGAGCTCCTCGGGGCATTGATCGATCGTCTGGCGAAGCATCGCGAGACCAGCGTGATACTGGCTCTTGAGGACGGCCCGAAACGCACCCAGGGGGGATCCTTCCGTCAGCACGGCAGAAGTCGTCATCGCCTACTCCTTCGTGGATCGGATATTCGCCTTCGGCCTGGCACGGGCGAGCGTCTCGACGGCACCAGTAGGTAGCACGCGCTCCCGTCCCGAACGACCTGTACCGTCACGACTCTCGACGGCATGTGGCCTCCCTACCCCTCCTTCCATGGATTGGCCGCGAAGACGGCCAGCTCGGGCCACAGGGCACGACGAGGCATCTCGAGAGCAGCCATGATTGTCGAGGCGATGTCGTCGGCGAACAGCTTGTTCGGATTGTTGCGCCCCTTGAGACCGCCGAAGTTCGTCTGCACCTCGGACGGACAGATACAGACCACCCGAATGCTGTGCGGCCGAAGCTCCGCTTGCCAGCACTGGCTGATCCCGCGAAGAGCCCATTTGCTGCCCCCATACGCCGTTCCTCCGGCCCCTCCCTTCATTCCCGACGTCGACGCGATGTTGATGACGTCCCCGCCCCCTCGCTCCTTCATCGACGGGACGATCCGGTTCGTCAGGTCGACGAGCCCGAAAACGTTGACGTCGAACATCCGACGCATCGCATCGAGGTCGAGCTCGCCGATGTTTGCTCGATAGGCGTAGCCCGCATTGTTGATCAGCACGTCCACTCCGCCCATGCGGTCGTCGCAGACTTCGACGGTGTGGGCATTCGCCGCGGGATCGGCGATGTCGGCAGCCAGGCCGAACCCGCCGGTCTTGGACGTGACCTCGTCGATCCGACCCTGATCCCGACCTGTGAATACCACGTCGTGCCCCGCTCCTCGCGCCTGCTCGACCACCGCCGCACCGATTCCCTGACTGCCACCCGTCACCAAGAAACGTCTCTTCCCCATTCGGTTCTCCCCTTTTAGCTCAAACGCCGCGGAGCGGCAGAACTTCTACGCGTGACGACTCCCGCACGGTAGGCTCTTCCACGGACGAAGACAAGCTGGTTCTCGGCGGCACCAGTTCGATACCCGCGTTTGAAGTAGGCAGCGAGAGACCTGATACTCTCGGGTATCTCCGGAGGGTCGTTTTGTGACACGTCGGAGCGCACCCGAGAGAAGGGCGGGCGGGTCAGCCAGGAACGTTCGCGTTGGCTCTGAGGACGCGCTTCTCTCCTGGGGAACGCTTTCCCGAGTGCCAGCCGTCAAGCGAGCCCTCCTCGAGCCTGCGCTTCGTCCAAGCGGGGTGCCCCAGGAGGCCGTTGATACGATACCACATGCGAACACCTCCTTCCTGGGCGTCTTCCCTCAGAAGGACGAGTGGGGAGGTCAGGGAGTCGCCATCAGCGGATTCGAGGATCATTCGGTCAGTGTCATGGGCAACGACCAGATCGTTACGTACGATGATTCCAACGTCTTCGTGGAGCGCAGCGGTCAGATCAACACCAATACCGGGGACACGGATTCCAGTGGCTTGAACGTTGTGGACGTTACCCATTCTCGGATTAGATCCGGCAATTCGGGCGACGCAGAAGGAAACGGCGATGAAGAGGACGAGGAAGTCGAGGATGAGGAGGATGCGGCCGTCGAGGAGCCGGTTGTGCTCGAGGGAGAGATGGGTGGCCTGATGGGCGAACCGAGGGTTTCTCGCCAGGTCTTCGGAATGCAGCTGCCATCAGAAGCCAACCCGTCCGAGGGCGATCCGGATCCGGAGGAAGGCGATGAGGAGAAGGTGCCGCTCCCCTACCTGGAGGAGAGTCGATCGTTTGCCACGGTCACCGACGAGGGGGCATCCATAGCGATCGGTAAACAATACCTTCGTCGTGGGAGCCGACGGGTTCGACGACGTCTCGATTCGATCGGAAGGCAGCGGCCACGTCGTCAGCTACGACGACTCGAACGTCGTCATCCGCGGCACCGGTCCCGTCAACGCGCAGATCGGCGACAGTGATACCGGTGGCGCGGTGATCATGGGCGTTCACCATTCTGATGTCGAGGCGGGATGCGAGGGAGACCTGTGCTATTCCGGCGTCGAGGAGCGTAGGGAGGCGGTACAACCCTGACATCAGGCTGAAATCAACGACGTTGACATCGGCTCGAGCCGCTCTTACTCTGGGAAGCGCACTTCGGCTTTTGTTCGGCTACTCGTCTTACCCGCGTACTTTTCAACCTGGAACGTTGGAGGCAACGATGGCGGTCCAACCGATACCCGAAGGCTTTCACACGGTGACGCCTTACCTGATCTGTAAGGGAGCGGACCAGGTGATCGATTTCATGAAGGCGGCCTTCTCTGCGGAAGTGAAGAGCCGGATGGACAACGATGACGGCACGGTCACGCACGCGGATCTTCAGGTCGGCGATTCGCGTGTCATGATCTCGGAGGCGGGGGGACGCTACGAGCCGATGCAGTGCATGCTCCACCTCTACGTCGAGGACTGTGACGCGGTCTATCGCAAGGCGCTGGATGCCGGTGCGACCTCGGTCCAGGAGGTGGCGGATCAGTTCTACGGCGACCGATCAGGTGGCGTACAGGACGTCGCGGGCAACCAGTGGTGGATTTCCACCCACGTAGAGGATGTGGACCCGGAGGAGACCGCCAGGCGTGGCGAGGAATACAAGGCATCGAGCTCTAGCTGAGGACAGGGATCGATGTCGTCCGCGGTCCGGATGACGGATGACGAGCGGCGGAGGCGGTTGGTCCGGCGCCACCATCTGGGCCGAACCGCGGCCGACGTGATGGATCTAGCGAGAAGTCTGGTCGCGGTCCACTCGACCGATCCGTCGACGCCGTATCTGTCGATGCGGGCACGGCTGGCCGGATTCGAGACCTCTGACCTGGATCGCGCCCTGTGCGAGGATCGGACGTTGTGGCGTCTGCACGCAATGCGGGGGACCCTTTTCCTCGTTCCGCGTGAGGATGCGGAGATCTTCGAGGCAGGCGCCACGCGTCAGATCGCCGGCCAGGAGCGGCGGAGGGTGGAGAAGTGGCTCGAGGCCGAGGTGTCGCGGGAGGAGTTCGCTAGGTTAGTCAGTGATCTCGAGTCACAGGTTCTGGAAGTGCTGGGCGAGCCGGTCGAGTTGCGCACGCAGGAGCTGACGGAGAAGATTCCGGGGCTCGGGACACAGGTGACGCTGGGATCCGGAACGTGGTCGACACGAACGAAGTTGTCGTCGCGGTTTCTTTTCTTGATGGCGATGGACGGCTCGATCGTGCGAACGCGAAGCGCGGGCTCCTGGCGATCCAGTCAGTACCACTGGGCGAGTACCACCAGATGGTTCGGCCAGGCGTTCGATCGAAGAGAGCCGGGGGAAGGACAGGTCGAGATCGCGCGCCGCTATCTGTCGGCCTATGGACCGGTGAGTCTGACCGACCTTCGCTGGTGGACGGGTTGGACGGCGCGGGAAGCGAAAGCAGCTTTGGCCAAGCTCGAGACTGTTCCGGTTCGGTTCGATGGTGGCGACGAGGGGATGATCCTCGCTGATGACGTCGATCCGGTCGTCCCGGAGGCTGCCGGTGTCGCTCTCCTCCCCGCTCTCGATTCCACGCCAATGGGGTGGAAGTCACGTGATTGGTATCTCGGTCCGCACTCCGAGGCCCTCTTCGACACGAACGGCAACATCGGGCCTTCCGTCTGGTTCGACGGTCGGATCATCGGCGGTTGGGCACAGCGGCCAGACGGTGAGGTCGTAGTCCGACTGCTGGAGGACGTCGGAGCGGAGGTCCGGAGCCTCGCGGCGGAAGAGGCAAACGAGCTGACGCGCTGGATGGCCGGGGCGACGGTGATCCCGCGGTTCCGGACGCCACTCGAGAAGGCCTTGTCTTCCGGGTCACGCCCTTGAACGCGCCGGGACCCTGAGGGTTCTGGCGTCACGATCCCTTCCAGCACGCTTTCCGCCCATTCCGGCTTTCCTTCTCCATCATTCCTTGTTCTTCTCCGTCATTCCCGCGTAGGCGGGGATGACGGGGTGTGGCCCCGGGATGACGAAAATGGCCCCCGGGATAGTAACAGTGGGCGGGATGAAAAAGGCCCTCCAGGATGACAGGGTCGAGCCCTATCTCGTCTCTATCATGACCAGTGGCTTTACTCCCGAGGCCCTACCGCTCTACCTTTGCCCGATCTCGACCGCACGCATTCGCGAGAATCTGGCTCGACTCTCACGGCATCACGTCGGCGTCGACTCGGTTCAAGGCGAATTCGACGGCTTCAACCTCTCCGACATCATCGAATATATGGCTCCCGCGAAGCACGCGAGGATCTACGGCAAGCTGCTGGAGCGTGCGCGCCCGGAGGCGCGGGGGATCGGCCTCGGCGGCGTCCTCGTGGAAGACGTGAACAGAGCCGCTGGCGGGCACGGAGCGTCCGTACTCCACGCACTCATGCACGCCTCGAACGCGTCGAAGCGGATCTCAGGACGAACCGGAAGTGAGCTATTTCGCCGCTACCGCCTCTACGAATGGTGCGAATCGTGACCGGGAGCATCCCGAATCGGCTGATCGAGCGCGCTGCCGCCCTCCCTGACCGGCCCGCAATCGTCGAGGCAGGGGAGGGCGATCGCCGAGAGATTACCTTCGGCGAGCTGGCGAGGCGAGTGGCTAGGCTCGCGGCGGGCATGCGGGAAGTCGGTATCGGCCCGGGAAGCCGCGTCCTGATCTTCGTCCCGATGTCGATCGACCTGTACCTGGCCATGATGGGAGCACTCCACACCGGAGCGGCGGTCGTCCTGGTCGACGCGTGGACGGATCGACATAGGCTCGACGCGGTGGTGCGAGTCGCACGGCCCAATCTGTTCATCGCGATGCCGGCCGCGCACGCCTTCCGACTCATCAGCCCCGCGCTCCGGTCCATCGCACACCATTGGATCGTGACTGGGAGGTTCCTCGCGCTGGAGCGGTTCGAGAGGGAGGACGCAGCGCCCCCAGCGGATGTCGACGCCTCCGTGCCTGCCCTGATCACGTTCACGACAGGGAGCACAGGAACTCCCAAGGCTGTTCCCCGCTCTCACGATCTTCTCTGGGCGCAGCACCTCGCCCTCGCGAATCATCTGCGCCTCGCGCCGGACGACGTCGACATGCCGACCCTGCCGGTATTCGTGCTCAACAACCTCGCCTCCGGCATCACGACCGTCCTTCCCGACTTCGACCCCGCCAGGCCGGCAGAGGTCGACCCGCAGCGTATCGTCGCACAGATCAAAGAGGAGGGGGTCACGACGACGAGCGGTTCGCCCGCGTTCTACCAACACCTCGCAGACTGGTGTCGCGAAAACAGACGTACGCTTGACGTACGGCTGTGGGCGGGCGGGTCCCCCGTTTATCCCCGGCTCGCGAGGGCCCTGGGCCAGCTCACCCGCGAGGGAGCCAACGTCGTCTACGGAAGCACGGAGGCCGAGCCGATCGCCGGGATCAGTGCGGATGCGATGGTCCGAGCGATGAGCAGGGAGGGGCCGGAGGCAGGCCTGTGCTGCGGTGTCACGGTGCCGGAGATCTCCGTGCGGATCGTCCGCGTTGCGGACGGCCCGATCCAGTTGGGCGATGGCGGTTGGCAAGAGTGGGAACTCGAGCGTGGGGCAACCGGTGAGATCGTGGTGACGGGCGACCATGTCGTCGGAGCGTATCTCGACTCACCCGAAGAGACCGCCCTCCACAAGATCCAGGATGGCGACCGGACCTGGCACCGCACCGGGGACGCGGGTCGGCTCGCCGAAGACGGCACCCTCTGGTTACTAGGACGGGTCGCAACGCGCGTCGTGCGCAGTGGCTTCACCTGGTGGAGTGCCCCGGCGGAGCTCAAGGCGCTCGACTTTCCCGGTGTTCGCCACGCCAGCTACTTCGGCATCCCGGACCCGATCCTCGGCCACCGCGCCGTCCTGTGCATCGAGGCGCCGCCAGGAACCTTCGGCACGGCGCCCGAATTTGTCCTCGTCGGACGGCTGGAACCGATCCCCGTCGACGTCGTCCACATCCTCCGCCATATCCCGCGCGATCCGCGGCATGCTTCGAAGACGGACATGCCGGCTCTTCTACGGTTGATCGGCCGTGGTTGAAGGCCGTTTGATAAATCGTGCATCTCTGCGTGGGAACGGATGCTTCCTTCGGGCGCCCGCTTCCTCGCCGCTCCCTGCGGCATACGAATGTACGCCTCACTCGCGGCTCGTCGCGCGCCTTGACCTGCACGATCTCTTCGGCCTTCGCTCCGACCTGTTATCTAACGGCTCATTCGCCGAATCCGTCCGTCAGCTCCGACAGGTCGAACTGTCGGGTATACTTGATCGCGAAGGTACGTTCCGGCAGCTCGAGCGGGTTCCTCGGCAGCAACCCCGACATCCCCAGCACGTCCATCGTCTGGCGCTCGTTGTAGACGAGAAACAGCCCCGTTCCGGCCGTATCCAACCACCCGAAGCGAACGTTCCCCGACCAGACACCGGTCTGGTCGCTATATTGGAGTAACGACTGGAGGAAGATGCCCGGCGTAAAGGCGTAGCGTAGGCCGAAGCGGGTAAGAGTAGTGTTGAAGTCCCCCTCGGGCAGCCGGATCCGGTTGTGGGAGACGTTGAAGCTGCTAGTCATGGTCGCACCGCGGCGTACAGACAACCCAAGAGACCCGCCAACCCGATCGCCGCTCAAGAAGCTCCCGACGTCGTAGCGTCCGTTGAAGGAGAGGGGAGCCGCTGGATTCGTCCTCGCCGTCGCGTACGAGTTCCACCCTGAGTACGTGCCTGCCGGTACGACGATATCGGTCCCACTGATCTGGAACGGCTCGTCCAGTCCCTCGACCACCCAGTTCACGGCGGGGCTGAAGTTGCTCCCGTCCTCGAAGTTGAAGTTGCTGTGCAGATGGGCGATGTGGGACTCCTTGAAGCCGGAGTCGATGTCGAAGGTGAGCGTCTGACGGGTGTGCGTCCGGAACTCACGGAGCCACGATGCCCGCGGCCGATAAATCCGCTCGACACGAAGGTTCGCCTCCCTGAACCCCGAGTACGGCACGAATCCGACTTCGGGGTTGAAGTTCCTCCCGACCTGGTCGTAGTACCCCCGCAGATACCAGTCACGGGTCAGGTACTCGCCGACGAAGCTGAGCAGCTCCTGCCCCCCATCGGCATCGGGCGTCTCCGTGAGCCCCGCGACGCCGTTGAACGTCCACTCCTCCCCGATCCCCACACGCGCGTCGAGTCCATAGGTGCGATTGTAGTCGCCCGAGACGTCCGTCGAGCCGCGGGAGGTGAAGATGCCTCCGATGCGGGAGCGGTTCGGCAGCTCGCGGGCGACCCTCGCTACCGTCCACCCCGTCGCATCCTGCACGTCGGTCAGCCCCTCGGTTCGCATGTGCAATATCCCCACGTCCATGCCGACGACCCGGCCGGACAGCCGGCTCCCCCAGTCGATTGGCACCTGCTGCCCGCCGGCGACGCCGATTCGTCTGCTGTGGAAGAGCTGCGTCCGGCCACTCGTTCGGGCTGGGAACGAGTTCAGACCAACGGAGAACACGCCGGCGTTCTCGAGGAAGAAGGGGCGTTTCTCGGGAAAGAAGAGGCTGAAGCGGGATAGGTCGACCTGCTGGTCGTCGGCCTCGACCTGGGCGAAGTCGGTGTTCACCGTGAGGTCGAGGCTCAGGCTCGGAGTGATCCCCAACTTCGCGTCGGCACCCATCTCGAAGGGGTAGGTGACGTCGGCATCGATCGGCGGAATCCGTTGTGCGGCGCCGAGCGCGTACGGCGTCACGGTGGTTATCCGCCGTGGCGGAGGTTGTAGTCCCTCTAGCAGCCCCGCCTCCGTCAAACGATAGAACCCGAATTGCTGCGCAACCGGCGACCATACCACCTGCTCGTTCTTCCGGCCGATGTAGCGGACGAGGTTCAACCCCCAGGTTTGCTCCTCACCAGGCCCGTAGCGTACTGTCGAGAAGGGAATCCGTATCTCGGCGTACCATCCCTCGCCATCCCGCGAGGTGCGTACGGTCCAACCGCCATCCCAGTTCGTGTCCGCGCCACCCTCGCCTCGAACCTGTCCGTCGTACTCGATTCCGCCCGGGTTCGTCCCGAAGACGAACCCGTTCTGGAGATCCCGATACGTATCCAGCACCACCATGAACGCATCGGAATCGGGAAGGTTTGCATCCCGTCGGCGCTCCCCGACGATGATGCGCTCCGCTTCCGTGTCGAAGAGCCAGGCGCCGACGTACACCGCCGCGGAATCGTAGACGATTCGTACCTCGGTCCGCTCCGTCGCCGGCCTGCCTTCCAGCGGCTCGTGCTGAACGAAGTCTCCCAGCGGCTCCGCGGCCGTCCAGACCTCCTCGTCGAGGCGCCCGTCGATCGTCGGCCCCACCTCGACGTGCACCGCAACCCCCGACCTCGTCGCTGTCACTTCAATGGGGTCGAGTGCCTCCTGCCCGCTCGCCAACCCGGGCACGATCAGAGCAGCGGCCAGCAAGAATCCGCTTCCAAGCTTCATCGATTCACCTCGAGGACGTCAGGTTATCTGGAAGGACGAGCGGCTGGTTCGTCGCCTACAAGATACCTCGCCAAGAGCAGCGCGACAGGGTGGACACTGTGTACGGTCGATCGCCTCGAACGGCGCCTGACTCCGGGCTCACAACGGCCACGACAACGCCGTTACTCTGTAGCGACTCCCCCGAGGTTCGCATCGATCCTCGATCGTAGGATCTTCTCGGGCACCGCGCCGATCGACCGATCGACGTCGAGACCCTCCCGGAGGAAAACGATCGTCGGCATCCCGCGAACGCTGAAACGCGTGACGGTATGTGGATTCTCGTCGGCGTCGAGACTCAACACGCGCAGCCTGCCCTCGTACTCGGCAGCCAGCCGCTCAAGAATCGGGGCGAGCACCCGGCACGGGCCGCACCACGCCGCCGTGAACTCAAGCGCGATCAATTCTTCGGTCTCCTCGATCACCGTATCGATCGACCGATCATCTACCTGCTGGAAAAGATTCATCCTGGCCTCCTGATGTGGTGAGAACGTCGTCCAGGAGCCCAGTTGCCCCCGGCGGCCCCGTGACGCGCAGCCATACGAAAGCCTCGCCTCTGGCCGGCTCGAGCTCGAAACCGAGGTACGGACAACACCGGCGCTCGTTTGCGACGAAGGCGGTGATGTTGACCAACGCGGCGGCGGGGAGACGGTACGTGTAACCCTCGGCAAGGCCCCGTCGCTCGACGACGGCGCCGGACAGCCATTTGGTGAGGGATAGATGAGACTCCCGCTGTTCCCGCGGGATCGCCGATGCGTCGCACGCGTACTCTCTTCTGCCGATCTGCTCCGTCATTGCCTCTCTCCGGTCAGCGGGTTGTTGCGGCTGCCGTTCGAAGGCTACAACTTCAAGTTGACTTGAAGTCAAGGGAGCGAAGATGAGTGAGCTGACGATTGGACAGGTGGCACGCGAGACGGGGCTCCGGACCTCCGCCTTGCGCTACTACGAGGAGATCGGGCTCCTACCGGCCGCGCGGCGTGTGAATGGCCGGCGACGGTATGAGCCGGTGGTGTTGCGGATGCTGGAGGTGATGCAGTTCGCACAGCGCGCCGGATTCACCCTGAACGAGATCCGCACGCTCTTCCATGGTTTCGGTACCGAGACACCGATGAACGAGCGGTGGCAGGCGCTCGCTGAGGCGAAGCTTCGAGAGCTCGACGAACTGATCGAACGGGCGCATTGCATGCGCCGGGCCATCGAGGTGGGGCTAGGCTGTGGGTGTGTGCGGCTGGAGGACTGCGTTATCGGGGTGCCGTGCGACTCCGAGGACTGATAGTTCGGTGAGCTTCGATCGCCGACCCGATGATCTTATCGGTCACGTCATTCATTCGGATCTCCCCGGGCTCCATCTCCAAGGTGCCTCACTTGGCACATCGGCGTCCACTACGGGGATGTACCGCTGAGCCGCGGAGGTCGCAGAGGATTCCTCTTAGATAGCAAGGACCTGCCAATTATCGATAGTCGGGATCGATTGATTTATGAAACCCTGGGTCACGTCAACCGCTTAGGATCCTTCTTCAGTTGAGTTCTCTGCCTCCTCAGCGGCTCTGCGGTATTTCCTGGCGGTTCCCTCTGGAACCCAGGCTCAGCCAGAACTCCGGCCAGGTCGATGAGACTGCAATACTACAGAGTCTGAATGTCGACTAACTACTTCCTCAACTGCGACACGGCAGAGCGCTATGCGCGGGCCCGGCCTGAGCTGAACGGCGAGTTCAACGGCCGCCTCCTCGAGCATACCGGACCCCTCGATCGCGCCCTGGACGTTGGCTGTGGCACTGGGATTTCCGCCCGGGCACTGGCTGGCGTCGTGCGACAAGTCCACGCCGTTGATCCATCCTGGGCCATGCTTTCCCAGGGCATTCCCGACGCGGAGATCGCCTACTGCAGTGCGGTCGCCGAGAGGCTTCCATACGCCCCTGGCTCCTTCGATCTTGTTGGAGTCGGACTGGCCCTCCATTGGGTCGGTCGCGAGGCATTCCTGTCCGAGGCCTCAAGGGTGCTGCGTCCTGACGGGTGGGTGTTCATCGTCAACACCTGGTTCGGTGGGACGATGAGAGACGTGCCCGAGTTCAGTGTCTGGAGCAGAGAAGGCTACTTGCAGCGATACCCGAATCGGCAGAGGAAGGACGACGCCGTTACCGATGAGAATGTGGCCCACCTCGGGTTCTCAATCCGCGACCGCTGGGAGATTCAGCGCGACGTTTCGATGTCACGTGAGCTCCTCGCTACCTACCTGACAACGCAGTCCAACGTGAGCGCGGAATTGGAGCGGACGGGCGAAACGCTGGCCTCGGCAACTGCCTGGTTGATTGCGGAGGTCGAACCTTACTTCGGCTCGGCTCAGCGTGTCTTCCCTTTTGGAGGATCAGCCATCCTGCTATATCGTTAACTGTGAACGACTTCCAAGGTTTGGCCGTGCGAGTCGACCATGAGATTGAAACTGCCTCGTCCTTGAAGCGTAGGCTTTCGCCCACTGTCGCGTACGGGCGGAAGGAATTGGGAAGGGGCCATCGTCGCCGGACGGCTGATACCCGCCGGCCGTTGATGGGCGTGATCCCATCAGTCGGGTACCCGCGTTTCGCCGAACACTTCTGCTACATCCAACCCAACATCCGGTAGGGCAGCAGGGCTCAATCGTTCGCTGGAACGGGCAAGCGACCCTTCGGCCCACCCGCCCTCACCTGGATTTCGATAGACCTCGATCGTCGCGGACGAGAGGTCGACCAACCAGAACTCGGGAACCCCCGCCCGGGCGTAAAGGAAACCCTTGACCGTACGGTCTGTTTCCACCGACGTGTCCGCCACCTCGATGACCAGCCAGGTGTCCTCCGGGCGTGGATGAGATTCGCGGTAGAGGTCCGGGCGAGGTTTCAGCACGCTCAGGTCCGGCTGCGGCTCTGATAGGTCGCTGAGCTGCACCGGATTCTGTATGGCCACCACGGCGCGTGATCCGATCAGTCGTTGAAGCTCACGACCGAGGTAGTTGACGCAGCCTGCGTGGCGACTGCTGATTGGCGTCATTTCCACGACTTCGCCCTCGAGCAACTCGACTCGATCATCCGGGCTCAGAATGCCTGTTGCGGCCATCCGGTAGTAGTCAGCCACCGTAAACAGCCGCTTGGTCAGTGAGATGGCCATGCCAACCGTCCTCCTTCCATCGGTCCGCATCCGGATCCGAGCGTATCCATAATGCCGTTCGGGCGGTACGGAGTTGTCTGGCTCGGACAAAATTAGTCGGAGTTGGGAATGGATCCTATCCCCCTAATCCCGCACGCGGGTGTGAAGCGTACCCACTACTTGGGCCGGTACCGCGTCCAACCGGGAATCGTTGGCACCCTAAATGATCGCCCACTGGATGACTCCGGCCGCCAGAATTTGGGCCACGCGGTTTCACGACGATGATTCGCGCGGTGTGGTCTTCTTCAAAAGGCCCTTGATTAATCGCGCGCTGCGTGGGAATGGCGAAACCTACGACGGGCGAGGACGACTGCGCTCCCAGGGGTACCGAGGCCGGCTGCGGTTGGCGTCGCGCTTTCCTGGGGCGCGGGCCTCGGGCCCGCAAGCGATCCTTTCGTTCGGAGCACGATCTCTTCGGCCTTTCGCAGGGGCCCCTCTTATCAAGCCTTTTAATGAGCCTTCTTGCGGACCCCTGCGGTCCTACCGGCTGGCGATCACCGCCGATATAGTCGGCAGTCCCACGCCCGCAGCGACGCGGTCGCCGAGATCGGGGTGGATCTTCCGCCAGTAGTCGACGGCCCGCTCGAGGGTCTCCGGCCGGACACCCCCCTTCAGATGGCCGACGATGTTCGCAATCATGTGGTCGCGATCCGTCTCCGAGAGCACATCTGTCCACAGCGTCCGAGGCTGAACGGTAGTCGTCGTCATCGCTGTGCGGCTGAGAGGCGCTTCGCACGATCTCCCCGCTGACGAACCATCCCGGCTCCTCATGCTGCGGATCCGCCACAGGCCCACCATAACTGTTGGGCGCGTAGACCGGCTGATCGCCGTTGTGGCGATACCGCATGCCGCCGTCCTTGTTGTAGCTGTGCACCTCGGAGTGCGGCAGATTGATCGGCAACTGCTGATAGTTCGTGCCGATTCGGTGGCGGTGCGTGTCCGGATAACTGAACAAACGGCCGATCAACATCTTGTCCGGGCTGGGTCCGATGCCCGGTACCATGTTCGATGGTTCGAACGCCGCCTGCTCGACCTCGGCGAAGTAGTTCGCCGGGTTCCGGTCTAGCACGAGCCTCCCGATCGTGATCGGCGGGAAATCCCCGTGCGGCCACACCTTGGTCAGGTCGAACGGGTTGAACCGATATTCCTTCGCCGCGTCGAACGGCATGATCTGCATCTGCAGAGTCCAGGAAGGATGGTCGCCGCCTTCGATTGCATTGAACAGATCCCGCATGTGGTGGTCGGGATCCTCCGATACCATCGCCTTCGCCTCGCCATCGGCGAAGTTGTCGATGCCCTGGTCCGTCTTGAAGTGGTACTTGACCCAGAACCGATTGCCCTGGGCGTTGATCCACATGAACGTGTGGCTGGAATAGCCGTTCATGTGGCGCCAGCTGCGTGGCGTCCCCCGATCCGTCATCAGAAAAGCGACCTGGTGCGCCGATTCGGGCGACTGCGCCCAGAAGTCCCACTGCATGTCGTGATCACGCGTGTTGGTGACCGGGTGGCGCTTCTGCGAGTGGATGAAATCCGAAAACTTCTGGGGATCTCGGATGAAGAAGATCGGTGTGTTGTTGCCGACGAGGTCGTAGTTCCCCTCCTCCGTGTAGAACTTGATGGCGAAGCCCCGTGGGTCACGCATGGTATCGGCCGATCCCAGCTCGCCTGCCACAGTGGAGAAGCGGATGAAGACCGGCGTCCTCTTACCGACCCGGTTGAGGAACGCCGCCTTCGTATACGGCGTCACTTCAGCGGTGACCTCGAAGAAGCCGTGCGCGCCGCCTCCTTTGGCGTGCACGACTCGCTCGGGCACACGTTCCCGGTTGAACTGCGCCATCTTCTGAATCAGGTAGTGGTCCTGTAACAGCAACGGACCATTGGGCCCTGCGGATAGCGAATGGTCGTCACTCGCTGCGGGAATGCCTGCATCCGTCGTGGTGGTGGGCTTTCGTTCATCCGACATCTGATTCTCCCCTCCCAATATGGTTTGTGGCCGATTCACGGCGACCCGTCGCGTCGCCCCCCTCGGATGTCAGCCCTCGGCACGCGGGACACAATCCCCAGAACGTCACCTCTGCCTCGTCGATCAGGAACCCACCCGTCTCCTCGGGCTCCAGGCATGGCGCCCTGCCCGCCACACAGTCGATGTCGGCTGTGGCGCCGCACCGCCGACACACCACGTGGTGGTGATTGTCCCCGACACGAAGCTCGTATAGCCCCCGGCTTCCGGCCGGCTCGATGCGACGTACGAGCCCAGCTTCCAGGAACGCACGGAGGACATTGTAGACCGTCTGGCGGGGAACATCGCCGATCCGAGCACGCATTGCTTCCGCAATCGCATCGGCGTCCACATGCGGCGATCCCTCGGCCATTGCCGTGAGCACCGCGAGTCGCGGTACCGTGACCCGTAGGCCCGCGTTACGGAGGGATTGGCTGAAGTCGTGCCTGGCGAAATCCATGGGGCCGAAACCTACGACTAGATTTGACTATGTCAAGTAACAGACCAAGTCAAAAATCGGCTCCACGCCTCGGAGAGGCTTGACGCCAGCGCAGGAAACTATATCGTGTCACGATATAGCGACCTCGGTCCCAGAACCCTCCCAGAAACGGAAGCGGATGACACGAACTCTCGACGATCCGAAAGCGCTCGTACCCCTGAGCGAGGCGGTCTTTCAGATTCTGCTGTCGCTCGCGGACGAGGACCGCCACGGCTATGGGATCATTCAGGAAGTGGGAGAGCGTACCGACGGCAGGCTCCGCCTCGGTCCGGGGACGCTGTATGGTGCGATCAAGCGGCTTCGCGGGCAGGGACTGATCGAGGAAGTGGAGGCCGATTGGCGCGCGGCCGATGATGAAAGGCGTCGTTACTATCACCTGACGGCTCTCGGTCGGGAGCTAGCGACGCTCGAGGCGCGTCGGTTGGAGCGGCTCCTCATGGGCGCCCGGCAGAAGAAGCTCCTGCCACAGCGGGGGATGGCGTGATGAGCACGCGGGCATCCGGTGGCTCGTCTCTGGAGCGCGTTTATGGGCTCTTACTGTTTCTCTATCCGCCGGGATTCCGGAACGAGTACGGCCAGGAGCTCCGCCGTACGTTTTCTGACTGGTACCGTGTGCGACAGGCGGGTACGGCGGGATTGCTCGTCTTCCTCGGTGAAGTACTGCTCGACCTTGCCCGCAGCGTTCCGCACCAATGGGCGGGCGCGCTGCGTCGATACCGATCCTCGCACGACCTGCTGGAGGACGATCGCCGCCCACCCTATGCGGCTGCATTCATCGCTGGCCTGCTGGTCTTCGTGCTCTACGTGGTCACCCTGGCCCCGTCGATCGGCTTCTGGGATTCCGGTGAGTACACCGCGGTGGCGCATACGCTCGGGATACCACATCCCCCAGGCAGTTCGCTTTTCGTCCTCCTGGCGCATCTGTGGGAAGTCGTGCTCGCACCGACGGGCCTGACGCCCGTGGTGAGCATCAATCTGTTCAGCGCGTTCCTCTCCGCAGGTTCCCATGCCCTGTGGTTTCTGGTCGTCGATCGAGTGCTCGCGGGTACGATCGAGGATCGGAAGGTTCGCTGGATCGGTGCCGCGGCTGCCGTCGCGCTCTCGGCGACGGCGTTCACGGTCTGGAATCAGTCGAACGTCAGCGAGAAGGTATATGCGGTCTCCTTCTTCACTTCTGCCCTGGTGAGTTGGCTGATTCTGCGATGGCGTGACACCGGATGCGGGCTACGACGTCTCGTTACCATCGTCTTCGTCGTGGCGCTGACGGCAACAAATCACTTGATGGGCGTGCTCGTCGTTCCGGCGCTCGCGGCATTCGTAGTCCTCGTCGATCGGCGTGCGCTCAAGCGCCCGACGTTCTGGCTCGTCGCATTGCCCGTAGTCGCGCTCGCCCTTTCCACTCAACTCCTTCTACCGCTCCGGGCGGCACAGGACCCGATCCTCGCCGAAGGTCAACCCGAATGCGCGTCGATCGTCGGGGCCGTGCAGAGCATCTATACCTGGGGCGCGAGCGGATGCGATGCTCTGTCGGCGGTGCTGTCGCGCGACCAATACGGCAAGCCGCCCCTTCTGTTGGACCCCACGCTCTATCCGGCGAAGCAGGCGCCACGCAGCGCAGAGCTGATCGGCCTCCAACTTCTCAACTACCTGCAATACTTCGACTGGCAATGGGGACGAGGGCTCGCGGGCGCCGATCCTCTCTTCGGCGGTATGCGACCAGCCCTTACGGTGCTCTTCGTCCTCCTTGGCCTGTTCGGGGCGAGGACGAACTGGAAAGCCGATCGTGAGACGGCGATCTACATGGGCACACTCTTTCTGACGCTCTCCCTCGGGCTCGTTGGATACCTGAACTTCCGCTACGGCTTTGCGATCGCGTGGGATCGGTTCCCGGCCGTCTCGATGCACGAGGTGCGTGAGCGCGATTACTTCTTCGTGATCGGCTTCAGCGTCTGGGGTCTCTGGGCAGGGATCGGCTTGGTCGCGCTCTGGTCGCGCATGGCTGGGATCGCCCGCGCGAAGGTGCCAGTGCCTCGACTCGCTACCTCCCCGGTGCTCGCGCTTGCCGTCATCCCACTGGCGCTGAACTGGTCGTGGGCGTCGCGGGCCGACGATTTCGCCGCACGCGACTTCGCGTATAACGCGCTCATGAGCGTCGAGCCCTACGGCGTGCTCGTCACGAACGGCGACAACGACACCTTCCCGCTGTGGTATCTGCAGGAAGTCGAGGGGCTTCGCAGGGACGTCACGGTGATGGTAAGCGAATACCTGAACACATCGTGGTACGTGAAGCAGCTGAGACAGCTCACGGAGCCGTGCCCTGCCGGTGTCGATCCGGACGCCACCCCAACTAGGATCGTCTGCCAGCGAGCGATGAAGCCTGGGGACTTGCCACTTCCGCTCGCGCGCGCGGGTTGGCTACAGGCGACCGAACCGCCTCCCGATTCGATCTTTCCGCTCTCTGATGAGGAGATTGAAACGATCGCGGGCAGCTACTTCGTCACCGACTCCCCGATGACCCTGCGCGCGGGTGACATAGAAGCAACCATAGCCTCAGGAACCTACCTGGCTCCCGCCGATACCTTCGTCGCTACGATGCTGCGATCGACGTTGGGCGAGCGACCGGTTCACTTCATGCCCGGGTCTTCCATCGTCTCCACGCTGGGGATCGAGGACTACGCCATTCGACAGGGTCTTACCTGGAAGATTCACAATGGACCGCTTCCGGACGACAGCGAAGATGGCGTCGTCCGTATCGAGAATAGCCAACTGTCGGCCATAGCCGGCGCCGCGATCGATCTTCCTCTGACCGATACGCTCCTATGGGACGTCTACATCCGGAGGGGCAGGATCCTGAAGCAGGACGCACCGTGGGCGGACGCCGCATCGAGCGGCATTCCGAGGCAGTACGCGTATGCCCATTACGTCGCGGGCGAAACGCACGCGCGGGCGGGCGAACGATCCGAGATGGATCGTCACCTCCGGCGAGCAGCGTGGTGGTGGCAGGTGGCAGCCAATTAAGGCCTGACTTGCCCTGACGGCAATGCCCGGCCTCGGTCCCTCCTGGCTACGGTTGCGGCGACGTGTTCCGAGTCGTCATCCCCGCGAAGCCTGTCCCGGCGGGCTGTAAGCCGGGAGCGGGGATCCAGTCACGATCCAGTCGCCCCGTCGGTTTCAAGCCTTCTGGATTCCCGCTGTCGCGGGAATGACGGCTGGCGAGGCCACCCGAATACATCGCCATGCTTCAGCCATCGTGTACGGAGTCCCCGTCGTTGCGCATCCAGCGACGCGTTGTGACTAAACCTGTGCGTGAGCCATCATCCACGTCCAGTACAGCCGTTTACGCGACGTACTCGCGGATCCCGACCGATCTGCTACTCAGCCCGCAGAGCGGCGATCGGATCCACCCGGGTGGCGCGTCGTGCGGGCAGGTAGGTGGCGAGCAGGCCGACCGCCAGGAGTAACAGGGCGGCCGAGAGGAAGCTCACCGGGTGCGTCGGCTCCACGCCGTAGAGAAGCCCGCGCATCAGGCGTGTGAGCAGGAGCGCCGCACCGCCACCAACGACGAGACCGACGGTCACAAGCTTCGCAGAGCCACCGAGCACCAGTCGCTCCACTTGGCCCTTCCGGGCACCCAGCGCCATCCGCACGCCGATCTCTGTCGTACGTCGCGCCGCCATGTACGAGACCACGCCGTAGATGCCGATGCCAGCCAACAACAGGGCCATCGCGGCGGCGATGCCGAGCAGGGTCATAGCAAACGTGACCCGGCTCATGGAGCCGTCCACGAGAGACTGCATCTCCCGGGCGTTGGCCAGCGGGATGGTCGGATCCACCTCCTGCACCGCCTGGCGGATCTCAGGCAGCAGCGACGTCGGGCTGCCCCGCTCCGTCCGGACGACGAGGTTCATCGTACTGGCCGACCAGCCGGTGGTCTCCGGGATGGGAACGATCGGGTAGTAGATCGCGACCGCGGGTTCCTCCGTCGGAGAATTGCTGTACACGTCGCCGACCACCCCAACGACGCGGTAGAACGGCTGATCGGTCTGTCCGCTGGGTCCGACCCCCTTGCCGATCGGGTCTTCGCCGGGCCAGAAGCGGTTGGCAAAGGCTTCGCTCACGATCACGGCGCCTGTGCTCGGCTGGTCGTTGTCGGCGTCGGTGAACGTCCGGCCCCGCAACAACGGAATGCCCATGGCTTCGAAGTAGCCGGGCGAAGTCGGTTCCTGCCCAGCGCAGGTGGTCATCTCCGAGGCCGCCAGTCGCTCGTACACCCGTTGATCCTCGAAGCCCTGGACCGTGCAGCCGTAGCCACCGGTGAACGGCACCGTCTGCGATATCCCGACGGAGGTCACCCCCGGCAAGGAGCGCATGCCCTCGAGAACCGCATCGTAGAAGCGCCACCTCGATCGGCTGTCCGGGTAACGTTCGCCAGCGATATTCAGCTCCACGACGACTACCCCGTCGGGGTCGACACCCGGATCGAGAGCCCGAAGTCGTCGGAAGCTCTCGACCAGTAGACCGGCTCCGATGATGAGAACGAGGGCGAGCGCCACCTGCGCGATGACCAAGCCGGACCGTACGCGTTGGCGCTCCCGCCCTGTCGTGGTCGCCCGTCCACCGTCCGCGAGTGCGGCAGACGAGGTTTCCGATCTGGCCCGGACAATCGGGAAGATTCCCACCATCAGCGTGGCCAGGAGTGAGAGGCCGAATCCAAAGAGCGCCACGCCACCGTCCACCCGGAGATCGCCAAGGCGGGGGAAGTCATCGGGAGCGAGCCCAACCAGGGCGCGCGTGCCGGCTAGAGTCAGGAGCACCCCCAGGATCCCGCCGAGCAGTGCGAGCGCGAAACCCTCGGCGAGGAGACGTCTCGCGATCGCACCCGGGCTCGCCCCCAGCGCCGAACGAATCGCCAGCTCTCGACGGCGACTTTCGACCCGAACCAGCAGCAGGTTGGCCACGTTGGCGCACGCGATCAGCAGGACGATCGCGACCGCGCCGAGCAGAACCCACAAGGACTCCGCGACGCGGCCCACGACGTACTCCTTCATCGGGTACAGCTGGGTTCGGAAGCCGTATCGCTCGAAGAATTCCTGTGAATAGACATTCGGGAACGCCTCCGGCAACCGTATGGTCAGGCGGTCCAGCTCCGCCTGGGCCTGATCGAGCGAGACACCTGGGGCAAGTCGCGCGAACATCGGCGTCGTGTGGTTGTTTTGGAACGGCCCCTCCGGGTTGAAGCGCGAGTCGATGGAGGCGATCGGGATCCACAGGTCCGTGCCTTCGCCCAATGGGGTGCCGGGTTCCGCGGGTAGCTCCACCCCCGGCTCCAGGACCCCCACGATCTCGATCGGCATACTGAAAATCTCGAGCGTGCTTCCCACCACGTCGGGATCCCCTCCGAACTCCCGACGCCAGAAGCCATCCGAGAGAACCGCCACCGGTGTCGCACCGGGGTTGTCATCGCTCTCGGCAATGCTGCGACCAAGCGCCGACCGCGCCCCGATCATGCCCATCGCGCTGAACGACACCATTGCGCCGCGCACCCGGCGCGGACCCTCAGGGGTCTGAACGTTGAACGCGACGGCGTTGTACGCACCAATCTCCTCGAACGAGCTCGCCTGCTCGCCGAGGTAGAAATACTGGGCGGCGGCCATGTCCCACTGCGCGTCGGGCTCCACACCGGGCACGTGGTTGATAAGCCGTACCAGCCGTTCCGCCTCCGGATACGGAAGCGGATCCAGGACGACCCGCTTCAACACGGTGTAGATCGCGGTGGGCGCTCCGATCCCCAACGCCAGCGTAAGCACGGCGGCAGCTGTGAACCCGGGCGTCCTCAGGAGAGAACGAAGCGCGATGCGAAGATCTCTGCCGATCGAAGCCATGGTCGTGGGGAGGTCGGAGATCAGGACCGGGCCCAAAGGCGTACGGGATGAGCGTTCGGCTCCTCGGACCGCGAGGAGGTAGACGGACGTGGCCTATTGCTTCGTTCCAGAAGTCGACCGGCGTATTCGAGCAGGTCGTACCCGGCCATCGTCGAAGCGACGCCCGTCCAGCCGAGCTCCTCGCGCCGAAAGACGACGCTCTGGCGCCCGTCGAAGGGCTCCTGGACGAGCGACACGCGGTAGCGGCGGCCGTCGGGACCGAGCCGCGCCGAGTGGAATGAGCGCCGGAGGATCAAGAAACGGATCCGGGTTCGCCCCACCATTCACCCGGGCCGACACCTCCTCAGGACAATCCTCTATTTCTTCGTCGAACGGACGCAGCCCAAACGGATCGGAGAAGTTGATGGGCCTTCCTCCGCATGCCGCGAGTTCCGGCAGGTAGAGGCTCCGATCCTGTTGTAATTTCTCCTTTAGCTGCTGTTGTTAGCCGGTGATGTCACCCTCACGGGAAAATCGCACAGACGCGAGTTTTCAGCCCGCGACCACCGATAAGCGACCCATTTTGCGACTTCGCGGCTTTGGCTTCACCCGGATCTCGACATCTCGCCCGAGCGCGTTCAAGAAGCGGGCGATGCGCTCCAGGGAGAAGCCTCGGAGGTTGCCCCGCAGCAGTTCGCTCACTTTCGGCTGAGAGATCCCGAGAATCTCCGCGGTCTGCACCCTGCGACAGGTGCCGCCGACGCACGATGTTGGAGATGTGATGCACGAGCTCCGCTTTGACCAGCATCTGCTCGGCATTGGGGCGGCCCAGGTCCGCGAAGACGTTGCCGCTGCCCATCTCAAATTCGATCTCTTCACTCATGCTCCCCTGGTTTCTTCAGATGCTCTTCGTGCCGTCGGGCGGCTTCTTTCAGCCGGACCCGCACTACCTCCATCTCGTGCTTTGGCGTCCGCACTCAACCTGGTTGAACGTCCGGAGATCTACTCGAACCCGCGAAACAGCGGAGGAACCTCGATCGTTAGGGTCGGCCCCGAGGGCACTGGCGTCCAGGTGAGCGTCTCGGCCTCGATCAGCGGCTCGGCCTGACTGCCCAACAGTTCGTGCACCTCGACGTGACCGGCGTCGGGATCGACCACCCAGTAGAGTGGCACGCCGAAGCGCATGTACTGTTGGAGCTTCGGACCGCGATCGATCCTGGCGCTGGAGGGTGATGCGATCTCGATGATCAGATCCGGAGCGGCCTCGATCCCCCGATCCGAGATGATCCCGACCCGCTCACGGCGCACGAAGATCAGATCTGGGACCATGTAATTGCCCTCCGCGAAGAGGACGTCCACCGGGGCGCCAAGCACCCAACCCAGGTCGTGCTGCTCCACGAACTCGTCCAACTGGCGGTTCAGTCTCTGCGATACGAGTTGATGCCGGGTCAGTGGTGATGGGGACACGTAGAGTTCTCCGGCGATCACCTCGTAACGTTTGCCGTCGTCGGGCAGCCGGGCGAACTCCGAATACGTCCAGCGCTTCTCTTCCGGCCGGGTTGCCATATCGAACCCCTCCTCTCTACAAGCTAGCTCCGCCAACCCTCCCCACGTTGTCGCAGTCGACAACAAGTTAGCGGTCCCCACCCGCGCGACCGCCGGAAACACAATGTGGCCTGCGGCAAACTGACTATCGCATCACGTCCGGTCTTCGGACATGGAGTGGCCGAGCTTCCGGTCCAATTGGACGCTCGCCCGCATTCAAGATCTGGATGAGCGACCGGGATCTACTCGAACCCGCGAAACAGCGGAGGAATCTCGATCGTTAGGGTCGGCCCCGCGGGCACAGGCCTCCAGGCGAGTATCTCAGCCTCGATCAACGGCTCGGCGTGACTGCCCAGTAATTGGTGGACCTCGACGTGACCGGCGTCCGGATCCACTACCCAGTAGAGCGGGACGCCGAAGCGCATGTACTGTTGGAGCTTCGGACCGCGATCGACCCTGGCGCTCGAGGGTGAAACGATCTCGACGATCAGATCCGGAGCGGCCTCGATCCCCCGATCCGAGACGATCCCTACCCGCTCACGGGGGACGAAGACCAGGTCTGGCACCATGTAGTTGCCCTCGGCGAAGAGGACGTCCACTGGAGCTGCGAGCACCCAGCCCAGCCCGTGTTTCTCAACGAAACCACCTAGCGCACGACTCAGCCGAGAGGATATGAGCTGGTGAAGCGTTCGTGGTGAAGGCGACACGTAGAGTTCTCCGGCAATCACCTCATACCGTTTGCCGTCGTCGGGCAACCGGGCGAACTCGGAGTACGTCCAGCGCTTCTCTTCCGGCTGGGTTGCCATATCGAATTCCTCCTCTCCACAAGCTAGATCCGCTATTCCGCCGGAGGTTGTCGTCAACGATATCAAGTTAGCGTTGGGGTTTCCCCGCGACCACTGGCTCACGTCCATGATGGCTGAACTCTGCCGACATATTCGACTCGTTCCCCGACCTTCATTCCCGTGCACCCGGGGATCCAGCAGGAGCCTCACGCGGAGAGCGCGGAGAAAGCGGAGCCCCCCAACCCCCTCCTTATGAGAGAGGAACGCTACCTTGACCTTCACCTCCTCACCGTTTCCTCGGGTGCGTTTGGTTCCGCGACTCCGCGTTCTCCGCGTGAGGATCTGGATCCGGAAGCCCGCTGCGCACGGGTGTCAGGAGCCAGTGCTCGCCGCGGGCCGCTATTCCGCTCGCAGCGAGATCAAGGGATCCGTACGCGCTGCATTGCGGGCCGGGAGGTAGCTGGTGAGCACGACGACGAGCAGGAGGCCGGCCGTTGCGAGCATGAGCACGAGAGAGTCGTTCGGATTGAAGCCGTAGACCATCCCGGCCATCAGACGGCTCGCGCCGAAGCCGAGCACAGCTCCGATCGTGGTCCCAACAACCACGGCAAACAGTCCGTCCCACATGGCCGCTTGAAGGATCTGTCGTGGCAGTGCGCCGAGCGCGAGCCGGATCCCGATCTCCTGCTTCCGACGAGCGACCGAATGTGCGATCAGCGCATAGAGAGAGATGACCGTGATGACGAGGGCCAGGACGGCGAACACACCGACCAGGAGGGCGAGCGTGCGCTCGTTCGCCCAGGTATCGCGGAGGATCCTCTCGATCGTTTCCACCTCGCCCACCGCGATCGCCGGATCGATTCGCCAGATCTCCGCACGGAGCTGCGCGGCCAACGAAACGGGATTGCCGCCGATCCGCGCAACGACGAAGCCGGTCGAGATCGGCGATTGGCTCTGCGGGATATAGACGGCGGGCGCCGGGTCGCGGTTGGGGCCCAGCACGTCTCTCACGACGCCGACGATCGTCCAGCCTTCTTCCTCCAGCGTGATTCTCCGGCCGATCGACTCGATCAGATTTGGCCAGTGCCGGCGCGCGAGGGTCTCGCTGACTAGAGCGATCGGGGGCGATCCTTCGCGATCCGTTCCGTCGATATCGCGCCCGACGACGAGCGTGATCCCCATCGATCCCAGATACCCCGGCGTGATCGACCGCCATGACGCGCGGCCCGTCCCCGCGGCGGATCCGGAATCCGCGACCTGGTATTGACGGCTCCAACGGCCAAACCGCGTTGCCGGTAGATTCGAGGTGACCGCGACTGTTTCGACCCCCGGCATCGCCCCGAGACGGTCGAGGAGCAGGCTCTGGAACGTGACGGTCCGGTCATCGGGAAGCGCGCTGTCCGCCGGCAACGTCCACCGAACGGTCAACACGCCCTCCTCCGCATGCCCCGGATCGAGTCGCACGATCTCGAAGACGCTGCGTGCAAGCAGCCCTCCTGTTGTCAGGAGCACGAGAGCAAAGGCGACCTCCCCGCAGAGAAGAAAACGCAGGATACGGCTTCGACCGCGGTCGGTCGTGCTCGCCGGTGTGCCATCGCGAAGACCGGTTACCAGGTCGCGGCCGGTCGCCTTCAGTGCTGGGGTCATCCCGAAGACGATGCCGACCAGGGCCGAGAGGACGAGGGCGTAAGTGAGCGACCTCCCGTCCAGTCCGAGCCGCTCCCAGCCGAGCATATTGTTATGGGCGAAGGTCTCGGCCGGACCGAGCCGAACCAGTCGAATCGTCACGTACGCGACGAGCAGCCCCAGCAACCCGGCGAGTGTCGCGAGAATGACGCTCTCGGCCAGGAGCTGACGCCCGAGCCGCCACCGAGTGGCGCCGAGCGAAGCGCGGATCGCAAATTCTCGACTTCGCGTGATCCCCTTCGTCAACATCAGCCCGGACGAGTTGGCCGCACCGATGAGGAGCAGAAGGAGGACGGCGATGTGCAACATCCTCGTCGCCTGGATGGCCTCGTCCGTGAATCGGCCCGTCCAGGGACCGATGTACGCTCCAGTCGTCCGCTCGTCCGTTGATCGGTCGGCCTCGAGACCCTGCTGAATGGCCGTCAGCGCAGCACCAACCTCCTCTGCCACCACGCCCGGTCGGAGCCGGCCAATCACGTCGAGGTAAAGCCCGGCAGCCTCGTCCCCAGCCGGCTGAAGTGGGTACCACAGGTCGACCGGCGCGGGGAACTCGGCGCCCGTCTCGAGAACTCCTGCGACCGTATGGGGTCGGCCGTCGAGCAATACCGTCCTTCCGACGGCCTCCGGGTCCCCGTCCAGGACCCGTTCCCAGACCCGGTGGCTAAGCACCACGACGGGCTCGCTCGACGGCTCGTGGTCCGACGGCAAGAGTACTCGGCCGAGCCGCGGCCGGAGAGAAAGTGCCGGAAAGAACCCCTCTGTCACGCGAAAGCCGCGTGCGTAGGAGGTCGTCGAACCGTCCCCGATCGTCAGGCTACCGTAGGTGGAACCGCCGAGCTCTACGAGCCTTTCGACCTCCGATTCCCAGACGCGGAAGTCCTCGTAAGTCGGATTGGAGCTGAAACTTCGTGACGTGGTACGGCCGAACGCAAAGAGCCGGTCCGCCTCGGGAACCGGGATCGGATCTGTGATCAACCCCCGCACGATCGTCGCGATGGCCACGCTCGTACCCATCGCAAGCGACAGCGTCAGAACGATCACCGCGCTGTAGTAGCCCGGTGTCCGGAGGAGGGTGCGCCACGCCTGTCGGAAGTCGCGCCACAGATCATCGACAACCGGAACCCGTCGCTCGTCACGCACGGCTTCCCGGTATCGCTCGACCCCACCGAACTCGAGTATCGCCCGCCGGCGAGCCTCCTTCGGTGACATCCCGGCCGTCACATTTTCCTCGACCTGCATCTCCAGGTGGAAGGCGAGCTCCTCGTCCATCTCGCGCTCTTCCCGTCGGCGCAGGAAGAAGCCCCGCAGACGCGACCACACGCCATCCCGCCAACTCATGCCGACCCCCTTTCCCAGCCCAGCACCTGGTTCACGGCTCCCGAGCTCCGCTCCCACGCGCGGCTCTCAGCCTGGAGCTGACGATGCCCCGCAGGAGTCAATAGGTAGTAGCGCGCCCGGCGGTTGTTCTTCGTCACCCGCCATTCAGACTTGATGAGCCCTCGGTTCTTCATCCGCTGGAGTGCTGGGTAGAGCGAGCCCTGGCTCACCTCGAAGATCCCGCTCGACATCTGCTCGATCCGCTGCGCAATCCCCCACCCGTGCATCGGCTCGAGGGAGAGGGTCTTGAGGACGAGGAGCTCGAGGGTGCCTTGGAGCAGGTCGGATCGGTCTGTGGACATCATGGCTGGTTCATAGGCAACCGCATTAACTTCAGGCAATCTGAAGAAAGGATGGGCAGCCGCACTGGGTCTGTCAAGAGATCAAGCGGGAAGGAAGGCGATCTTTGTCCGAGGCCGCCCATGGTTCGAGCCTGCCGGACTGAGGGCGTCGACGGAGAACATCAATCGCTCGCCCTTCAGGGCCCGCCAGCGGTCCCTTGCCGGACACGTCGCAATCGGCTATCCATAATGTAGCCAAATGGGCTACATATAGCGGAAGGTAGGGTCAATATGCGGTTCTTCGGCACACGTATTCTGCGGAACAATCCCGGGGAGTTCTGGGCCGCGCTGGAAGAGGGGGAGACGGTGGTGCTGACCGCCGAGGGAAAGCCGCGCGGCATCATTCTACCGACGTCGGAAGGGGAGTTCGAGCAAGTCATGGATGTGTTGCGTCGAGTGCGTTATCAGCTGGCGCTCGAGCGGGCATGGGCTGCGGCGCGAGAGAGCGGGGCCGACCGGATCAGCGATGAGGAGATCGAAGAGGAGATTGCCGCAGTCCGCCGGGCGCGCACGCGACGGGTTTCCTAGCCCAGCTCGTCATGCGCGTCGTGCTGGACACGAACGTTGTAGTCTCGGGCGTGATGCACCCGTCGAGTGTTCCAGCGCGGGTCCTCCTTCTCGTCTACGATACCCGGATTCAGCCCGTGATCGACCTGCGCGTTCTCAACGAGTACCACGAGGTTCTTGCACGGCCAAAGCTGAAGATTCCGGGCGTCCGGGCATCTGATTTTCTTCGGCTGTTGGGGGATGTTGCGGAAAGGGTGATCGTGACCGAGGAAGCCGTTTCCGTTCTCGGCAGTTTCGCTTTGAAGGACCCAGACGACCGCCCGTTCATGGAGGTCGCGGTCAGCGCCGCGGCCGAGGCGATCGTTACCGGAAATACGAGCCATTTCCCCGAAGCTGCGCTCGATCCGATACGCGTTCTCACGCCGCGGCAGCTGCTCGATGAGTTGGGAAAGCCTTGACCGAGCGCGGTCGATCGACTTGCACGCGATATGGCGCACAACGTTGTGCCATCTCAACCTAGAGGTCAACGACAGCCGAAATCGCTAGCCGGAGATCAGCGATCTCCCCTCCAACCGAGCAGGTTGTTGTGCGCGAACGTCTCGGGCGCGCCATGCGCCTGTTCGTTGAAGGGCCAGCGGCAATCCCCTACTCTCCCGGCGATCCCCAGCCAATAGAGCGGAAGCGGCGTTGTAGCCGTGGGGTCGGCGGGACCGGAAGCGAGAGAATCCGGTCCCGCCGGCCCTTTTTCTTTCAGCCTCGGCAGCTTCGGCTGGGTCAAGGAGGGGTAGCCTGCACCCGTCATCGTTGCCGACCGCATCATGAACCCCGATGAGGTCGAAGAGCCGATCATCGAGGAGGACTACGTCTGGGGCCCGAACCAGCCCACACGCACGATCGGTCTCTCCACGTCGTTCACCCTGCCGCACGGGATTCAGGTGTCAGCACGTGGCGAGTACATGGGCGGGCACTTCATCAACGACAACGGGGTCCGCACAGTCACTCAATCGTGCAGTCGAATGGCCGACGTGCTGCAACGCCTACCAGTTGATCGAGACAGGTAGCGAGGACGACCTGACGGCGTGGGAACGTTCGGTCTGTCAGTCGTCCAACTTGCAGGTGGATTACGTCACTCAGCGACACGTCGTTCCAGTACCAGCTCTCTTACTTCGACAGCGAGTCGGCCCTCTACCATGAGGTTTGGGAGGCATCGGTCGGGACGTTCCGCGCCCACAGTGTTTGGAATACGTACTACGACGAGTACTTTGTCGAGACCAGAGATCCGCGAGTGGCGTGGGAGGCAGACGAAGACCAGCCGACCGGGGATGCCGCGGTCCTGCACCTCGGCCGAGTGCCATGGTACCGTCAGAACAAGTATCCTGGCCGCGATGCTCCGATCAACCTCGCCAGTGGGCGAGAGATGCGGCTGATCGAGGCGGAGTCGCTTCTCAGGTCGGGCAATTGGGAGGGCGCGTTGACGCTCGTGAACTCGCTTCGCAGCGAGACCGGAGTCGAGCCCCGCATGGCGGCGAGCTCCGAGGATGCGTGGACACACCTCAAGCGGGAGCGTGGCATCGAGTTGTGGCTCGAGGCACGGCGCATGTACGACGTCCGCCGCTGGCTGGCCGAGGATACACCGGGCATCACGCTGGACATCCTGGAGACGGCCAACGGTGTCATGTCTGACTCCCACCTCGAAGAGCAGGCCGTCTGTTTCCCGATCCCCGACGCGGAGCGGGAGACGAATCCGAACATCTCGTAGAGTTCAGGGAGGAAGCCGAATCCCGGCTTCCTCCCTACTTCGTTCCTCGGTGTGGTAACCACGTCTGGAGCAAGAAAACCATGCGCCTATCGTCGATCATCGCCACGATCCTGGCCACCGTCGCCATCGCACCGTCGGCATTCGGGCAGGCCGAGTCCGACTTCCTGGACGGCGTGCCGACTCCCACTTCGTACTTCGGCTTCAAGCCCGGCTCCGACCGGGAACTGGCCAATTGGAGCGAGCTGTCGGCCTACTACGATCTGGTCGCCCAGACGAGTCCGCGCGTCGAAGCCGACACACTCGGCCTCTCGACCAACGGGCTGCCCTTCGTGATGCTCACCATCACCAGCCAGGAGAATCACGGGCGGCTCAGCGAGCTGAAGGATATCCAGCTCAGGCTCGCCGATCCGCGGAGCGTGAGCGGTCCGGAAGAGGCTGAGGGGCTCATCGAAGAGGGGCGCACGGTGGTGATGATCACGCAGAACATCCACAGCACGGAGGTGGGCGCCGCCCAGATGGCGCCGAACCTCCTCTACCGGCTGGCGGCGTCGAACGACGAGGACGTCCTCGATATCCTCGACACCGTGATCCTGCTCCACATTCCGTCACTAAACCCGGACGGGACTGAGCTGGTGTCGAACTGGTATCGGAAGTACGTGGGAACGCCCTTCGAAGCAGCCGGACTGGTCGAGCTGTATCACCCCTACGTCGGTCACGACAACAACCGCGACTGGTACACGTTCACGCAGAAGGAAACGCAGCTGACGGTCGCGGCCCAGAACGACTGGCATCCGCAGATCGTGCACGACGTCCACCAGATGGGCGGCAACGGCGCGCGGATCTTCACGCCGCCCTATACCGACCCGGCGGAGCCGAATATCGACCCCCTCCTGATCGCCGGTGTCAACCAGCTCGGGATGTACATGGCGGCCGAGCTGATCTCGGACGGGAAGAAGGGTGTGGTCAGCAACGCCCAGTACGACATGTTCACACCGGCGAGGGCGTACATGCACTATCACGGGGGCGCGCGGATCCTCACCGAGACCGCCTCGGCCCGCCTCGCCACACCGGACACCGTCACTCCCGAGGACCTCGCCGCGGGACGCGGCGGGAGGGACTATACGCAGCCGACCTGGAACTTCTCGGCGCCGTGGGAAGGCGGCGAATGGGGGTTGCCGCAGATCGTCGACTATCAGGAGACCGCGGCCTTCGCGTTACTCAAGAATGCCGCCAGCAACCGCGAATACTGGCTGCGGAACTTCTATCGCGTGAACCAGAGGGCGGTTGATGGCTGGCCGAGCTGGCCGCAGGCCTGGGTGATCCCCGAGGGGCAGGATAACGCGGACGGCGTGAACGCCGTGCTTCGCATCCTGCGGACGGCGGATGTTGAGGTACATCGGGCGGACGCTGCCTTCTCCGCCGCGGGACGCGAGTTCCCCGCTGGCTCGTACGTGATCCCGATGCAGCAGCCGTACGCCTCCTTCGCCCAGGCGATGCTCACCGTGCAGGACTACCCGAACCTGCTGCAGTACCCCGGCGGTCCGCCGATCCGCCCCTATGATGTGACTGCGCACACCCTGCCTTTGCTGATGAACATGGAGGCCGTCCCGGTCGAGGAGCCGATCCAGGCAGCGCTCTCCGATCCGGTCCCCGCCCCACCCATCGAGTACGCAGCGCCGGACGCGCTCACGGGCGGAAATGCCCCGCGTCTGGCCACATACAAGGGGTGGAACGAGAGCATGCCGGCGGGTTGGACCCGTTGGGTGTTGGACCAGCACGGGATCGCCTACGACACTCTTCACAACGCCGACATCCGAGCGGGCGATCTCCACAGCCGGTATGACGTGATCCTCTTCCAGGATCAGAGCGCCCGGTCGATCGCGGAGGGCTTCTCCAGTGAGAGCATGCCGGAAGAGTATGTCGGCGGACTCGGGCCCGAGGGTGCCGAGGCCCTTCGCGAGTTCGTTCGCTCGGGCGGTCGGGTCATCGCCATCGAGTCGGCGACCGACTACATCCGGGATGTCTTCGAGCTCGACATCAACGACGTGACCCAGGGGGTCCCACCTCAGGATTTCTACATCCCCGGCTCGATCCTGCGGCTGTCACTCGATCCTGCTAGTGCGATTGCCGCGGGCGTGGGTGCGGAAACGATCGCCTGGTACTGGGGGAGCAGCCGTGCATGGGAGGTGAGCGATCCGGAGATCGAGGTTGTCGCGTGGTACGGTGAGGGGGCGCCCCGCCTCTCGGGCTGGGTGCTCGGATCCGAGCTCATCGGCGGGAAGCCGGCGATCCTCGAGACACAGGTGGGCGACGGCTCGATCGTGCTCTTCGGATTCCAGCCGAACTATCGCGCGCAGACAATCGCGACCTGGCCGCTACTCTTCAATGCAATGGTAGCGGAATGATGAAGCCGCGCATCGTTGACTTTCCCGGCAGGCGGTGGACCGCCGCCCTTCTGTTCACGGTCCTGTTGGCGGGATGTTATCGACAAGTGCCAGTCTCGCTCGAGAACGTCGGGCCCTCGAGTCGCGTCCGGGTTTCTCTCTCACCCGCCGCAACCGACGCCGTCATGGAGGTCATCGGACTCCGTCAGTCGACGGTCACCGCCCGCGTGGCGGACGTAGGCCCGACCAGCGTATCTCTGTTATTGCCCTCGGCGCACGGAGACCCGATCAGCGGTCGCCGCAACCTCTTTCAGGAGGTCTACGTCGACCGGGACGACATTCTGGGCGTGCAGCGGCTGGAGTTCAGCCGGGGCAGAACCGGGCTGTCGGCCGCGGCCGTGGCGATCGGCGCCATTGCCGTCGGCGTTGCACTCTTCAGTGGCGAAAGCGGATCGAGCCCGGAGTTCCCCGGCGGCGGGTCGGAAGAAGCGCTGATTCCGTTGCGCGCGGAACGGGGCCATTGAGTACGTCGTGTCTGAACTGTGACGACGTATTCGTGGTTCTCCCCCCAAGTGGTCATTCCCGCGGGGGCAGACTTCGCAGGGATGACGACCGGTGTCGACTCGCGTAGACGTGGAGGAAATCTGGCAGAGGTATGGAAGGCTGTTGAAAAACAGGTTGCGCGAAGGCCAGGTCCATGTGGAATAAGTCGCCGGACTTCTGGCGAGAAGTAACTATCGGAAAGTTTGCCCTGTTCCGAACGAGGGCGACGGTCCCCGTTCGGATCCCAACACCCAAGGAGGGATGGATGTCGAGCGTACGATGTCGTTCACTATGCAACACGGCGTTGGCGAGTGTCCTCTTCGCGGTCCCGCTTGCGTCGCAGGCGGTGACTACGACACCGGAGAGCTTCTTCGGCCATGAAATCGGAGCCGACTACGTTCTCCCGAACTATGAAGAGTTCACCGCCTTCGTGCGTCAGCTCGATACCGAGAGCGATCGGATGACGCTCGTCGACATCGGACAGACCGCCGAGGGGCGGACGCAGCTCATGGCAATCATTACCTCGCCCGAGAACCACGCGAACCTCGAGCACTACCGAGAGATCTCGGAACGGCTCGCCAAGGCCGAAGGGCTGACGGACGAGGAAGCGCGGCAGCTCGCCCAGGAAGGCAAGGCCGTCGTCTGGTTCGACGGTGGCCTGCACGCAACCGAAGTCCTCGGCGCGCAGCAGCTGACGGAGACGATCTATCAGCTCGTCAGTCGTACCGACGAGGAGACCATGCGGATTTTGGATGACGTGATCGTCCTGGCAACGCATGCGAACCCGGATGGCATGGAGCTGGTCTCGAACTGGTACATGCGCGAGTCGGACCCGATGGAACGGAGCACGGGTGGCATCCCGCGCCTCTACCAGAAGTACATCGGCCACGACAACAACCGCGACTTCTACGCGTCGACGCAGGCGGAGACGGAGAACATCAACCGGCAGATGTATCATGTCTGGTTCCCCCAGATCATGTACAATCACCACCAGACCGGCCCTGAGGGCACCGTGATGTTCGCGCCGCCCTTCCGGGATCCATTCAACTACTTCCTCGATCCGTTGTTGGTGACCGAGATCGACCTGGTGGGCGCCGCGATGCACAGCCGGTTCGAGGCGGAGAACAAGCCTGGTGTCACGATGCGGCGGGGTGCGAATTACTCGACGTGGTGGAACGGCGGCCTGCGCACGACGGCCTACTTCCACAACATGGTCGGGCTGCTGACGGAAACCATCGGGAACCCGACGCCGATCGAGATCCCATTCGTCCCCGAGCGGCAGCTGCCCAGCGGGGACCTGCCACTGCCGATTGCACCGCAGACCTGGCACTTCCGCCAGTCCGTCGACTACTCGGTGACGGCCAACTACGCCGTCTTCGATGTCGCCCAGAGGTACCGGGAGACGTTCCTCTACAACATCTACCGGATGGGGATGAACGCGATCGAGAAGGGGAGCCGCGATACCTGGACAGTGCTCCCCTCGGCGATCGACGAGGTGCGGGCGACGATGGAAGCGGAACTCGGCGGGTCGCTCACTTCGAATGGCGATGGTCCCGACCGAGGCGGAGATGAACCCAACGCCGAGCAGTCGCAGCGCTTCTACGCGATGCTCCAGCGCCCCGAGGACCGCGATCCCCGTGGGTACATCCTACCTTCGGATCAGGCGGATTTCCCGACCGTAGTCGAGTTCATCAACACCCTCCGCGAGAACGGAATCACGGTACACCGCGCAACCGAGTCCTTCACCGCCGGCGGGAAGACGTACCCGGCGGGGTCGATAATCGTCAAGTCGGCTCAGGCCTTCCGGCCGCACCTGCTCGATATGTTCGAGGCACAGGATCACCCGAATGACTTCGCGTACCCCGGCGGCCCTCCCATTCCCCCCTATGACGCGGCGGGGTGGACGCTCGCCTTCCAGATGGGCGTCGAGTTCGACCGCATCCTCGAGGAATTCGACGGGCCCTTTCAGGAAGTCACCGACTGGAACCTCGAGCGACCGGCTGGTACGGTCGCCTCGGAGGCGGACCCTGCCGGCTACCTCCTCTCGCCCGCCTATGTGGACGGCTACGGCGCGATGTACGGGCTCGTCTCCGAAGGTGAGGAGGTCTACCGGCTGAAAGAGCCGTTCCAGGCAGCCGGCGAGACGTTTGAGCCGGGCACCTACTACGTCCCGGCCAGCGACGGAACCCGGGCGAAGCTCGAACAGGTCGCTGCCGACCTCGGCCTCAGCTTCGCGGCGACCGAAACCGCGCCAACGGGCACCCACACCCGGCTGGGCGCCCCGCGGATTGCGCTCTGGGACCGCTACGGCGGCTCGATGCCCTCCGGTTGGACCCGCTGGCTCCTCGAGCAGAACGAGATCCCCTTCGACGTCGTCTACGCGCCCCAGCTCGATGCCGGCGACCTAAGTAGTCAGTACGACGCGATCATCTTCGTCGATGGGGCGATCCCAGCTCCCTCGTTCGATGGCCAGGAGGGTGACAGACGCGGCGGAGGTAGGCCCTCTCCCGAGAGCATCCCGGAGGAGTATCGGAATCAGCTTGGCGACGTCACCGCCGAGACGACAATCCCGGCTCTCAAGACCTTCCTCGAAGAGGGTGGGACGGTGATCACCATCGGCAGCTCGACCGCGCTGGCAGAGCACCTCGGCCTACCAATCGGCAACCGACTGGTCGATGAAAGCGGTGAAGAGCTCCCGGACAACGATTTCTACATCCCCGGATCGGTCCTCCAGATCCGCGTCGACCAGTCCGATCCGATCGCGTACGGGATGAACGAGTACGCGGACGTGTTCTTCGACCATTCGCCCGCCTTCAGCTTGGGAGAGGGCGCCCAGGCGCAGGGCATCCGGCAGATCGGATGGTATGACAGTCCGGAGCCGCTTCGCAGCGGTTGGGCCTGGGGGCAGGAGAACCTGGAGGATGGCGCCGCCGCCATCGCGGCACCGGTAGGTGATGGGACCCTGTTGCTCTTCGGACCCGAGATCCTGTATCGGGCGCAGCCCCGCGGCACCTTCAAGTCCTTCTTCAACTCGCTTTCGCTGAGCGCAGCAGAGGAGGCGGCGATTTAGTTCACGGGTCACAACAGCAACGACTATCCTCACGCGCACGCGGAGGACAAAGGAGGAAACGTCCGGCTCGACCTCCGTGCCCTTCGCGTCTCCGGGTGATATCGTCTTGACTGTATGACAGGAGTAGCTTGTTTCCGTCCGGAAACCACGCCGTTGGTATCCGACTTTCCGGATGCCAACTGTCCTCCTCGGAAAGGACGACCGCGTGGAGCTCAGCGCTGACCGCCCATCAGAGACGCTAGGCGGGCGGACGTGTGCAGCGGTCACGGATCGTCCTCGGCCAGACCGGCCTCGGCCACCAGGAGCAGGAGGGCGCGCTGAACTGCGAGGTGCCCGTCGCGGTTCATCCACCACTCACCGGGAGAATGGCTCTCGCCGCCGATGCCGCCTCGCCCGATCGTGACCGCGGGGATGCCCAGCGCGATCGGGACGTTCGAATTGGTTGACGAGCGGCGGGTCGCGGGTGGCGCGCCGAAGAATTGCGACGTCGCCAACGCACGCTGCACGAGTGGCGCGTTGTGCTGCATCTCGCCAGAAGGCCTGTCGCCAACTTTATCCAGCTTCACGGTGAGCGGGTCGCCACGTCGACGGAGAGTGTTTTCTTCATCGAGCGCGTGACGCATCGCGGTCAGGAGCACCTCCTCGATTCGCTGCAGGCTCGCCGGGCTCTCCGAGCGCATGTCCACCTCTGCCCATGCCTCGAATGGAATGGCGTTCACCGAGGTGCCGCCTCCGATGACCCCGACGTTGTAGCTGGTTGGCGGACCCGAGCGCGTGAGCGTCGGCGACATCCTGGAAGTGGCGGATCCCGCGAGCGAGGGCGTGCGCGGGATTGGCGCCGCCGAAGGCCCCCCAGGAGTGGCCACCCGGGCCCTCGAACGTCGCCCGGTAGCGGACCGATCCGAGCGCCATGCTGGTCACGCCGCCGATACCCCCGCCGTCGATCTCGATCCACGAATCGATCGGCGCCACCCCTTCGCGAAACAGGTACTTCATCCCACGAAGGTCTCCTAACCCCTCCTCACCCACTGTACCTACGAACCAGACGTCGTCATCGGTCTGAAGGTCGGTCTCGGCCATGGTGCGGAGCACCGTGAGGACCACAACCAAGCCGCGCGTGTCGTCCCCGATTCCGGGGGCGAAGAGGGTATCCCCGACCTCGCGGACGGTCACGTCCGTACCCTCGGGGAAGACGGTGTCGAGGTGCCCGCCCAGAGCGACCGTGCGATCGCCAATGCGCCCCCTCAGTAGCCCGACGGCGTTCCCCTCGGCATCGATCCAGACCGAGTCGGCACCCGCCTCCCGAAGTAGCTCCGCGAAACGTTCGGCCCGCGCTTCCTCGCCGAAGGGAGGGGCCGGGATCTCGTTCAACTCCACGAGACGCTCCATCCCCCACGGATCGAGGGCTTCGATCCTTTGCATCGCGGCCTCAACCGTCGGTGTACTCGCGAGGGTCTCGATCTCGCTGGCGTACCGAGGCTCGACCGTCTGAGCGGTCGATTCCGACGCAGCGACGAGAACAACGACAGCGGCGACCAAGATCCGGTGCATCGGTTCCTTGGGAAGTGTCGAGGATTGGGAACGAGGCAGCACACTTGCGCCCGTGCCGCTGCTTGCTCGGATAAGGTAGCCATTGGGCCGCCGGTGAGGGAGGGGTGGTACGTCACCCGGTTGGCACGTTCTCCTTGATCCCCGAACACCAGCTCCGTATCCTCCTCGGTGCGTAGGTTTTGTCAGAGTTCCCGGGTGCCGGCAACTCTGCGTACTCGGCGACTCTGCGGTAGACCTCTCCGCTGGATACGCTCACGGACGAACCGTCATCGAGGACTGCCATTGAAACGCCGCGACTTCATCCGACACGGGACGTTGATCGGCGCCGGGCTGGCCGCCGGTTGCGCGCCTCAGTTCGTCGACCCGCGCGTGGGGGGGTGCTCCCGACGGCCGACGCAGTGGCTCGCGACCTGATGATGCGGGCCCTCGATGCCGCCCGAATGGCCGGTGCCGAGTACGCAGATGTGCGGGTCAGCCGCAACCGGAACCAATCGATCGTAACACGGGAGAACCGGGTCCAGTCGATCGGGGACAGCGAGACGATCGGCCTTGGGGTCCGCGTACTGGCGAACGGCGCGTGGGGCTTCGCGGCGACTCGTGAGCTGGGCGTCGAAGAGGTGGAGGCGACGGCACGGGCTGCTGACCGAGCTCGACCGGATCATGGGCTTCGAAGCCAACTACGCCGGCACTTCCTTCATCTGGCCGCTCGAGGAGTATCTCGGCCGCTTCCGCTATGGCCGCGACCTCATGAACATCCAGGCGGAGCGCTCCACGCCGGGGGCCCTCTCGGTCGCCGGATGGGACGACGAAGGGGTCGCTCCGCGCGAATACCTCATCGTCAAGGACGGGGTCTTGTGGGACCTGCAGACGACGCGCGAGCTGGTTCACTACCTGGACGATTGGTATCGGGAGAGTGGCCAGCCGGCGACCTCACATGGCCAGTCGTACGCACAGAGCTGGGCTGACGTCCAGTTCCACAGGATGCCGAACATGAACCTGCTTCCGCATCCGGAACGCGATGTGTCCCTCGAGGAGTTGATCGACGGCGTCGAGAACGGGATCTTGATCGATGGTGATGGATCGTTCTCGATCGATCAGCAGCGTTTCAACGCGCAATTCGGCGGGCAGGTCTTCCACGAGATCCGGAACGGCCGGATCGGGGGCATGCTGAAGGACGTCTCGTACCAGCTTCGGACACCCGAGTTCTGGAACTCGATGGACCTGATCGGTGGACCCAGTACCTATGCGATGGGCGGGGCTTTCAACGATGGTAAGGGGCAGCCATCGCAGTCGAACGCCGTCTCCCACGGCTGCGTTCCGTCGCGGTTCCGCGGTGTTTCGGTGATCAATACGGGGGCGTAGTTCCCCCTGGGAACGGGGGCGTCTCGCCCGCACAACACGAAGCGTCCATGCGGGCCAGAGGCCCGCGTCCCAGGAAGCTGATTCCCATCGCCATTGGTGTTTGCGCACTTTTGGCACGACAACTGGCACCTTCTACGTCTGATGCCATACCTCACCGAAGCCGAAGCTCGCGAGCTCGCCGAGCGTGCGCTCGCTATGTCCCAAGCGGACGAGGCCCGGGTCAACATCTCCAGCGGGCTCGACGGCAACACCCGCTTCGCCGTGAACCAGATCTCGACGTCGGGCGAGACGCGGAACGCGACCGTGAGCCTGACCAGCGCGTTCGGAACTCGGCTGGGCTCGGCGACGACCAACGCGTTTGATGATGATTCACTCCGCCGGGCAGTAGAGACGAGCGAGCGCATCGCCCGCCTGGCACCAGAAGACCCCGAGTACATGGGCCAGTTGGAGCCCCAGACCTATCCCGCGGAGGGCCAGCGCTGGTTCGAGACGACCGCGAGCTTAGAGGCCGAAGGCCGCGCGGAGGCCGTACGCTCCATGACCCGCGAGGCGCAGGCCCGGGGCTTCGTCTCGACCGGGTTCCTTCCCATGCGCGCACGCTCGGAAGCCGTCGCCAACTCGCACGGCCTCTTCGCCTACACCCGCTCGACCGGTGTCGCGCTCAGCACCACCGTGCGAACGCCCGACGGAACGGGTTCCGGGTGGGCGGGAACGAGCCAGCACGACTGGTCCGCTGTAGACGCCGCCCAGCTCGCGGAGAGGGCGCTGCGGAAGGCCGAGCTATCCCAGAACCCGCAGCCGATCGACCCCGGCCCGTGGACTGTCATCCTGGAACCCGAAGCGGTCGGAAGCCTCGTCGGCTTCACGTTCGGCCAACTCCAGGCGCGCTCCGCCGCCGAGGGCCGCTCCTATTTCGCCCGACCCGATGAGGGCACCCGCATCGGCGAACGCATCGTCGATAACGCGTCACCCTCTATTCGGATCCGACCGATCCAAGGCTCCTGACCGACCCTTTCAACGGTGAAGGCCTGCCGAATCGGCGCATGGTCTGGGTCGAGGATGGCGTTCTCCGGAACCTGGTCTTTGACCGCTACTGGGCAGACCAGCAGGGCGTCTCCCCCACCGGCTTCGCCTCCGGCTCGTTCATGATGGAAGGCGGCAATGCCACCCTCGAGGAGATGATCGCGAGCACGGAACGCGGCCTTCTCGTGACGCGCTTCTGGTACATGCGCTCGGTCGGTCCGCGAACCATCCTCTACACCGGCCTCACCCGTGACGGCACGTTCCTCATCGAGAACGGTCAGGTCGCCGGCGCGGTTCAGAACCTCCGCTGGAACGAGTCCCCGATCCACATCCTCAACAACATCGAAATGATGGGCGAATCCCAACGCGTCCTCCGCGCCGAGGACGGCTCGGCCAGCGCGTCGGTGATCGTACCGGCGCTCAAAGTCCGTGACTTCAACTTCACATCGGTTTCAGACGCGGTCTGACTGCTGGGCTGATCTCAACGTTCCTCCCGTCACGTGGATCTCGCGGTGAAAGAGTAGTTCTTTCGGGCAGGTCTGGCGCTGATGAGTAGCGCCAGATATCCGTTCTACTGCGCTTGCTTCACCTCATCCACGAGTCCCAATGGCCGACAACGACACAGTGACGATCCTCGAGTCACCGACGGCACCAACCGACCCCAAGTCCGTCCCGCTACGGCATACTCTTGCCACGCTCGCCTATCGCGCGAGCAAGGTGCTTCGGGACGCTCCACAAGAGTTCGCTGACTTCCGGGTGGGGACCACGACGCGTACGCCGCTGGCGATCCTCGCGCACATGGGAGACTTGATGGACTGGGCTTTGACGATGGCCCAGGGTCAGGTCCGGTGGCGAGAAGTGGAACCTCGACCTTGGCCTGAGGAGGTCGATCGCTTCTTTGCGGGACTGAGCGCGCTCGATGCCTACCTGGCCTCGGTCGACTCGCCGGAGCCGAAGGTCATCCGGCGCCTCTTTCAGGGTCCCGTCGCGGACGCGCTGACACATACCGGACAGCTGGCGCTGCTGCGGCGTCTGGCGAGCAAGCCGGTACGTCCTGAGAACTATGCGCGCGCCGAGATCGTCGAGGGGAACACAGCCATCGAACAGCCTCCTCCACGCTCCGAATTCGGCTGAGCGCAACATTCAGCCAGAATTTTACCGCTAAGACGCCGAGAGCACAGAGAACTGCAACATGAGTAGTACTCTCGTCTCAGAGGTAATTCCATTCTGTCGTTGCTCATTCGCGACCTTGGTCATCGACCCGCCGCGGAGGTGTGCACGATAGGCCTGCTCTCCTGCACGGCGTCTTCATCGGCGCCAGCACCGGAAGCCGACGCATTTCGTTGGAGCTGGAACTGCCGTCCTTCGGCCACGGCGGAGCGCACGCTCTTCCAGGCGCATTCGACGTACGCTCGCGCGCCGCCGGTCACCTGGTACTCGATCCGTACGCTCAATCCATCCACGTCCTGCAGCGCATCCGCCGACTCGACGGCCGGCGCCTCGAAGGCGAACGGTCGGCTCACGCGCGCCACGGCCGAGCCCGCATCGAACTCCAGCCATCGGTGGGCGTGGACCGGACCGGCAGGACCCGGCAGGATCTCCCGAACCAGGGTGATCCAGCGCTCCCCGGCTGCCGACAGGGACACCATCGGGATGTCGCATCGTGCCTCGAGTGGGCCGATCCCGACCTCCCGGCGGGCAATCGGGTCGGTCTCCCCCGCCGACTCGCCCCGGCGCCCGATCACCAGGGGACGGCAAGAGAAGACGAAAAGCCCCTTGGCGACCTCCGGCTCGTCAGGGACCGAAAGCCGATGCTCGTCGACGTCCGGGGCGGAGCCGTCGCTGGCGGGGGCGAGGCGTCCCGCCTTCCGGCTCGCCAGAACGGGGAGATAGAAGGCCTCGTTGCCGGCCACGTAGTCGTAGAACGCCGAGTTGTGGCCCGGCTGCGCCAACAGCCGCTCACACGCTTCCAATCCGAACAGGAGGTAGCGGGGTCCGGAGTGGTAAGCGCAGATCATCAGCTCCTCCCAGAGCCGCCACTCGTAGACCTGTCTCTCGACGAAGAGGACGTCCTCGGCGGGATAGGGGATCTCGAGGCCGCGGAGCACGAGCGGCAGTGCGGCCTGATGTTTCCCGAGCTCTCGATAGTGCCGCGCGAGTGCCCACAAGGGTTCCGCCCGCTCTGGCCGCTCATCGAACGCCTCCAACAACGTCCCCGCTCCGCGTTCCCGTTCTCCCATCTTCAAAAGACACAACCCTTCCCGATAGCGGGCGTACCAGCCTTCCTCGGCCCACCCCTCCATCCTCCAACGCTGCCCATACCAGTCGGCCGCCTCAGCCCACCGACCCGTTTCGAAGAACGATTGGGCAAGATAGAAGACGCAGCGAGAGTTCTCGGGCTCCGCTCGCAGCGCTTCGCGCAGGAGATTGATGTCACGCTCGTACTTGGACTCTCGGTTCCCGCCGTCCGCCCGGTCCTCGATCAACAGCGTGTCCAGGCGCCGGCCCGTCGCCCCTGCCCCAACTGGCCGCCAGTACTCGTGAGTCGGCCCGACCGCCTCCCACTCGCTGCGCAGGCAGATCAACCGGGGGTTCCGGTACTGGATCACCCCGTCATCTTGAAGCACGTCATACCAGCTCTCGGTGAGTGACTGCGAGTCGAACACCGGATCGACGTGCAGGACCATGTCCGCGTCCAGCAATAGCAGGTACGTTCGGTCCGGCGCCCACCCGCACTCCTGAACGAACCTGCGCGCCGCCATCGCCGCCATCGTCCGGTTCCGCCCGAAATCCACCCATTGGTGGCGTAACATCTGGCCCGGTATCCCGGCGCGCTCGGCGCTCGCCCGGGCCCGCTCCACGGTGTCGTCCTGTGAACCCGTGTCGCAGATCACGAAACCGTCCACGATCGGGAAGGCACTCTTCAGACAGCGCTCGATGACGGCCGACTCGTCCCGCACGATCATGCAAAGGACAAGGTGCACGGCATCGACCTTGGAATGCCTAGCAGACGGATGGAGAAGCATTCTTGACGGAGTTGGCGGCGGGGGCGCCCAAGACTGGCGGAAGGCTGCCGACGTGGGGCAATATCAGATTCGAGGTCGGCAACCGCAAGAAGGGTGTGGCCGGATACGGGCGTTTGTCGACGACTTCTTTCCCCTTGCACTCTTGGGCCTATGCTCATCGACTCGATCCGCTCGCTCTTCGGCACCAAATCCGCGCCTTTGGAGGAACCCTCGGAACCGGCTGTGGGTGTCGAACCCCTGCACCTCGCAGCGTGCGTCCTGCTCCTGGACGTGGCGCATGCGGATGGCGAGTTCTCCGGCGAGGAGCGAAGTCATCTAGAAACGGTGCTCGCCAGGCACTTCTCGCTGCCTCCCGATGCCGGACACAAGCTGATGGAGCTGGCCGAGAAAGAGCGGCAGAGCTCGGTCGACTACTTTCGCTTCACGTCTCAGCTCCAGGAAGGCTACGACCTCGGGCAGAAGATGGTCCTGGCGGAGATCATGTGGGGTCTCGTCCTGGCGGACGGGGACATCGCCGAACACGAGGAGTATCTCACCCGCAAGATCTCCAACCTCCTCGGCCTCAAGCCAGGGTATCTGGCCGCGGCGAAGGCGGCCGCGCGGGGGGAAAAGGAATGAGCGATCGGCTATCGGCTCTCAGATTTCAGCGGACCCACCGCTTGGAAGGCACCACCGATGGTCGGAGCCGATAAGCCGATAGCCGATAGCCCTCTACTTCTTGATCTCGTGCAGCGCAAAGCCGGCGCCCTGTGGGTCCACGCACTCGGCCACACGGTCACCCCCGGGCACCTCCATCGGACCGTTTAGTACTTTTCCACCGCGCTCCGTCACGCGTACGATGGCGGCCTCGATGTCGCTGACCTTCACGTAATACAACCAATGCGGTGGGCCCGGCATATCGGCTGTCTTGTTGAATATGCCTCCGTACATCTTGTCGCCCTGGCCAAACATTCGGTAGATCATTCCGCCGCCAACGTCTTCGTCGTCCCACTGCCTCCAACCGAAGAGACGGCTGTAGAAGTCGAATGCGGCGCCGTAGTTCGTCGTAGCGAGCTCATTCCAGGAGAAGGTTCCCGGTTCCTGAGGCTCCCGCATGGGCTCGCCGCTGGGCGCCAGTATCCAGAACGTGGCCCCCTGTGGATCGGCCAGCCCGGCCATACGGCCGACGGTCGGCAGATCCATGGGCTCCGCGATCACGCTGCCGCCCAGGTTCTTCGCCTGCTCGACGGTTGCGTCGACATCCGGCGTCTGCACATACCCGATCCAGCCGGGAGGGATGTCACCCATCGTCGCTCGATCGATCTGCATGACGCCCCCCACCGGTGATTCCCCGGCAATCCACATCGTGTAGGCGGGTCCCTCGTGTCCTTGAAAGTCGTAGGCCTCTGTTCTCCAGCCGATCACGTTGGTGTAAAAGTCGATCGCCGGCTCCAGATCGCTCGTCACGAGCTCGTGCCACAGAAATTGGCCCCGCTCGACTCCGGTTCGCGTGGTGGCCATGATGCCTCCGGATTGGGATGGTTGAGAGCCAGGAAGTGGATTCCCGCTATTCGGACGGCCGCGCGACATGGAACGCCGCCCTTAAACACATCGAATATAGCATCCCCAGATCGACATTGTTTCGAGCCCGTACCTCCGTGCCGTTCGCCTTCCAGAATCCCTTCGCGCGGCGATGCTGCAAACGGGATGAGGGGACTACTCATTCCGTCCGGAGCGCAACCATCGGATCGAGACGCGTGGCGCGACGTGCGGGCACGTAGGAGGCCACCAGGCTCGTCAGCGTGAGCACGCCGGCCACGATTGCGAACGTGACCGGGTCGCGTGCCGAGACCTCGAAGAGCAGAGAGGCCAGCACACGTGTTACGGCCACTGCGGCGATCAGCCCGACGACAACCCCCGTCAGCGTTAGCCCAATCCCTTGCCGCAAAATCATCCTGCGGACTGACTCGGGCCGCGCACCGAGGGCAATCCGCACCCCGATTTCGGCCCGCCGAAGCGTAACAAGGTAGCTGATCACGCCGTAGAGGCCGACCACGCCGAGCACCAGCGCAACCCCAGCGGCGATCGTCAGGAGCACCATCGTCAGAGCCGTCCGTGCCGTGGACGATGCGATGATCTCCTCCATGGTGCGAACCGCCGTGATCGGTACCGTCGCGTCCACACGGCGCACCGCGTCCTGAATGACAGGTACGAGATTCGTAGGCGACCCGTTCGTCCGGACAACGAACTGCATCACCTCCAGTCCGCTGACTGGCCCGGTCGCGGTCATGGGTAAAGAGATGAACGGTTGGACTGCCTCGTCGAGCCCGAAGTTGCGCACATCGCCTACCACGCCAACAACCTCCGTCCAGGCCGCGTCGGGACTGATTCGTATGCGTTCTCCGAGTGCGCGGCCGTCCAGGTACCTTTGGGCGAACGTTTCGTTCACCCACGCGACTGGCCGTCCTCCCTCCGCATCGGCGCGGACCGGCGTGCGGCCTTCGAGTAGCGGGATACCCACCGTCTCGAAGTAGCCGTCCGTGACCACATGCCACATGGCGACCAGCGGCAGCGCGTCGTCAGCGAGGGGTCGGGATTCGATCTCGAATGATCCGCCATTGTAACCGACTGGCTGAACCGGCAGGCTGGTTGTCGCGCCCATGTCGACGACACCGGGAAGCCCGGCCACCTCCTCGAGGAGGCGGTGGTAGAAGGCGACGGCAGCGGAGCGCTCCGGCGCCTCCCCGAGGCCAACGCCAACGCTGAGCACGCCTTCCGCCCGAAGGCCCGGGTCGACTGACCGCAACCGAAGCACGCTGCGGAGCATGAGCCCCGCACCGACGAGGAGCACGAGTGCAAGGGCAATCTGGATCACGATCAGCAGTCGTCGCGCCCGGTGACGCGCCGGTCCGGCCGTGCTGCCGCGCCCTCCATGCAACACGGCTGCGGCTGGCTGGCGTATGATGCTCGGTACCGGCAACAAGCCCAGCGCGAGACCGGCGAGCACGCTCACGGCAGCGGCGAACACGAGCACGGTAGCATCGACACTGACTTCCTGCAGGCGAGGCAACAGATCGACGGGTCCCCGTGCCCGCAACAATTCGACGACGCCGTCGGCGAACAACACCCCCAGAACGCCAGCGGACAGGCCGAGCAACAGGCTTTCAGCCAGGAAGGTGCGTGCGATCCGCGCGCCGCTCGCACCGAGTGCTCCGCGCACCGCCACCTCCCGCCGCCGAGATTCGGCCCGCACGAGGAAGAGATTCGCGACGTTCGCCCCGGCGATGAGGAGTACCAGCCCCGCTGTGCCAAGCAGCACCCAGAGCGTAGGAGCGACATCGCCCACCATTCGGTCCCGTAGCGCCTCCACACTGACAGACCAGCCAGCCGACTCGAAGAAGTCGGCGCTCAGGTCGGGAAAACGTTCCGGAAGACTCTGCTGTAAGGCGTTCAACTCAGTGCGCGTCGCCTCAACGTCCGCACCCGGACCCAAGCGAGCGAGCGACGTGAGGCCGAATGCTCCGAATTCGGCGGACGGGTCCACCGAAAGAGGGAGCAACAACGCCGTCTCGGGGTCTGGATAGGCGAAACTCCGGGACATGACGCCCGCGATTTCTGTGGTCGTGCCGCTCACCTCCACCATTCGACCGACGATCTCGGGATCGCCACCAAAGCTGGCTTGCCAGGTCGGGTAGGTCAGGATCGCCACGGGCGGCGCCCCCTCCTGGGCATCCGCCTCCACGAGCTGCCGCCCCAGAACGGGCTGAATAGCGAGAACATCGAAGAAGTCGGGGGTGACCTCGATTGTCGGAACGCGCTCGGGGCGATCATCTCCGCTCAAATTCCGCGACCCCGTCTGGATCGCCGCCACCTCCGTCACGGAATTCGCACGGTCGCGATAAAACTCCACCAAACCAGCCGAGGACCTCAACTCGGGCAAGTCCAAGCCTGGCGCGTGGTGGCGGATCTCCACGATGCGGTCCGCCTCCGGATACGGAAGAGGGCGCAGCAACACCCCATTCACTACCGTGAACAGCGCTACGTTGGCGCCGATCGCGAGTGCCAGTGTGAGGAGAACGGCGGCGCTGAAACCGGGATCTCCAGCCAGCCGGCGAAAGGCGAAACGGAAGTCGTTGGCAATGGTAGTCATGGAGAGCTATCAGCGATCCTTCGACTCGCGACGGATCTGAACCTGGGGTCGCACATCGCCCGGCACGGGGACTCGCCATTCGCTGTCGTGCCGCGGACGCTGCGGATGCGCGTTTTCCTGCCAGCGACCTGGAAGGACGATGCCAACGTCGCGTCGGCGGACCGACATGTCAAACCACGGCCTCCCATAAGGGGAAAGCCAGATTCGGTAGGCTGTGCAGGCGAACGTGACTGTCGAGGAAGTGTCCGATTCTGGGAATTGGTGTCCGCTTTCGGACGGCGATCTGGCCGTGCATTCGGTGCCTCGGCGGCGCCCCTGGGCAAGACAGCGACCGGTTGCCAGGTATGGGGTTTACCGGCAACCGGCAACTGGCAACCCGCCCTACATGGACTCGCCGCTCGGAGACGATGGGGCGGTCGCCGGCGCGTAGTTCGCCGCTGGGAAGCGCGAAACGATCTCGCTGATTGCCTCTCGCATCTGCTCCTGGTACTTCTGCGGATCGTCGGAGACCTCAGCGACGCCGCTGCCTCGCCAGAGAAGCTCCTCCGTGGCCGGGTCGCGGACGTCGATCACGACCGTTCCTTCCGTGAACTCGTCGACTCGGCAGCTTCGGTATCGATAGTAGTGCCTTCGATCACAATCCTCCAGCTCCCGCCGCTCCCGTGCCTGGACATGGTACGCAATCTCGAGGTCCGCATCCCCCGTCGTCATCGAGTACCCCCGCCCTTCGAACGCTCGCTGGATGTCGTACCGGACGATGTCGTCCATGATCGAGTTGTTGAGCATCGGCTCGACGGTCGACTCGACCTCGACGGCCCGCACCTCCGGATCGTCGAGCGAGATGAGTCGGACGGTCCGTGCCTCCGCCGGCTCGCCGGTCATCCGAAACGTCGTCCTCCCGCCCAAGTCCGCGCCTGGTGCCGGAAGGGTCTCGACGCGGAGCGTCGAACAGCCGGCCCCACTGGCGAGGACGAGTAATATGACGCCGAGCGATCGCCGTCCGACCCCGCCGGCCGCCTTCTCGCTTCGATGAGTTGCTATCACGTGGTCCTCCCTGAGTACTTCTCGGAGGTTTCGATCCGGGTCTGTCGGCGGGCTGCCGCCGCTCCTGCCCGCCGCGTGGCGGCCGAGACCCCCCCGGAGCGCGCCCCGTGGCGGCACTCGGTTCCCGAATCTGGCCCGGCCATCTCCGGCCGGTCGCCGTTGCGCGGCATGGGTCGGGTTGTCAATGGCCGTAACCTATTGTTGTATAGGTATTTATGGCAATATCTGCGCCCGTTTTCGAGAGGGCCTCTACGAGCGTGCCCGGTCCGCCGCCGGTTCCGCGCGCGGCAGGCCGAAGTGTTCGACGATCCTCTCGGCCACGACCGCGGGGGTGAGATGTTCGGCCAGAGCGAAGCCCACCGTCATCTTGCCGACGGCGGGCGTCCCGAAGATGAAGACCAGCGTTGGCGCAGCGGCGCTGCGAGTCATGAGATGGAGCCCTCCGGCACGATCTCGAGTGCGGGGCGTAACGCCCCGGCCGATGTTTCGCCGAGGTGGCAGCCTCAGTCCACGAACGGCGAAAGCAGCGACTGGCCGTGTCTGTCCAGCGCCTCCGGCTCCGGAATCCGGTAGAGGTCGCCACTTACGTCGCGGAGGAGGAAACCGCCCCCGGGAAGCAGCCGAGGCCAATCGTCCAGCCGAGTCTGGAAGCGGCGTGGGCCCTGGCGGGTCTCAACCCGCCAGTGGCGGACCTCCACTTCATCCTTTACCGCGAAGATGCGGGTGACCTCGAGCAGGAAACCGGCTTCGGCAAGGGCACTCTCGAGCGCCTCGCGCGAACTCGGATCCAGCTCGGCCGGGTGACTGACCAGAGCGACCTCCGCGCCCGAATCGTCCCGAAGCGAGACAAAGCGGCCCGGCTCTGACCATGGAAAGCAGCGCCGCACGGTGACCGGGCGTGCATCGTCGCCCGCGCCATGCCAGAGTCGCCCGTCGGCGCCCCGCGTCAGCCGCGGAGCGTCGTTATCCAGAAACCACTCGGCCTCCGTCGAGCTTGTCGTGTTCATATTGCACTTCCTTCGTCCGCGATGGCAGAAGTACGGCACCGTATCTTCGTCGCGAGAGTCGTCAATTCCCGCGAACCCGGGAATCCAGTGGCTGGGAGCCTACGGAGCAGCTGGATCCCCGCCTCCGCGGGGATGACGACGGCTCTTGTCGACCTCGAATACGTCGAGGACTTCAGCCACGAACTACTGGCGGCAAATCAATACATCTTCGATACGTTCTTTGGTTGCCGTTCCGTTCCCGTACCCGTACCCGTCCCCGTACCGGTCCCCATCGTTACTTCACAGGGACATGGTGCGGGTGCGGGAGACCGTTGTTAGGCGAGGGACGCCTGCATCTCCGCAAGCCGGCGGTAACGGCCCGTCTCGCGCGCCAGCAGCTCCGCATGCGCGCCCTCCTCGACGATCCGCCCGCTTTCGATGACGAACAGCCGCGAAGCTTTGCGGAGGGTCGACAGTCGGTGCGCGATGGCGAACACCGTCCGCCCCGTAATCAACCGATCCAACGCGTCCTGGATGTGCCGCTCGGTCTCGGTGTCCACGCTACTCGTGGCCTCGTCGAAGATGAGGATACGCGGGTCGTGGAGTACGGCACGCGCGATCGAGATCCGCTGCCTTTCGCCGCCCGACAACGTCTGCCCCCGCTCGCCCACCAGCGTCTCGTAGCCGTGCGGGAATTTGACGATGAAATCGTGTGCGTTCGCCGCCCGAGCGGCCACGATCACCTCGTCCAGGCCAGCCTCCGGCTTGGCGTAGCGGATGTTCTGCAGCAGCGTCCCGTGGAACAGGTACGGGTCCTGGAGCACCATCCCGATCTGGCGGCGCAGGCTGCCCGTATCCAGCTCGCGCACGTCGACGCCGTCGATCCTCACCGCGCCGCCCGTCACGTCGTAGAACCGCGCGATCAGGCTCACAATGGTCGTCTTGCCG